>DLGR01000018.1:3049-3207 GCA_002482805.1 Micavibrio sp. UBA7689 | reverse complement strand
TGGCCGCAACCCCGCCGGAAACCACGAGCGCGGGTCGTTTAACGTTTTTGTACCTACTTTTGAAAATCCCAATCGCGTGGGCCATGCGGTCATTCACAATGAGCGTCACCGTTTCTTGAAACGCGTAGCAAAGATCGGCAACATCGGGATAATTCAAT
>DLGR01000018.1:2564-3012 GCA_002482805.1 Micavibrio sp. UBA7689 | reverse complement strand
TTCCCTGCGGTAATTTTTCAACGTGATTGCGTATGGCGGTTTTCAAACCAGAAAAAGAAAAATCACAGCCTTCACGGCCTTTCATGGCGATCGGCAGGGGAAAACGATCCAGAGCGTTTTGCTTGTTTCTGCAATCAGCGGCGGCTTTTTCCACCAAAGGCCCGCCGGGATGGCCAAGGCCCATCAGTTTGGCGGCCTTATCGAAACATTCGCCGAGCGCGTCGTCGATGGTCGTGCCGAGGCGTTTGTATTTGCCGACATCTTCCACCACCAGAATTTGCGTGTGTCCGCCTGATACGAGCAAGAGCAGATAAGGGAATTCCAGATCGTTCGTGAGGCGCGGCGTGAGGGCGTGGGCCTCCAGATGATTGACCGCGACGAAAGGCAATTTATATGCGGCGGCGATCGCTTTCCCCGCCATCATACCGACCATGACGCCGCCGATCAG
>DLGR01000018.1:0-2559 GCA_002482805.1 Micavibrio sp. UBA7689 | reverse complement strand
CCGCAGGTCGCGGCAACGCCGCTCAAATTCTTGAAAGAAATTTTTGCATCAGAAAGCGCGGCGGCAATCAAAGTATCGAGATGATCCATGTGGGCACGCGCTGCAATTTCGGGCACCACGCCGCCAAAGGCCTTGTGCTCCTCCAACTGGCTGAGCACGAGGTTCGCCATGATGGTTTTATCGTCACGAATAACGGCCACGGCCGTTTCGTCACACGATGTTTCTATACCCAATACGATCATGGGCGGGTTTTAGCAGGCTTTGGGTTTATTGTCATCCGCTGCGAAGACTGCTAAATAACCGCTATGACCTTGAAACCCCTTAAAATCGGAACGCGGGGATCACCGCTGGCGCTGGCGCAGACGGTGGAAGTCGCGCGCGCATTGAAAGAAGTTTATCCCGACATCTCGCTCAAGCGTGTCATCATCAAGACATCCGGTGACTGGAAACCCGAAGACGGTGAGACGAAGTTGTCCGAAGCCGAAGGCGGCAAGGGATTGTTCGCTCGTGAAATCGAAAGCGCATTGTTGGAAGGCCAGATTGATTGCGCCGTGCATTCGCTCAAAGACATGGCTTCGGTTTTGCCCGACGGCCTCGCGCTCGATCATGTTTTGAAACGCGCCGATGTGCGCGACGCGTTTATTTCCCACAAGGCGCAAACGCTGGCCGAATTGCCCAAAGGCGCGGTTGTGGGAACGTCGTCCACACGCCGCCAGTCTTTCGTTTTGTCACAGCGTCCCGATTTAGAATGCGTACCCATTCGCGGCAATGTACAGACGCGGCTTGATAAACTCGCGGCGGGGCAAGTCGATGCGACCTATCTCGCGATGGCGGGTTTGGGACGATTGAATATAACCGGTAATTTCATTTATCCGGTCGAAGTAGGCGATATGCTTCCTGCCTGCGGCCAAGGCATTATTGCGATTGAAACGCGCGAAGATGCGGCGGAAGTGCGCGATATGCTGGATGCCATCCATCATAAGAAAACGGGGCTTTGCGCCCATGTGGAGCGTGCAGCGCTCCGCGTGCTTGACGGTTCCTGCCATACACCCATAGGTGCATATGCACGATTCAAGGAAGGGCAATTGCATTTCAATCTGGTTCTGTGTTCGCTGGATGGAAAAGAAATTTATGAAGAAGCGGTGCAGACGAATATCACTACGCGCGCGGAAGCCGTCAATCTCGGCGCTGTCACGGCCAAGAAAATAAGAGTCACCGCACCGGCATCTCTTTTCACATGAGCGCGAAATCCATCGTCATCGTACGTCCCGAAGAAGACAGCGCGGAGTTTATCGATGCGATAAGAGATATCGGGTTCGAACCGCATATCGAATCCGTGCTCACAATTTCCTACAGTGGCGAATCATTGCCAGAAACTTCGAACGACACGCCGCTGGTTTTCACATCGGCAAACGGGGTGCGCGCTTTTGCCAGATTGAGCGACGAGCGCGCGCATCATGTTTACACCGTAGGGCGCAACACGGCGGATGAAGCGCGGCAGGCGGGATTCACCAATATAGATAGTGCGGCGGGTACCGTGGACGATCTGGCGGTTTTGTTAACAAAGACGTTAATAACTTCGTTAATTCCACCGCTTTACATACGCGGAGAACATATTTCCTCCGATTTGACGGAAATTTTGTCGAAAAATGGGGTTAGTTTGCGCGAATTCGTCGGTTATTCCGCAATACCTGCCCAGAATTTGTCGATTAACCTTCTAAACTTGCTCGATCTGCGCAAAATAGAAGCGATTTTATTCTTCTCCGCGCGCGGCGGCCAAGTTTTTTCCGATTTGGTGCAGCAATATGACCGCGCCGTGCGTTTGAAAACCACAAAGGCCTTGTGTATCAGTGAGGGCGTGGTACATTCTGTTTCCGTATTGCCCTTCCAGCAAGCTCTTGTGGCCGAAAAGCCCGATCGGTATGGTATGATGAGATTATTGGAACAGTTGGCACCCACCATTTTGCATAAAGTTAAGGATTGAGATCGTTATGAGCATCGAAGATGTGGACTCCCTGAAAAATGCCTCCGTCATTATCGAGCGCTTCGGGGGTATCCGCCCGATGGCCGCAAAAGTGGGTGCGCCCGTCACCACGGTTCAGGGATGGAAAAAACGCGATGTCATTCCGGGCGTACGCCGTGCAGACGTGATCCGCGCCGCCAATGAAAACAGCATCGACATCACCGATCTTTTAAACGATTCCCCCGCATCTTCCACTGCAACGGGTGCCGCCCTCGACAAAGGCACGCAATCCGAAAGTGCGTTCATCAACAACGATAACGACAATGTAAAAATTTCCGTAGAGCCGATTTACCGCGCGCAGCCTAAACCGATCCCGGCATCGCTGCAGCCGCGTATCGACGCTACACATGAAGAATTGATGAGTGCAATTCAACAAGGCCAGAAAAAAGCCGTGCGCGCCAGCTTTTGGACCGTTCTCGCATTCGCCCTCGTTCTCGGCGGCGCGGCGACTTTGTTCCTCGTACCTTCCGCGCAGAAAATCGAACGCCACGAAGACCAACTGACGGCGCTCAGCGGTAAAGTCACCGCGATGGATG
>DLGR01000040.1:7646-26389 GCA_002482805.1 Micavibrio sp. UBA7689 | reverse complement strand
GGGAATGGGCGGGGTGGGCGGGGCATCGATTTCGCCGCGGTGGTATTTCGCGTAGTCTGCGAAGAATTTCCCCGGTGATTTGTCACCGCCGCCGATATCCGTAGCAGCGATAATGGTTTCAAGCCGCGCAAAAGTTTTTTCGAACTGCGATTCATCCGTGTAATGGGGGCGGATCAGGTCTTTCGCCAATCGGATGGCGTGGCCTTCGGTCAGTAGCGGCACGCGTTTATCGCCAAAGCCGTTGCCTTCACCATTGTGCCCGATGTCGTGCGCGACTGCGGCGACCAGCAAAACCAGTTTGTCTTGCGCGGAAAGTTTCGGTTCATAACCACGCGCCGCATGAATCAGAATTAAGCCCGTGGCGGCCGTCGGCACTTCGAACATGTGATTACGGTTGTGATAGCCGTTGCCGTGGCCGCCGTAATTTTCAGCAGTCGGGGTCGAATCGATTCTGTCCGCAATGTCTTTCCCGGCGCGCGCCAAGGGATGATCGGAAGGCAAAGAAAGTGTTTCGAGCATCGCGTCATAGGCTTCACGCACAAAATGGCTGGAGCCGGGTTCCATACGCGAGAAAAGAGACGACAAATCCGCTCCGCGTCTGTCGGGCGTAGAGGCGGCAAAGCCTCTGAAAACCTTGATTAATTCTTGCATTTCTTTGTATCCCGAACCTCTACTATACATAATTGTGATGCGGTTTAGCAAGGATTCCGCGGGATTTGGCCAATATTAACCCTTTACAATCATTGGATAATTTCTATGTCTTTTATTGACCCTTTGTTTTCAAAGGGTTATAATGGGATATACCAAATGAAAGGACCGGACCATGAGCGAACGCACGCTGACCAGAGCTGATCTAGCAGAATCCGTCTACGAACAGGTGGGCCTGTCCCGCAATGAATCCTCGGACCTCGTCGAGCAGGTCTTAGATGAAGTCATGAACGCATTGATTTCTGGGGAAAACGTCAAGCTGTCCTCATTCGGTAGCTTCTCCATCCGCGAAAAAGGTGAAAGGATCGGCCGTAACCCCAAAACGGGAGTTGAAGTTCCGATTACGCCGCGCCGCGTTCTGGTTTTTAGAGCATCTCATGTTCTCAAAGACAGGATCAGCAAAGGGGCGTAAGCCTTTTTAAACCTGATCTTTTCTTAGAAGTGGTGTTAACCATGAGCAATCTGGCCGTTCAAAATAATTCTTTTGAAAACGAATCCTTTTCCCAAAAGGCGACCCCTGTCGCCCCACAGCAGCAAGCCGACCGCGGCGTAAAGAAAGCGCAAGGCGCCTTCCGTACGATTTCCGAAGTGGCCGACGAGCTGGACGTTCCCCAACATGTTCTCCGTTTCTGGGAGACCAAGTTCAACCAAGTAAAGCCGCTCAAGCGCGGCGGCGGCAGACGTTATTACCGCCCCGAAGATGTTTCTTTGCTGAAGCACATTCACAATCTTCTCTACACCGAAGGCTACACGATCAAGGGCGTTCAAAAACTCTTGAAAGGACAAGGCAAGAACCAGATCGCGGCACAAGTGGCCGAGGCGGAAGAAGCCGAAGCGCAAGCGCCGATTACGCAAGCCAAAGAGCAGCCCGAAGCCGGTCAAGCCTACCCGACGCAGAAAGTTTACAATCTTTCGGACCGTCAACGCGGTGCGCTCGAAGAAATGCTGGGTGAATTGAAAGCATTGCGCGCACTCTTCCCCGAAGAGCAAGTGGCTTAATTCTGCACGAAATTAAAAAGTCCCCGAACGGGGACTTTTTTTGTTGTCTTATTTTCCGTGGCGTTTCAGCCAGTTTTTCATCATCGCGATTTCTTTTTCCTGTGAGGTGATGATGGAATCCGCCAGTGATTGCAATTCCGCATCCTTGCCTTTTTCTTTGAGGATTTTCGCCATATCGACCGCGCCTTGGTGGTGCGGGATCATGCCGCGCACGAAATCCACATCGGCATCGCCCGACGGTTCCACCGACATCATGCCTTCGTGCATCGTTTCCATGGCTGGAGCGTAAACATCCACCGCACCGGAATGATCCATTTCGCCATGGTCATGGTCTTCGTGATCTTCATGGGTATCCACCACGGCTCCGTGGCCCTGATGCATATCCGTGTTGTTGCCGGCGATGGCGGGGGCAGAAAATATCAAAGCTACACATAGAAGAGACAAAAACAATTTCATGCAGTTCTCCTTTAAAAAATCAATCGCCGCTCAACATGGCCAAAGCCGATTGACGGTCGCCGTGTTTCAATTTCAAAAACAGGGTGCGGGCCTTTTTGACATCGGCGTCGGTGCCTGTTTCGGAAGCCTGTTTCAAGGCGGCGGAGGTTTCATTTCCCGCGCCCAGCAGGAAGTTCAGGCTTTTGGCCAGCTTGCCCATGGTTTCACGGTCTATCTTGGTATCGTCCATATGGGACCTTTTGGCTCGGGGTTTCTCCAATTATATAGCCGTTTTCCGCTATTCCCCAAGCTGAATCCTAGCGGAATCCGGGGCAAATTAAGGTTTGATCTTTCGGCGGGAATGGGCTATTTCCTCCCCTTAGTCGGGGTGTGGCGCAGCCTGGTAGCGCACTTGCATGGGGTGCAAGGGGTCGCAAGTTCAAATCTTGTCACCCCGACCATTTTAACCCTACACATCGTTGCTTCGTCGTTCGTGTATTCACATACACGTCACTTCCAGCGTCTTGTGTAGAATAAAATACGTAAATCATTCTTTCAAAAAGCACCTGAAAAGGTGCTTTTTTGTATTCGTACCGTCTTGCGCGAATCTTGCGGGTTTGTCATCCTTGCGCGCAATAGAGGTGTGAAACGTGGATTTGAAATACGATATTTTAGGCATTGTGAAAAATGCCGGTAAAATCAGCGTCGTTCTGATCGCTTTGTGGGGCGTTGTTTTCGGTTACATATTTTTCGGCGTAGATCTGGGCATTGCCGGAAAAGCGCAGGCAGGTATCGAACCCGCGGCAGGTTACGAGGCGGAAGGGTTACCTGCATTTGTCGCCGAACCGATGGAGTCAGAGCCTTTCCAATATAATCCCGTGCGTATCAAGCCCTACACGAAGCTCTAATTTCTCCCGAAAAACACCGTAATTTCCGTGTCTTGATATGGCGGAGCGCGGGTTTATATCCTAATATCCCCCTATGATCCTCACCGAAGTTCTTATTATTTTTGTCCTTCTTCTGATCAACGCTTATTTCGCGTTGTCGGAAATCGCCATCGTGTCCGCGAGCAAACCCATGCTCAAACACATGTCCAAGCAGGGCGACAAACGCGCGGATGTCGCGCTGGACCTTGCTGAAAATCCGGGGCGTTTCCTTTCCACCGTGCAGGTCGGCATTACCACGGTCGGAATCTTCGCGGGTGTGTACGGAGGAGCAACGATCGCGGAAAAGCTCGCGCCGCGTTTTGACGCCTATGATTATATCAATCCGCACGGTGAAACCGTTGCACTGGTCATCATCGTTACGTGCATCACATATTTCTCCGTCGTGATCGGCGAGTTGATCCCCAAGCGCTTCGCGCTGGGCCATCCCGAAAAAATCGCGGCCAAGGTTGCAAGGCCGATGAAATTCGTGGCGTGGATGACGCATCCCATTGTTCTTCTTCTTGAAGTATCCGCCAATGTCATCATGAAGGTGCTCGGCATTTTGGCTGTTGTTGACGATAAAGTCAGTGACGAGGAATTCCGCGCGATATTGAGCGAGGGCGCCGAAACAGGCGTCATTGAAAAATCCGAACACGAGATGCTTCAACGCGTTATCCGTCTTGATGACCGTGATGTGAAATCCATCATGACGCACAGAACGGAAACCGTTTTCATCGACATCAACGACACGATAGAAGACATCCGCCGCAAGGTGCACGAGACGGGCCATTCCCGTTATCCCGTGATCGACGGCAATCCTGACGAGCTCAAAGGCATCGTGCAATCCAAAGATCTTCTGGATTCCGCGTTGAACCACGGCGAACTGGACGTCATGAAGCATGTGCGCGACATGATGATCTTGCCGGAAAGCGCGTCATGCCTTCAGGCCTTGGAGAGCTTTAAAAAACACCACATCAATTTGATCGTCGTTGTCGATGAATACGGCAGCACGCAAGGCATCGTGACATCTTCGGATATTCTGGAAGCCATTATCGGCGTCATTCCTTCGAACTACGACAAAGATGACCAGCTTAAAATAATACAGCGTGCGGATGGATCTTGGTTGGTTGACGGACGCACGCCCATCGAGGAGATACATATCAGTATCGGTTTGAACCAGATCAGCGCCGACGAGGATTTCGACACGATCGCGGGCTTCATCCTCGAGCATTTGCGCAAATCTCCGAAAGTGGGCGCGCATTTTGAAGAGTTCGGTTACAGTTTCGAAATCGTTGATATGGACGGGCACCGCATCGACAAGGTGATGATCACCCAGTTGCCGGAGCCCCTCGAAGAATAGTTATTCTTCTTTTACTGTGTTGGAATAAGCTTTTACAAAAGCGTTGCGGACGATGCCGTTCAGCGTGGACCAGAAATCCGTTTGCGGATTGTTCAGATCGCCTTCCAATTGCACTTGCGTGCCGAATTGATCTTTTTGCTGGTTCGTAAAGATTTCCATGACCACGGAGACAACGGATTCCCATAGTACATCTATGCCGTCATCCTTTTTGTTGATGAGGTCGACATTGGTGGCGAGCGGTTTGATAAAGCCGCTGACCTTACCGTTCTTAACTGTTAAATCGGAATAAATGTTCAGGTTGCCGGAATTGAAATCTATGCCCGCAAACGAGCGCGCATAGGAATTCATGGCGGGAAGATTGATGCTCTCCAGCTTTCCTTTGATATCCATATCGGGAACGGGGCGCAGAATGTTCATGTGACCGTCCACCGTAAGGTTGCCGCTGCCGATAGATTTGCCGCGCGCGGTGACAGTGGAGGGCAGGGCGGCGTTTTTGTCTTCGACATTGCGCAAGTTGGTGACGCGTGCGTTCAGATTATAAATGGACAAATCAACTTCGGGTTTGTGCGAGAAATCTTTATAGGCAATAGTGCCGTCGATGATTTCGACAAAGTTGATGTCGAGCGGCTGTAATTCCTTGATCGGTTTGGTCCAGTCGGTTTCGACGCCTGTTTGCGAGGTGTTGCCGCCGCGGCCTTGAGCGAAATTGATGACGGGTTTGGTCAATATAGCATCGCCGACGATTTCACCATCAAACAATGCGCCCCATTGCAGTGAGAAATCGGTTTTTTCGATATCAAGAAAGGGAACGGGAATGTCCTTTACCTTTTTGCTCAGCTTCAAATCATGGATTGTGTACGCGCCGCGATAGAGATGGATATCAACATCGGAAATGGAGCCTGTGTAGCCCTTGATGTTGTTGAGCGTTTTGTTGACGTGATCGGTAGCCCAGACGGGCAAATACAAACGTCCGGCGATGAGTGCGATCAGAAGAAATGCCGCAAAACCAAGGGCGACATTGCGCCAGAAATGCTTATGATGCGTGCGCACCGTTCCTTTGGATCGGTGGTGGCCGATCCTGTGGTTTATGCTGTGTAAGGACGGGGCTGCAACTTTCATAGATAAACCAACAGGTTAGAGGCGAAAAAGTTCATTCAGGTTAGAGGTACTATAGTACCGTATGCTTAAATACCTGTTTTTCATTGACCTTTGGGGCGCAAACCTGCATAAAACGGCCAAGTTTAAAAAATAAGGAATAACCACATGACATACTCTGCAAAAGCGGCAGATATTCAGAAGGACTGGACGATCATCGACGCCGAAGGCGTTGTTCTGGGTCGTCTCGCTTCGATTATCGCCCTGCGTCTGCGCGGCAAGCACAAGCCGACATACACACAACACATGGATGACGGCGATTACGTCATCGTTATCAATGCCGACAAAATCCGCCTGACGGGCAACAAAGCCCAGGCCGATATCTTTTACTGGCACACCGGTTACCCCGGCGGTATCAAAGGTAAATCCAAAGGCGAAATCCTCGCGGGCAAATTCCCCGAGCGCGTCGTGGAAAAAGCTGTTGAACGCATGATCCCTGAAGGCCCCCTCGGTCGTCAGCAAATGAAAAACCTCAAAGTCTATGCAGGCAAAGACCATCCGCACGCGGCGCAATCGCCGAAAGTTCTGGATGTTGCAGGCATGAACGCTAAGAACAAGAGAGACTAATCACCATGGCGAAAAAAGAAGCAGCAGTAAAAGATTTGGCTGATCTCGGCACGGCGCAAGCCGCAACCGAAGCCAAGGCACGCGAAACCAAAGTAGACACGCTTGGCCGTGCTTACGGTACGGGTCGTCGTAAAGAGTCCACCGCACGCGTTTGGTTGAAACGCGGCAAAGGCAAAATCGTCGTCAACGGTAAACCGCAGGAACAATATTTCGGTCGTCAGACGCACTTGCTCGTTCTGAACCAGCCGTTCCTCGTCGTTAACCGCGTTGGTGAATTCGATGTCATCTGCACGGTTGCAGGCGGCGGTTTGTCCGGTCAGGCCGGCGCCATCCGTCACGGCATTTCCCGCGCTCTCGACAATTTCGAACCCGCTCTGCACACGCCTTTGAAAAAAGCAGGCTTCCTGACCCGCGATGCGCGTCAGGTCGAGCGTAAGAAAGTCGGCAAGCACAAGGCACGTCGCTCCAAACAATGGGCGAAACGTTAAGCGCTTTCACATATCTTTCAAAACCAGCCCTTGTGGGCTGGTTTTTTTATGCGCTAAGATCGGGCATGAGCGGCATCATTCTTCCTTATAAAGGTATCCTTCCCAAAATCCATTCCAGCGTGTTTGTCGCGCCCAATGCGTGTATCGCGGGTGATGTGGAGATCGGCGAAGATTCCAATATCTGGTTCGGTGTGCAGATGCGCGGCGACGTGCATGAAATCCGCATCGGCAAGCGTACCAATATTCAAGACGGCAGCATTTTGCATGTCACGCGCAAGGTTTCAGGTTGTTATATCGGCGACGGTGTGACGGTGGGACACAACGCAATCATTCATGCTTGCACACTCGAGAGTAATTCCTTCATCGGCATGGGTGCTATCATTTTGGACGAAGCTGTCGTGGAAAGCGGCGCGATGGTTGCGGCGGGTGCGGTGGTAACGCCGAAGAAGCGCGTGCCGAAAGGCGAGCTTTGGGCAGGAAATCCCGCACGCAAGATGCGCGATCTGACGCAGGCGGACCTTGATTTCTTTCCCGTGTCCGCCGATAACTATGTGAAGTTGTCCAAGGAATACATGTAGTTAGTTTACGCGTATTGGCACGGAACCCTACCCGTGCTATTCCCGTTGTTATTCCAATCCATGGAGGCGCGTATGTTAGAACAGATTTTCAACAATCCCGATGCGGCAAAAATAGGGCTTATGGTGTCAGGCCCGATCATTCTTGCGGGCGCGGGCGGACTCATCAAGGCCGCGGGAGAATTTAACAAACATAAATTTTGGGGAAAGGCAGGCTCTCTTGGTGCCGCGTTCGCCAGTCTTGCGATTGCAGGCGGCGGAGGTTTCGTCGCTTGGGAAGCGTGGCCGCGGGCGGATGGCCCTGGGCGTGCCACTTCGAATGCACCTATCGTCGATACGTTTGAATCAACGCAACCGATACAGCCGTAATTATTTTTTAAGAACGTAACTTCCGGGTGCTTGTTCGATCGCGTTTACGATTTCGCGCGGAGAAGTTTTGCCGCCCGTGAAGTCTTCCGCCCATTTTTGCCAGTCGGTCCACCAGCTGCCTTTCGTTTCGGCGGCGTGTTCGAGCCATTTTTCGGGGGAGGGGGTGTTTTCGGATGAAGACCAATAGCAATATTTGCCGGCGGCAGGCGGATTGACGATGCCCGCAACGTGGCCGGACGCGGAAAGGGTGAATTTCTTTGGTCCCGTGAAAGCGGAATAGCCCGAATATGTCGCCTTCCACGGAGCGATATGGTCTTCGCGGGTGGAGAGGAAGTAAGCGGGGGTATCTATATCCCGCACGTCGATTTTTACGCCGTCGATTTCAAGCCCTTCGGGTTTGATAAGTTTGTTTTCAAGATACATATTGCGCAAATAGAATGAATGCATAGCACAGGGCATGTTTGTGGAATCTTCGTTCCAGTATAAAAGATCGAACGGGAAGGGTTCTTTTCCCATCAGGTAGTTGTTGATGACGAAGGACCAGATCATGTCGTTCGCACGGAGCAACGCGAAAGTTTTCTGCAGGTAATCGCCGGACAAGACGCCGTGTTGTTCCATGGTTTTTTCCATGGCCTCGATTTGTTTTATGTCGGTGAAAAGTTTTAGTTCGCCCGCCTTTTCGAAATCGATCAGGGTGGTCAGCATGGTGATGGATTTCACCGTATCTTCCATGCCGCGTTCTTTAAGCCACGCGAGAGTGATGGCAAGTAAGGTGCCGCCTATGCAATAGGCCATAACGTTGACGGATTTTTCGCCCGTGATTTTTTTGATTTGTTCGAGCGAGTCCAGAACGCCTTCGTGCATATAATCCGAAAAATTCTTTTTCGCATGTTCTTGTTGTGGGTTGACCCACGACACCATGAATACGGTGTGGCCTTGATCGACCAGCCATTTGACGAGGCTGTTTTCCGGGCGGAGATCGAGGATGTAATATTTGTTGATCCACGGCGCCACGACAAGCAAGGGCGTTTTGTTGACCTTGTCTGTCGTCGGTTCGTACTGGATAAGTTGCATCAGATCGTTTTGATAAACGACCGCGCCTTTGGTAACGGCGATATTCTTGCCGGGGCGGAAGACTTCGTAATCCGTGGTGCTGATTTTCAGCTCCCCGTGCCCGCGCTCCATATCTTCGAGCAAATTCTCAAGACCGTTGACTAAGTTTTCGCCGCCTGTGCGGATGGTTTCGCGCAAGACGTCGGGATTGGTCAGCACGAAATTGGTCGGCGCCATCGCATCCGCGAACTGGCGGGTGTAAAAATCGATCTGTTCCGTCATTTCGGGGCTCAACCCTTCGGTAGAGCGGACCACACGGTGCATCCAGCCTGAGGTCATCAGATAGGATTGTTTGATAAAATCGAAGAGGATGTTTTCATTCCATTCTTCGGAACGGAAGCGGCGGTCGCCGGGTTCCGGTTTATACAAATCTTCAGCTTTTTCGCCGCTCAATTTCTGGAAGGTGTTTTGCCAGAGATTGGCCCACTGGTTCCAGTAGTCAAGTTGGAGTTCTACCACGCGGCGCGGATTGGACATCAACACGGCCATGAAAGACGTGAAACGTTCCTGCAGATTGATCATGGGATCGAGCGCCTGCATGGTCACATCTTTGCCGCGGCGTTCCATATATTCCTGAAGCAGGGGGATCGCGCGTTCCATCGCATCCGACAATGCATGCCCCAGTACGACAGGGTCTATCGCCTGTTTGGGTTCCTTTGTAGAGCGGGCGGAATCGTTGCTTTTCCGAGGCATTGCGGTGGCCATGGGTTTCCAGTTTACGGTTATTTCGGGAGCGGGTCAGAAAACGTGGAATATTAATGCCCCACAAACGGGGAAAAATCAATAATTTCAATAAACTTTGGGATTTTCTTGGGGAATTTTCTGCCGCGGCTTCTTGCACCGCCACGCGTTTTCGGACAGGATGAGCCAAATTCCCGTCTTTGGAGGCTGTGCCGTGCGTTTGATGTCGAAGTTCTTATTGGTTTTTTCCGCCGTTCTGTTTTTGGGTGCTTGCGACACCGTGAAAGGTTGGACCAAAGGGTCCGGCGCGGCCGATGAGGAAATCAAGGTGAGCAACGCAGCCATGGAAGAACGTCTCGATTCCGCACCCGGCGTAAAACCCATTCCGCAATTCCCCGTTCCTGACAACCGCGATTTGAAATTGATGACGAGCAAGCTTTCCGGCGGCTCGGTTGAAATCTACGATCTCGATGGCGAACCCGCCGTGATGGATTCAGGCATTCCGCCCGCCATGCCAGAATATAACGGCATTCCGCTCGCAACCGATTCACGCGTGACAGTGTATCCCGTTGACGGTTATACGCCCCCCGCAGGTGGTTCATGGCCAAATTCGGTTCTGCCTGTCGGACACACGGCCAGCGCAGGCATGACACCGCCGCCGGATTCATTCGGCGCCGACCGCCGCATGGCGATTGAAGGCGGCAAGCTTTCTTCCCGTGTCGGTCCCGCGGTATCCAATATTTATTTCCCGTACGGTTCCTCCCGCGTGGAAGATGACGCGGTTCTGGAGCAAGTGGCACAGACTGCGAAATTCGCACCTGTGGACCGCGTGACGGTGGAAGGCCATGCGTCCGTTCCTACGCAAACTGATGATCCCGTCAAAGCGAAAATCCTCAACCTCAAAGAATCCGTCAAACGCGCCGCCGCCGTTTCCGAAGGTTTGATTGAAAAAGGCGTTCCCGCCGAAAAAATCAAAACCGTGGGATGGGGCGATACCAAACAAACGTCCGGCGGTGAAGCAGAGCAACGCCGCGTTGACGTGTTCACCGGCGCAGGACCTTAATCATCCATGGCCAATCCACTTCGCATAGGCATCGCGGGCCTCGGCACAGTCGGTGCAGGGGTTGTCCGCATCCTGCAGACGCATGGCGATGACATTGCCCGCCGTGCAGGAAAGCCCATCGCCATCACGGCCATCAACGCCAAAGACAAAAAGAAAAAACGCGACATCGATATTTCCAAATATAAATGGGTCGATGATCCGTTGGCGATTGCGGACGCCAAGGATGTTGACGTCGTCGTCGAATTGATCGGCGGGGAAGACGGCACGGCCAAGGAATTGGTCGAACGCGCTCTTAAAAACAAAAAACATGTGGTGACGGCGAACAAGGCTTTGTTGGCGCGGCACGGATTGGCCCTTGCCAAGCTCGCCGAAGATAACAATGTATCCTTGAATTTCGAAGCGTCCGTTGCGGGCGGTATTCCCATCATTAAAGCGCTACGCGAAGGGTTCGCGGGCAACAGGATCGAAGCTTTGTTCGGCATTTTGAACGGTACCTGCAATTATATATTAAGCGAGATGCGCACCTCGGGCCGTGATTTTGTCGCAGTGTTGAAAGAGGCGCAGAAAAAGGGTTATGCCGAGGCCGATCCATCGTTCGATGTCGACGGGATAGACGCCGCGCACAAGCTTACGATTTTGTCCGCGCTGGCGTTCGGCGTGAAACCAGATTTCGATGCGATAGACATTACGGGCATTCGCCGCATCACCGCAAAAGACATCGCGTTCGCGGGCGAGCTTGGATACCGCATCAAACTGCTCGGCATCACGCGCCGCATCGGTGGCAAGATCGCGCAGAGTTTGGAGCCTTGTCTGGTGCCGATCGATTCCGCGCTAGGTTCCGTCGAAGGCGTGTTTAACGCCGTGTTCGTTGAAGGTGATTTTATCGACCGCGCTATGCTGGAGGGCCGCGGCGCAGGACAGGGCCCAACAGCGTCCGCCGTTATGGCGGATCTGGTCGACCTTGCGCGCGGATACCATCTGCCCGCATTCGGTTTGCCTTCGCGTGAACTCGGCAATTCAAAATGGGCGAGTACGGAAGACATCATCAGCAGCCAGTACATCCATTTGATCGTATCCGACCAGCCGGGCGTTATCGCAGATGTTTCTGCCATTTTGCGCGATTTCGGTATTTCCATTGAAACCATGATCCAGCGCGGACGCGACCCGAACCAGCCCGTATCGGTTGTCATAACAACCCATGAGTGCTCGCTCAAGGATATCCGGGGGGCCACGGCCAAAATCGCGGCGCTTTCCACCGTTGCGGAGCCTCCGACGGTTTTAAGGATTGAGACGTTCTGAGGATTTGACGTATCCTTGGACCACACTGATTCCATACAAGGCTGGCCCATGACGGCAGACAAAAAAGCGCGGACTTACGTGCCATCACCCGAAGAATTTTCGATGGACCGCAACCTCGCGCTCGAAGCTGTGCGGGTGACTGAATGCGCGGCTTTGGCGGCATCCAAAACAGTTGGGCGCGGCGATGAGAAGGCGGCCGATGCCGCCGCAGTCGACGCGATGCGCGAGGCGCTCAACACTTTATCCATGCAAGGCACCGTTGTGATCGGCGAGGGCGAGCGCGACGAGGCGCCGATGCTTTATATCGGCGAAAATGTCGGCAACGGCACGGGTCCTGTGCTCGATATCGCGCTTGACCCTCTCGAAGGCACGACCACCACGGCAAAGGGCGGACAAAACGCGCTTGCGGTTCTTGCCATGACAGATCACGGCGGATTTCTAAATGCGCCCGACACCTATATGCGCAAGATAGGCGTGGGGCTCGACATTGATGAAAATATGCTGGATCTCGATGCACCTGTTGCGGATATTTTGAAAAAAATCGCACATGAAAAACAGGGCCGCGTAGAAGATTTGATGGTCTGTATTCTTGACCGCCCGCGCCACGAGCAATTGATTGCCGATGTTCGCAAAGCGGGTGCGCGTATTTCATTGATTCAAGACGGGGATGTTTCCGCCGTGATCGCGACATGCGACCCCGAAAGCGGTTTGGACGTGTATATCGGCACGGGAGGTGCGCCAGAGGGTGTTCTGGCGGCGGCGGCATTACAATGTCTGGGCGGTAAAATGCTTGGCCAGCTCGTCTTCCGCAATGACGGCGAAAAGAAACGCGCCGAAGCCGTGGGCATCACCGATTTCAAACGCGTATACACGACAGACGATCTGGCCAAACCCGGAAACGTGATGTTTGCGGCGACGGGCGTGACGGACGGCGCGATGTTGCCCGGTGTGCGTCGTTATGCGGGCGGTGCGAAAACCCATTCCATCGTCATGCGTTCCAAATCCGGCACAATACGCCGCATTGAATCCACCCATAATTTTGACCGCAAGGGCGAAAGATGAGTTCTGTTGCACAACTTCAAAGCTCCACATTTCTTGATGTGAAGCAGTCTTTCAAGGATTCACGCTGGGTGTTCCCTGCGGTGGAGCAAGACATCGTGGCGCGGATTTCGCAGCTTCACGGATTACCAGATTTCATCGCGCGGATGCTTCACGTACGCGGCGTCGGGCCCGAAGATGTGGAATCTTTTCTGTACCCAACCTTGCGCGCACATTTTCCCGACCCTTTTTCCATGGCAGGCATGCGTTCTTTTGCCGAATTTGCGGCGCAGGCCATCATCGAACATAAAACCATCGGCATCTTGGCCGATTTCGATGTAGACGGCGCGACATCTGCCGCCATTCTGACAAGGTTCTTGCGCTACTGCGAAATGGAACCGCCTGTTTATATTCCCGATCGCTTGCAGCAAGGCTATGGCCCCAACATCACGGCACTGGATGCGTTGAAAGCGGCGGGAGCGGAAAGTGTTTTTATGCTTGATTGCGGTACCACCGCGCACGGCGTTGTCGCGGCGGGTAAGGGGCTTAATCTCGATGTCGTCATTTTCGACCATCATGAAACCGAAGACACACTTCCCGACGCCAACCACGTCATCAACCCCAAACGCCGCGACGATACTTCCGGTCTTGGTATGCTCGCGGCATGTGGCGTGACGTTTTTATCATGTGTGGCTATCAATAATGTTTTGAAGCGGGAGAAATTTTTTGAAAAGCGCGGTATACCAGAGCCGCAGATGAAAAACTGGATCGATCTTGTGGCACTCGGCACTGTTTGCGACATGGTGCCGATGACGGGACCTAACCGTTTGTTCACACGCGCTGGCTTTCACCAGATGGCACAGCGCACCAACCCCGGTATCCGTGCTTTGTGCGAAGTTTCCAACCTCGAAGGCGCGCCGAAATTTTCCGATGCGGGATTTACGTTGGGACCGCGGATCAATGCGGGGTCGCGCGTGCACAAATCAGACCTCGGTGCGCGGTTGCTTTCCACGGATGATCTCGATGAGGCGCGATCGATTGCTTTCGTTCTCGATGACTGCAACGAACAGCGCAAGAAAATCCAGTCGCAGATGATGAAAGAAGCCATCGAGCGCGTAGAAAAAGAGGGGCTCGACCAGGGGCAAGTTATCATTGTCTCCGACACCGATTGGCATCCGGGTTTGAGCGGTTTGGTTGCGGGGCGTTTGAAAGAACGTTTTGGTAAACCCGCCATCGTTGTCACCTATGCGGAAAATCCCGATGGTGTTCTCGAAGGCCGTGGTTCTGGGCGTTCGATTACGGGCGTAAATCTTGCACAAAGTTTTATTGAAGCCCGTAATCTGGATTTGCTGGTCAAAGGCGGAGGTCATGCCATGGCGGGTGGATTTACCGTGATCCCCGATCGTTTGCCTGCGCTGCGTGATTTTCTTAACGAACATATTTCCAAACAAATGGAAAATATGGATCTAACGATGGAAACCGTTATCGACGGCATTGCCACCATTCGCGGCGCGGAATCCCAATTCGTGCGCTTGGTCACTGACCATATCGGCCCATTTGGTCCGCAGAACACAGAGCCTGTCTTCGCGCTCGCCAATGTGCGGGTGCAGATGGCCGATGTTTTGAAGGACAAACATATAAGAGTACAGGTCAGTGATTGGGAAGGCGGCCCCCGCATGAAGGCGATGTTGTTTTACGGGGTCGGGACCAAGCTCGGCGAGGAGCTTTTGAAAGGCTCCCAAAAGAGCTTTCATCTGGCCGGCCAGTTCCAGATAAACAGCTGGCAAGGCCGTGAATCGGTTGAATTTTTGGTTTCCGACGGGGCTTTTGCCGGATAAAGGTAAAGCGTAAGAAGGCACCAATTTCTTGACATATTGTATTTATTGTCATAAGCGTGGCGCAGAAGGATGTGGCCATGTTAAGTGTTCTCAAGCAGCGATTTGGTGGTATCGGACTGAACGCGCCGGATATAAGCCCTGCCGTTTGGAAAAGAGAGATTCCGTTTACCATGGCGGCAATCAGTTGCCGTGCCGACATCGTTAAAGCATTCTTTGAAAAACCAGCGGCCGAAGCTGTCGCGCTCGCGCAAAAAGCCTTCCCTGATCTGACAGACGCGATGTGCGCGCCGTTTGTGAACCATTGGAAAAACGGATTCAAACTGCAAGGTCCCTTGGCGGAAATTCTGCCTGCCCAAGTCAACAAGATGAACAAGGCCCGCGCCAATGCCGCCGAAACGATCGATACCATCGTCGTGTTGGTCAAGAATGGCGGCGATCCCATATCGATCATGTTGGATTCAAATCTGGCTGTACCTGAATTGAAAGCTTATTTGGATGCAGGCTTGCCCGCCGATATTAACGTGAAAGGCTATTCAACCGTTCATGCAGCATATCCCGGCAGCTCAGAATATTTTATAGACAAACTCACCGCACTTTTGGCGCGCGGCGCCAACCCATCGACCGTAAGCCTTCACAATGGCGCGAAGATAGGTACGTTTTTGCACGTGATCATCGCGAATGAAGATCAAAAGAATTTTGATGGTTCCATAGGGTTGGTAAAGGACCGTTTTGATCCTTCCCTCGTGGACGGCGAGAAGAAAACCATTCTGGTCACTGCGGCGAAGATTATGAACGAAGATATGGTCATAGATATTGCCACCACCTTCGGAACCCGCGCCATGCTCAATCTGCCTGACGCGGACGGGCGCACGGCTCTGCATTATTGTTACGCCTATGGGATGCAGGATGCGGCGCGTGTGTTAAAACGTTTGGGTGCGCGCGAGGACATTCCCGATTTGAAAGGGTTGCTGCCGAAAGATTATCTGGACCAGCTTAACCAGAAAGATGTCGAGAGGATGCTGCTTTCCATCGAAATTCATCCGGGTCGTGATTACAACGCAACGCGCAATGCACTTTCAGACTGGAACCAAATCCCGATTCATAAAAACGGACAGGCCCAATTGATGACAGTTGAAAATCTGGCTGGTTTTGCGGTGGAATTGGTGCAGGATTTGAATGTACGCGGTCCCGCATCAATCTTATACAAACACGCGCAGGAGCGTTTTATGGGAGATCGTTCCTCAAGATTCATCTGCGCGTCGCGGGGAGAGCCGGTACATACCTCCGTTATGCGCGAATGCGCCATGACCTTCAAAAAATGGCAGACAGAGTCAACCCAGCTAGTGGGTGTTAGCCTGATCGACGGTATCGCCGATTTGCGCCAGCAGATGCGCAGACAGCCCGATCTTTATATCGCTTCGGGTAAGCCTGTTGTCGAATGGAAGCCCGGAAGCCCATAATTGGTATTCCGTAACGTTAATTATTCTATATTATTGCGTTTGTCAGGCTTCGGCATTACATCTAGGCGCGCATGGAATTATTCAAAAAAATCTGGCATCGGGAAACCGCTTCAACCTTGAGCATTATGACCATCAGGGTCGGGATGCTCGCGGCCAAATTCTTCCTGACCATCTTCATTGCCCGTTTCATGGGGTTGGAAGAGGTGGGTATCTATGGTCTTATCGTAGCCGCGAGCGGGACCATTCAATTCGTTCTACGTCTCGGTGTGTTCAATTTTATGGCGCGTGACGCCGTACACCAGACCAAAGCCGAACTTACCGATCATTTGCGCCATTATGGCACGGGTATTCTTTGTCTCTATATTCTGCTGGTGCCTGTGGCATACGCGTTAGGTTACAGGTTCGATCATACGGAACTGGCTATGCTTGCGTTGGCGGTGTTCATTACGGAACATTTTTCGTTCGACACCTTTATTCTCGTCAACAATCTGCACAAGCCGAAACTCGCAAATGTTCTTCTATCCATACAGGGCGCAAGTTGGATTTATCTGTACATCATACTGGCATTTTTCATGCCGGAATTGCGCACACTGGAAAGCGTGTTGTTGTTCTGGGCTATCGGCGGTGCTGCGACGATTGCGTTTGCGCTTTTCCTGACCCGCGCATGGCCGTGGGCAGAAGCTTTCGCCAAACCTGTGAATTGGGTCTGGTATAAAGAGACAATCAAAAATGCACGGCACATATATATCGCGGATGTGGTGACCGTGGTTACGCTTTACATGGACCGTTATTTGATCGCGGCGTTTCTGAGCCTGAAAATGACGGGGGTGTATATTCTTTTCGCGCAAGTAGAAAACGCGATCATCAATCTGGTGACCTCGGGCGTCATTCAAGTCTATGCGCCGAAACTTATCGAGGCGTTCAAGGAAAAAGACGCGCCGAAATTCAAAACCATTTACAAAAATTGCGGGATCCGCGCACTGGCGAGCACGGCGGGGCTCGGTCTGATTTCCGCAATAGTTTTGCCGTTCCTGATCGAGTACACGGACAAACCGGAGGCCACATATTATCTGCCTGTCTTCTGGCTTATGATGGCGGCGCTATTGGTTAAAATGGTCAGTTATATGACGCGGAGCGCTTTTTATCCGCTGCGCATGGATAAAGAAAGCCTGATGATGAGCGTAACGGCCATGTTCGTGACTGCAATATCGCTTGCTTTATGGCTCAATTTCTTTGAGATTTACGGCATTATCGTTTCCACGTTGATGGTTTCTATTATAATGATTTTCATTACCGGCAGGACTTTGAGCAAAACCGGTTATTTTTTGGTGCCATAGCAGACATGATTCCGAAATTTTTACACCAGACATCGAAAAATATGGCGTGGGAAGAACGTATTCTCACCCAAAAGGCGCGTGCTCTCATGCCTGAATGGCAATACAAGATGTGGAGCGATGACGACAATGAAGCGTTGTTCCAATCCGTGTTCCCGCAATATTTGAACGAATATCTGCAAATGCCGATGATCGCGCGCACAGATGTAGCTCGTTGCCTTTATCTATATGTTCATGGCGGCGTTTATTTCGACACGGATTTTCGTTTTTTCAAACCGCTTGACGATGCTTTCCGTGCGCATACTTGTGTGCTTGGGATTGAAACGCCTGAATTCAACGATCAGGATATGAATATGGGGGAGCAGGCAGAATATAAAATCGGCAACGCGTTTATGGGCTCCGCGCCGAAATTCGAATTGTGGCCACGTTTTTTGGAAGACACGTTCAAAAGATTCAAAGAAGGCGAGCGCAGGGTTTTGTATTTGGCGGGACCGCACGCACTCAGCGTTTTTCTTTCCGCAAACAAAGACCTTGAAAAACAGGTGACGATCGTTCCCGGTGAAATGTTTTACCCCGATTTCCGTTTGGGCAAGATCACGGGCGTGCGCGGCCCGAAAACCATCGGTGTGCATTTGTGCTGGGGCGGGTGGAGAAACAAGCCGTTGATGCAACAGATCCGCAACCGCGGTCGCAGGCTGATTTCCGCAGCCTTGTGTTTTCAAGGCATTATCTAATTTTGTTATATTGTAACAAAACACTTGCCTAGGTGCCCGTGGCGCTCTAAAACCATTTCCATGAATGAAAAAGTCCGAAAAGGCATGATGTGGGCCGTGGTGCTTTCCGAAAGCAGCCATGTATTTTGTTGCGTGTTCCCGACGATATTCAGCCTGATCGGCCTTTTGGCAGGTGCGGGGATGGTAGTTATGCCGGCCTCCCTGATCCACGCGCACGAATTCATCCACCATTGGGAATTGCCGATGATCCTGTTTTCAGGCGGTATTTTGGGGCTGGGCTGGCTGGCGGTTTGGTATTCCGACCGTATAGATTGCCATTCCACGGGTTGCCACCATGGTGAATGCGCCCCCCGCAAAAGCCGTGCGCACAAGATTCTCTACATCGCCACAGTTCTGTTTTGTATCAATGTCTTCGTGTATGCCGCGATCCACAAATCCACATGGTTTGCCGAGCGCGTGGCCGCGCATGCCGAGCAGGGCGCATCCCACAGCGAATAAGTCTTTCCCTAAGATATACCCATGGCATCAATAGCTTGCGGAAAGGGCAGTAAATCTGCTAAACACGCCTCAAGTTAGGACTGATACGTATGAAATTTGAAGA
>DLGR01000040.1:651-7604 GCA_002482805.1 Micavibrio sp. UBA7689 | reverse complement strand
TCTGGGCCTGAGCCCGGAAACGCTGCGGGCGGTAACCGAAAAGGGTTATGAAACGCCCACCCCCATTCAGGAAAAAGCCATTCCCATCATTATGATGGCGCGGGATGTGGTAGGTCTTGCCCAAACAGGTACGGGCAAAACCGCGGGATTCACTTTGCCGATGATCGACGCTTTGAGTGGTGGCCGCGCACGGATGCGCATGCCGCGCTCTTTGGTTTTGGAGCCGACGCGCGAACTCGCGGCGCAGGTTGCAGAGAATTTCAAAACATACGGCAAGTATCACAAGCTTTCGATGGCGTTGCTCGTCGGCGGCGAAAGCATGGGCGACCAAACCAAACTGCTCGACAAGGGCGTAGATGTTTTGATTGCAACGCCGGGACGTTTGTTGGATTTGTTCGGTCGCGGCGCGATTTTGCTGAACGATATCCGCATTCTTGTGATCGACGAAGCGGACCGCATGATGGATATGGGTTTCATTCCCGACATCGAAAAAATTGTTTCCCTTATCCCACCGCAAAGACAGACACTGCTTTTCTCTGCGACAATGCCGCCCGAGATCAAGCGCCTTGCCGATAAATTTTTGACGAACCCGAAAGAGGTTTCGGTATCTGCGCCGGCAACTACCGGCACAAATATCGAACAGTTTCTTGTCCATACGCATCCCAAGGACAAAAAGAATGTTCTGGCCCGCCTGATGAGACAGGAAAGCCCGAAAAACGCGTTCGTGTTCCTGAATCGCAAGCGCGATATCGGCGATGTGGCCAGTTTTCTGAAAAAACAGGGATATGCCGCCGCGCCGTTGCATGGGGATATGGTTCAGACCGCCAGAACAAAGACTTTGCAGGAATTCCGCGACGGAACCGTCAAGTTTCTGGTGTGTTCCGACGTTGCCGCCCGCGGTCTCGACATTTCGGCCGTATCCCATGTTTTCAATTACGACGTGCCGATGAGCCCTGATGACTACGTGCACCGTATCGGCCGTACGGGCCGTGCCGGCATGAGTGGACGGGCGTGGATGCTTGCTACATCAATGGATGAGAAATATCTGGCAAACATCGAGAGACTCATCAAAAAACCGATTCCCGTATTCAATATGCCCAAGGAAGAAGGTCGTTCCGAAGGCGGTAGAGAAGAGCGCGAACCACGCGCCGAACGCGCCCCCCGTGAAGCGCGTCCTCCCCGTGAAGAACGTGCACCGCGCGAGCCCAGAGAGTCTAGAAACGAACCGAGCAAATTCCAGAAACCACAGGTAAAACAGCCTGTGAGAGCCGATTCAGACGATGAAAACGGCCCGGGTTTCGGCGATGATAT
Organism: Micavibrio sp. UBA7689; assembly: GCA_002482805.1. GTDB lineage: Bacteria > Pseudomonadota > Alphaproteobacteria > Micavibrionales > Micavibrionaceae > Micavibrio_A. The sequence continues at coordinate 6,293 of DLGR01000040.1, read as the reverse complement.
TCCGTCGTTTTTCAAGTAGTTATATTCGCCTTTCCGCATTGACTTTTTCGCCCGATCCTAAAGAATTGTAGGGTCGCGTCGGCATCAATCCCGACCCCTTTGTGTTGCGGAGAGTTTCCTATTCTAAAAAAACATCGTTTGGCATTACTGGCTTTTACATTCCTCGGCGCGGTTGCGTCGGGGGCGGCATTTGCCGCCATAAACGAGAACGATGCATTTTTTGGCAGTGCCAGTAGTGGTGAAGAGCAGCAGCCTGTCGACCTTGAAGCCGACAACCTTATCCATGATGAGGGAACGCAAATCGTTACCGCGGCGGGGAATGTGGAACTGGTGCAATCGGGCCGAATTCTGAAAGCCGATACGGTTGCGTATAATCTGCAAACCGATCAAGTGCGCGCAACCGGCAATGTTGTTTTGAGCGAGCGCGACGGCACAACATATTTCGCCGATGATGTGGAACTGACCGACGACATGAAGGACGGTTTTGTCAAAGGCTTGAAAATTCTTCTGGCGGATGGTTCGCGATTTACTGCGGAAGAGGGCACGCGCACGGGCGGGACATTGCTGGTATTAAAAGATGCCACCTACACGCCGTGCGAACCGTGTAAGGAAGATCCTTCGCGCCCGCCTCTGTGGCAATTGCGCGCCGACAAGGTAACGCACGATGAGGCCGAGAAACGTATTTCGTACCGCGATGCATGGTTTGAATTCGCGGGCGTGCCCCTGGCCTACACGCCGTATTTCTCGCATCCCGATGGCTCCGAGAAACAAAAGAGTGGTTTTTTAACGCCAAGCGTCGGATTTGATTCCGAATTGGGTGCTTCGTACCAACAGGAATACTACTGGGCGATCGCGCCGGATGAAGATGCCACTATCGGTACGATTGTTTCCACCAACGTAAATCCTGTTGTGACGGCGGAATACAGAAAGCGTTTTGAAAACGCGGAATTCCAGATAAGCGGAAGCGGCACACGGTCTGATCGGAAAGACCGCGTCGCGGGTGTCACGCAAACCATCAACGATCAAGAGCGTGGACATATATTTGCTAACGGCCAGTGGGATATGGATGAAAACTGGCGTTCGGGTGTGCGCGCCGCAGTGGCTTCGGATGACCAGTATTTGCGTCAGTATGATATTGAAACCGATGATGACGTTTTAGAAAACGAAATATATGTCGAAAGATTTGACGGGCGCGATTACTTGGTAGGGCGTGCGATGGCGTTTCAGGATGTGCGTGTTTCGAGCCGTCAGGTGGAGCAGCCCGCCGTTCTTCCCGAGGTGATTGCGTCTTTCTATGGCGATCCGAACGGATTGCTTGGCGGGCGATGGAATGCCGGGCTTTCGGCATTGGGGTTATATCGCGACGGCAACGGGCAGGACGTGGCGCGCGGTTCCATGGAATTGGGATGGCAGAAGAGATACATCACTGGTTTCGGTCTGGTAAACAAGTTAGACCTTCTGGCGCGCGGTGATGCGTATAACGTGCAGGACCGTTTGATCGGCGGAACTGATGAGGGTGACAAAACACATGGGCGTGGATTCGCTATGGCGAATTTCCAAACCAGTTATCCGTTCGTCAACCGTTTCGAGACTTCACAAGTGGTGGTAGAGCCCATCGTGTCTTTCACCGCCGGCACAAACGTGGATTTCGACGGCGATATTCCGAATGAGGATTCACAAGATTTCACGCTCGACCCCACCAATCTTTTCGAGGCAAACCGTTTCCCCGGATATGATTTGATAGAAGACCGCAGCCACATGACATACGGCGTGCGCACGGGATGGTATGGTGACGGCGGCGACAACGCGGAAGTATTCTTCGGGCAAAGCCGCCGTTTCGATGATGATGACAACCCGTTCAATGTGGGCTCCGGTCTTTCCGAACAGGAATCCGATTATGTAGGACAGATATCTTCCTATATGGGCGGATTCTTGGATCTCGATTACCGGTTCCAGCTGGAAAACGCCAACATGTCTTCGCAGCGTCATGAGTTCGATGGGACGGTTATGTATGACCGCTTGACCTTTAGCTTGCAGTATTTGTATTCGAACGCGATCGATGGCACTGATCTGGATTTGAGCCGCGAACAAATCCGCCCCTATGCCAGATTCCGTTTTTATGACGATTGGTATGTCAGCGGATCCATGCGCTACGACCTTGGTGAAGATCAGGGGCTTCGTCAGGCGAGCTACGGTATCGATTACCAAGGCCAGTGTATGACGTTCTCGATTATGGGCGAACGCAACCTTACGGAGGAGGATACGGGTGATTCCTCGACCGAGATCATGATGCGCATAGGCCTTAAAAACCTTGGAGAATTCGAGAGTTCGGGAATCAGCGTGGGAGGTCAGGGCGAATGACGCATGACCCCTTGTCCAAGCCGTCCGGAATGCTATAGTTTCGAACCATGACCTTGAGCAATTACAATCCCCATAACCGCTATCGCCAGCGGGCCCAAGAAAGAATGACGAATGCGATCAGCATGGTCCTCGTCATCGCGCTTTCGGCATGCGTGGGTTTCTGGATGGGCAAGCAATATGGCGTAGAGCGCAATATTTCGCTGGAAGAGCAGGTTGATAATCTGACCAAAGAGCGTGATACGCTGCAAGGCAGTGTCACCGAGCTGCGCGCTGAAGCCCAGACCGCGAACACGCGCTATGAACAAATTCAGGCCGAATATAACGCGGTGCTGCCAGAAGGGCCCATGCAGGATCTGACCCGTCTGGTGCGTGAACAGCTTACGCAAGGTATGGCGCCGGAACGTTTGGCATTCTTTATTAAATCTGCCCGCCCGCCGACGGATTGCACAGACCCCGATACAAAACGCTTTGTCGTTTCCACGCCGAGTTATTCGGGACCTGATTCATCAGCATCCGTGGCCGAAGGTGCAGTTATCATCAAAGCAAAAGGTTCTTCCGCCACCAGCAAAGCGGGTCAGCCCGAGGCTTGGTTTGATCCTGCGAAGAATGTCGAGGTGAGTTTTACCACCGCAGACGGCAACGAAGTGAAAAAGGGTACGCTGCCCATTCGTCATTCCGCGGTTGTCGCCAACCGAGAATATCGTTTCACGGTGGAAGAGGGGGCGAAGTCTTTCGCCAAAGTAACCTTTGATTCCTGCGCTTATCCGTAAGCTTATTGCTTCGGCGCTTCTCCGAATTTCAGCAGTTTTTTGGCATCGCCGTCGAGACGGATGAAATTCTGTTTCACTTGTTCCGACGGTATTTTGAAATAGCTTTGCAGTGCTTGTGCCATCTCTTCCGTCGTTTCCAATGATCCGCGCACTTCGAATGTATCGGGGTATATCAGGATATTTCCATCCATGATTTTCTCATCGACTGAAGTCATGACGATGCCAAAAGGCAAAGGACCGCCGACAAAACGTTTGTCGGGTTGAAACTGCCCCGTGATTTGGAAATCGCGCAATGCCAGCAATTCTTCGCTGATGCTCTTTTGCGTTTTGGTTTGTTCCTCTATGAAATCGAGAAAACCGCCGAGATTTTTGCCCTTAAGTATGGCAGTCAGGCTTTGGTCTTCAAGATTGCGTATGTAATCCGCGGTGAAAAGAATATCGGGCATACCCGAAATCCCTGCGCGCACGATGGAATTGCTTTTCTCTGAGGACAGGTCGTTTACGATGGAAAGCGATTGCAGCGGAACATCCATAAAGGTCGCGGCGCCTGCTTCGAACTGGTTTTGCACAGAGTACCCTGTTTCGGTCATGGACAAAGCGAGCCAGCCATTGCTTCGCGAAAGGCGGAGCGGACCCAAATTCATGCGGCCTTCGGTGAAGTTTCCGGCGAGGTCGAGTTTGCCGCCTTTTTGCAGCTTGCCTTGCCAATCGCTGGTGAATCCCAATTGATATTGATTGGCGACGAAGGTGGCCTTGATTTCGTGCGTGTCTTTTTCGACCGGTTGGATGATGGCATTCAGCACGGCACGGATATCGCCGAAGGGTGTAGAGACATCAAGCGTGAGATCGGACAATGTCAAAGTGAAGTCTTCGATTTTGGTCAGATTTTCCGCTATGCCGCGTATGCCGTAGGACAGCGTATCGGATTTGCGGCTGATGCTCATGCCGCGAATATCCAGAACGTTCGGTGATTTGCCCGTCATCAAAAAGGCAGGCCAGTTTACTTTGGCAGCCAGAGTGTTGATTTTATCGAACCCGAATTCATCAAGCGCGATGTCTTTTGCCTCAAACCCCATCGGGCTGACAGAAAGATTATCGATCTTCACGTGTCTGAAGCCCGCTTCGTTCAACATGGATTCCACACGCGTTTTGGCGACGGAAGGAATGAAGCTGAAGACGGCATAACCTGTCACCGCCAAAAACAGCAGAGCTATTATCATCAGCAATGATTTGGGGGAAATACGCATGCGTGCCTAAAAAATTAAATGTCTATGTTAGATGTCGATATCCTGAACGAACTCAGCGTTTTCCTGAATGAACTGGAAACGTGATTCCGCGTTTTTGCCCATCAGGCGTTCCACAAGATCATCGACTTCATTGCCGTTGTCTTCCGCCACGCCCAATGCGGCCATTACGTGGGGAATGGATACACGAAGCAAGGTGCGGCTGTTGGGCGACATTGTGGTTTCTTTGAGAGATGCGGCAGGCATTTCACCCAGACCTTTAAAGCGCGATATATCGACTTTTTTCTTGTCTTTGAAAACGGTCTTCATCAATTCGTCCTTGTGCGCGTCATCCTGTGCGTATTCCGACAAGTTGCCCGATGTGAGTCGGTAAAGCGGCGGCTGCGCCAGATACAAATGGCCTTTTTCGACGAGGGGACGCATCTGCGTATAGAAGAAGGTAACGAGCAGGGAGGCGATGTGCGCGCCGTCGACGTCAGCATCCGTCATGATGATGATGCGTTCGTAGCGTAATTTCGCGAGATCAAAATCTTTGCCCGTGCCCGTGCCCATGGCGAGGATCAGATCCTGAATTTCCTGATTCTGGCGGATCTTGTCGGCGGTGGCGGATACCACGTTCAGAATTTTACCGCGCAGAGGAAGAACGGCCTGCGTCTCACGCGAGCGCGCCTGTTTGGCGGACCCGCCTGCGGAATCACCTTCGACCAGAAACAGTTCGGTGTTTTCGGCTTCGGAGCGCGAGCAGTCGGCAAGTTTGCCGGGAAGGCGAAGTTTGCGGGTGGCGGATTTGCGCGAAAGTTCTTTGTCGTTTTTCTTGCGCATACGGTCTTCCGCACGCTCGATGATTGTTTCGAGGAGCATTTTCGATGCAGCAGGGTCAGCCGTGAGCCAGTGATCGAAATAATCCTTGATAGCGGAATCCACCCATTTGGCGGCTTCGTTGTTGACCAGCTTTTCTTTGGTCTGGCCTTGGAATTGCGGATCGCGGATGAACACCGAGAGAAGGACCGTCGCCCCGTTCATAACGTCATCGGCAGTGATGTTGTCGGTTTTCTTGTTGTTGACCAGTCCGCCATAGGATTTCAAGCCGCGGGTCAGGGCTGTGCGCAGGCCTTGTTCGTGCGTGCCCCCCAGCGGGGTCGGGATGGTGTTGCAGTAAGAGTGTATGAACCCTTCTTCGTTGTCATCGGGCCATGCAACCGCGAATTCAACGCGGCCTGCCTTTTCGGGAAGGGGCAATTGACCGCTGAAATACTTGCCCGTAATG
>DLGR01000040.1:0-634 GCA_002482805.1 Micavibrio sp. UBA7689 | reverse complement strand
GGATGCTTTAAGAAAATCTGTTAAGCCATTGGGAAAATGGAGCGTATCCTTTTCAGGAATGTTTGCGTCTTTGAGCAACGAAGGGTCACAGGTCCATCTGATCTCCACGCCGCGGTACAAATACGCCTTGGAACGGGCCATTTGATAGAGCCATGAAGGTTTGAATTTCAGTTTGTTTCCAAAGATTTCGTGGTCGGCCTTAAAGCTGACTGCAGTTCCGCGTTTGTTGTTCACCGCGCCTAGTTTTTCTAGTTTGGACGTGGGCAGGCCGCGGGAAAAGGATTGTTTGTAATGTTGTTTGTCGCGGAAGACCTCAACCGTCATCCATTCGGACAGGGCGTTCACGACGCTCGAACCGACCCCGTGCAGACCGCCGGAAGTTTCATAGGATTTTCCACTGAATTTTCCACCGGAGTGCAGGGTGGTGAAAATGACTTCCAACGCGGATTTCTTGGGGAATTTGGGGTGCATATCCACAGGGATGCCGCGACCGTTGTCGGTAACCGTGATGGAGCCATCAGCGTTCATTTCGAGTTCAATACGGTCCGCATGGCCTGCGACCGCTTCGTCCATCGAGTTATCCAGAATCTCGCCGACAAGGTGGTGCATGGCGCGTTCGTCCGTGCCGCCGATA
>DLGR01000023.1:11467-14301 GCA_002482805.1 Micavibrio sp. UBA7689 | reverse complement strand
CCGATCGTCGAGTTCATGACCTTCAACTTCGCCATGCAGGCGATCGACCACATCATCAACTCCGCCGCCAAGACATTATATATGGCGGGCGGCCAGCTGGGTTGCCCCATTGTGTTCCGCGGCCCTAACGGCGCCGCATCCCGCGTGGGCGCACAGCACAGCCAGAACTACGCTTCGTGGTATGCGCACGTTCCCGGATTGAAAGTGATTGCGCCGTGGAGTGCGGCGGATTGCAAAGGGATGATGAAGGCGGCTATCCGCGACCCGAACCCTGTCGTCATGCTCGAAAACGAAATCATGTACGGACAATCTTTCGAAGTGCCGACTGATGAAGACTATGTCATTCCGATTGGCCGCGCGAAGATCGAGCGCGAGGGCAAAGACGTAACCATCGTTGCTTATTCCATCATGGTCGGAAAATCCTTGAAAGCCGCGGAACAGTTAGCGGCAGAAGGGATCGATGCGGAAGTTATCAACCTGCGCACCATTCGCCCGCTCGACCGATGGACCATTCTGGAATCCGTAAAGAAAACCAACCGTATTGTTTGCGTGGAAGAAGATTGGCCGTTTGCAGGCGTTAACGCCGAGATCGCCGCGCTCGTCATGGAGCATGCGTTCGATTATCTCGATGCGCCCGTCGCGCGTGTTAATGCTGTTGATGTGCCATTGCCGTACGCTGCGAACCTCGAAGCCTTGGCATTGCCTCAGCCTGAGCATATTGTCGCTGCCGTGAAGAAGGTTTGTTATCGTGACTAGGCAAATTAAATTCTTCACGCAGTTTCTGGGCGACTTCGCGCATACCATCGCGAAGACTTCCCCTGTCCGTGATAAATTTGGCACGGTAGGCTTCACGCAATTCACTGCAGGTTTTTCCGGTGGCCGTAGCAAGTTCCTTGAACAAATCGCGTGTGATGTAATTGTTCATCTGGTCCGTCAGGCGGATCGCCTCGCGAAGATGCTTCGGATATTGCGTGGAAGCGGCACGGGTAAAACAATCAACCAGTTTAATGGCTTCGCGCCTGTAAATGTCACGCTTGTTGCGTCTGCCCATATTATCACCCCTCAGAATTACTCGAAGATGAGCAATATCTACTATAAAGAATTATGTCAAGGAATATGACGAGGTTTATGCACAATGACCATTAAAGTATTAATGCCCGCACTTTCGCCCACCATGACCGAGGGAAACCTTGCGAAATGGCACAAAAAAGAGGGCGATGTGGTTAAGGCGGGACAGGTTATCGCCGAAATCGAAACGGATAAAGCCACCATGGAAGTGGAAGCCGTGGACGAGGGCATTCTCGGCAAAATTCTTGTCGCCGCGGGTACCGCGAACGTAAAAGTCAACGAAGTGATCGGCATTTTGCTCGAAGACGGTGAAGACGCGAGCGCGATTGCGAATGCAAATACAAATACGAAAGGTGCACCCGCACCGAGCGCGGCGCCTGCTGCTGTTGCTCCTGCCGCCGCGCCTGTTTCTGCGCCTGTACAAGCAGCGCCTGTGACAAAAACCGGCGACCGTGTGTTTGCTACGCCGCTTGCCAAACGTTTGGCGCAGCAGGCGGGTATCGATTTGAAAACTTTGCGCGGTTCGGGCCCCAACGGCCGCATCGTAAAGGCCGATATTCAAGGCGGCGGTGCGAAATCTTCCGCCGCACCTGTTTCTTCCGCGGCGGCGCCTGTTGCATTGTCGGGCGATGAAAAGGTCAATCCGTTCGGCCAGATCTACAAAGAGATTCCGAACAACAACATCAAAAAGATTACAGCGAAGCGTTTGCTGGAATCCAAAACCACGGTGCCGCATTTCTATCTGACCATCGATTGCAAGATCGACGAATTGCTCGCGACGCGCAAAGCGCTCAACGAAGGCGGCAAAGACAAGATCAAATTGTCCGTGAATGATTTTGTCATCAAGGCCTGTGCCATGGCGCTTAAGGCTTACCCCGCCGCAAATGTTTCGTGGACGGAAGCCGCGACATTGCAGTTCAAGCACGCCGATATTTCCGTGGCTGTCGCCACGCCGTACGGTTTGATGACGCCGATTGTCAAACGCGCCGAAGAAAAAGGACTCGCCGCGATTTCCGCGGAAGTGAAAGACCTTGCGGGGCGCGCGCGCGACGGCAAATTGAAACCGGAAGAATTCCAAGGGGGCACGTTTACCGTTTCCAACCTCGGCATGTTCGGGATCACAAACTTCCAAGCCATTATCAACCCTCCGCAAAGCTGTATTCTGGCGGTCGGCGCGGGGCAGGAACGCCCCTATGTCGAAAACGGGGAAGTGAAGATCGGCACTTTCATGTCGTGCACGCTTTCTACCGACCACCGCACGGTGGACGGCGCCGTGGGCGCGGAGTTTTTACAGTATGTGAAGCGTTATATTGAGACCCCTGCGGCAATGTTGCTGTAGAAACAAAAGGAAACAACCATGAAATATGTTCTGCTAATAAGTGCCTGTGTTTTGTCTCTGGCCGCCTGCAATGCAACGGTGAAAGACGGCAATACGCACGTTCATGTCAACGACGGATACGGCGGACACGGTAAATTCTGCCCGCCCGGACAAGCCAAAAAAGGCAACTGCTAACTCAAAGCGGTAACCGAGGGTGACTTTCAACACTTAAATATTAAGGATAGAAATCATGTCACGTTATATTTTATTGATTGCATTGGTTTTGACATTCAGCGTGGCCGCATGTGCCGTGCCCGAGGGACAGCACCCAGATGGCGGCTGGAAAGATGATTATGAAAGCCATCATGGACGCCTATAATTAAATGAAAGTCAGCTGGCATAAATTCGACGGGGTGGAAGCCCAGGTGTTCGAGCCCGATAACGGCTC
>DLGR01000023.1:0-11441 GCA_002482805.1 Micavibrio sp. UBA7689 | reverse complement strand
ACCGGCCTCGGCGCGACGATGTTCGAACAACGTCATGCCGCGGCCTTCGTCGCCGAAGGTTATGCGGTTTACGTTATCAAACACAAAGGCACGCGCCTGAACCTGCCCATGTCGCCCGTGATGGTGAACAACGCGGCACGCATCATGGAAGGACGCACGAAGGGCGAAACGCATCTGGGCGGCGGACCTGCGACCATGGATGAATGGATGAGTGAGCCTCTGCGCACGCTCAAGGTTCTGCACACCGCCTATGATTCCATTCATGTTATCGGGAATTCATTCGGTGCTTTGTCCGCCCTGTGGTCGTTGAGCGAGCCGGACGCGCCCATTTCTAAGGTGAAATCACTTTTGCTGTGGGCGGGGGCGCAGGGCGTGGATGATGGATCCGAAAATTCCATTATGCGTATCTGGCAGGCGGCATTCCTTATGGATGCGCGCATCACGGACAAGGTCACGTTGAACGATCCGTTCGAGATTGTCGAAACATTCCGCGGCGTGTACGCGGTTTTACCAGAGCGCACGAAAAACCTGCCCGCGCACATCGCCATGAATATTCTTGTGATCGAGCGCGACGAAATTTTGAGGCTGGCCGACACCGAAGCCTTTAATAAGGCCATCGGCGGAAGGGCAAAAGTAATTATCAACACAGAAGAAAAAGGTTTTATGGAGCACGGATTCATGGCGCATGATTCACCGATGCTCAAAACAGAAGATTTACTGGGATTAATCAGAGGATAGTATGAGCGACAAAAGTTTCGATGTGATCGTTATCGGCGGCGGGCCGGGCGGATATGTGGCGGCGATACGCGCCGCACAATTGGGCCTGAAAACAGCCGTGGTGGAAGCGAACCATCTGGGCGGGATATGCCTGAACTGGGGATGCATTCCGACCAAGGCATTGCTCCGTTCGTCCGAAGTGTTTCATTTGATTAAGCACGCGGAAAGCTTCGGCATCACGGTAAAGGATGTTTCGTTCGATTTGAAAAAGATCGTCGAACGCTCGCGCGGTGTTGCCAAACAATTGTCCGGCGGTATCGGCCATTTGCTGAAGAAAAACAAAGTTACCGTGTTCGATGCGTACGGGAAGCTGGCAGGCAAGGGCAAAGTCACGCTTGAAAAAGACGGCAAGAAGATCGACGAACTGACGGGCAAACACATCATCATCGCGACAGGGGCACGCGCGCGCCAGTTGCCCGGTCTTGAGGCCGACGGCAAATTGATCTGGACGTACCGCGAGGCGATGGTGCCCGACCATATGCCAAAATCGATTTTGGTCGTGGGATCCGGCGCTATAGGTATCGAATTCGCATCGTTCTACAAAACGCTCGGCGTTGATGTCACGGTGGTGGAAGTTCTGGATCGCATCATGCCCGTGGAAGACGATGAGATTTCTACCTTCGCGCGCAAATCGCTCGAAAAACAGGGCATGAAAATTATTACGGGCGCGAAAACGACCAAACTGGAAAAAGGTGCGAACAATGTAACCGTGCATGTTGATGTCGGCGGCAAAACCGAAAAGATTACGGTGGACCGCGTTATCATGGCGGTGGGAATTTCCCCGAACACGGACAATGTCGGCCTTGAAAATGTGCCCGGTGTGAAGCTGGACCGCGGCCATATCGTCACCGACGGATATTTGAAAACGGGCGAAGACGGCGTTTATGCTATCGGCGATTGCGCAGGCGCGCCTTGGCTGGCCCACAAGGCATCGCATNNNTATCGAGAAGATCGCAGGGCAAAAAGACGTCCACCCGATGGTAAAATCCAACATTCCCGGATGCACATACTGCCATCCGCAAGTCGCATCCGTCGGTATTACCGAACGCGCGGCGAAGGAGCAGGGGCTCAACGTCAAGATCGGGCGTTTCCCGTTTATCGGGAACGGCAAGGCGATTGCGCTCGGCGAACCTGAAGGTCTCGTCAAAACCATTTTCGATGCGAAAACGGGTGAGTTGCTCGGCGCGCATATGGTCGGGGCCGAAGTCACCGAACTTATCCAAGGTTACGTGATCGGAAAAACCAACGAACTGACCGAGGCGGAATTCATGCACACCATATTTGCACACCCGACATTGTCGGAGATGATGCACGAAAGTGTTTTGTCGGCATACGGCAAGGCGATACATTTCTAGGATGGGAGTATGCCAAAAATGACAATACCTTTGTGGCTAATTACTTTTGGGGCAATTTTTTCGCTACTAGGTCTTGGATTGTCAGCTGCTGGCGGTCTTTTGCAAAATATGGCTTCGAGTGAAAAATCTACAAGGATAGAAAAACTGGCAGAAAAAGGATTTAATTATCAAGTTGGTAAAGATGCAATTGTAACTCCTTCAGTTGATTATGACGTAACAAAAGAGAAAGTAGTTATATCTCTTCGTAATAAAGGAGAAAATCCAGTTAGAAATCTTACTATTTGGATTCGAGACGATAGACTTTTCCAATTATTGTACGAAGAATATTCCTTTGATGAATGGTTTGGCAAAGACAAAGATAAGCCACATAAGTTAAGCCCATCCACTAGAGCTGAACAACAGGCTGTTAAGATTGTTAATGTTGGCGATGTTTTTCCATCAAAAAGCTACGAATATTTTGCCGATATTCATAAGGGCGAGGCACAGTATACGATTCAATATACGTCCAATAATCTTACAGGCGGTTTGGAGCATAGCGTGCAAGCAAAAATTGTTGATGGGCAATTTAAGTATTCATCCTATCTAAGAAATGGAAACACTGGCGAGGTTTTAGAAGATAAGCGATGAAACAAAAAGTCATCACCATTGTTGTCGTTGTTTTGGTCTTATGCGGGCTGGGTTACGGTTTGTATAAATTTTGGCCCACGGAAGCGGATAAAAAACTGGCCAGTGCGACGGCTGGAGCGAGCGAACGCGGTTTAACCGTTGTCGAGAGCAAATATGTGGATTCGAAAGCCGCGTGCGTGGCGTTGGTCAATGAGCGCGTGTTGGGCGAGCAAAAGAAAGACCCTGAAATCAAGGTCGTCGATGTCGGCGCGATGATGAAAGAGAAATGGCCCGATACGCCGAAGGAAATGGATGCGTTCGTTTTGTTTAAGGGTGATGTCGAATTGAGCAATGTTTCGTGCATGCCCGCAAGCGATGGAAAATTCGCGTATATGTATGCGTTGAAGGACCAACCGAAGTGAGCAAGTGGCGCGTCGCCTTCCTGATGATTTTATCGGCAGCGGCGGGTGCGGCGGGGCATTTTTACTGGAACACGTATACGACCGTTGAAAATGCCAAGAAGGCGCAGGTGCAAGATGCCGCGGCGATAGCGCAACTGGATCAGAATATGTATGGCTCTGTCGAAGGCGTTGCGGAGAACTACCAAGAAGAGGCCGTAAGCGTTCGGCAGGACCGTGTCGATAAACTAGGGCGCCTGAAAAAAGAATATTTGAACGACAAAGCCGATGTTCTGGATTCCAAGGTTTTCGATGACAAGGCGGCGTGCAACGAGACGGTGCGCAAAGTGGCGGAAGAATATTCCCGCCGCGGCATTCCATCGACCGACATGGTGGAAACATCACCGTTTCCAGGTTCCACGGGCCTTGTCGTGATGCTCCGCAACGACAAATATCTGTATTACGCGGGATGCGTGACGAACGGCAATATGGATTGGGCCGCGTATATACATTTCAAACCCAACGGAAAGTAATTCTGGAAAAACCCGAAAGATTCTATAATATAAGAAGCCATGACCTATAACCCCGACCTTTTGGACCGCGCCAAGCGCCACCCCGAAAAACAAAAACGTCCGGATCGCCCGATGGGCAAAAAACCGGACTGGATTCGCGTGAAGGCACCGCAGGGAAAAGTCTATGCGGAAACGCTCGCCACCGTAAAAGGTTTGAAGCTCACCACAGTGTGCGAAGAGGCGGGATGCCCGAATATCGGCGAATGCTGGGACAAGAAACACGCAACGTTCATGATTATGGGCGAGGTGTGCACGCGCGCTTGCTCTTTCTGCAACGTTGCGACGGGCAAGCCCAACGAACTGGATAAATACGAACCATTGCGCGTCGGCGTGGCGGTTGAACAAATGGAATTGTCCCATGTGGTGGTTACATCCGTGGACCGTGATGACCTTGATGACAGCGGTGCCGAGCATTTCGTGAAAACGATCAGCGCGATCAGATTTAAGTCGCCCAACACCACCATCGAAATTCTGCCCGGAGATTTCCGCGGCGATATGGATGCGATTGATACCGTTATCCGTGCCAAGCCCGATGTGTTCAACCACAATCTCGAAACCGTGCCGCGCCTGTACCCGACCATTCGCCCCGGTGCGCGGTATTTCAGAAGCCTGCAATTGCTTCAGCGCGTCAAACAAGTTGATCCTATGATGTTTACCAAATCCGGCCTTATGGTGGGTTTTGGCGAAACCAAAGAAGAAATCGGGCAGGTGATGGACGATATGCGCGCCGCCGATATCGATTTCATCACCATCGGGCAGTATTTACAGCCGACGCCCAAGCACGCGGCCGTGGAACATTTCTGGACGCCGGAAGAATTCGAAGGTTTGGAAAGAATGGCGCGGGCAAAAGGATTCCTGATGGTATCGGCCACGCCGCTCACGCGTTCTTCGTATCACGCCGGTGATGATTTCGCCCGTCTGAAAAAAGCGCGTGAAGAAAAGCTCACCAAACTCGCGGCGGAATAAATGGGCCTTCTTCTTTCCGTTAACACAACCGATCCCGATCTCGTAAAAAGCATTATGTTTTATAACGGAGTGGCCGAAGTCGCGCACAGCGTGATCAAAGAGGGCCCGAACCGCGATAAAACGGCGGATGATGCAAGGTTTAAAAAGGCCTATGACGCCAGCGCGCGCAGCACGGAAAGATATTCCATAGATTTCCCGGATGAAACCGTCCGTGTTATTTTGAAGGGTGATGATGAATTGAGCGATGAAGAAGAAGCCAAAGTTAAGCTTCATCTGACCATCATCGGCAACAAAACAGAAAAATCATTCCGTTTTGTTGGGACCGATGCCGAGGGTAAAATTCATTGCGATCTTTCCGTTACGCATGCCGATTTTAGGGCGCATCTGGATTACCAACCCCATCCTCTGGTTAAAGCTCTGAACATGGATCAGCCGGCCACCCTCGCACTTTTGGCGGAAAAAGGTTTGTACATAGACGCCGAACCGCCGGTTCTGGAAAAAATCAACGGATGGATTTTCGCCGCGATGATTGTGTCCGTTTTTACGAGCGGCGCACCCGGGCTTGATAGCGCGTTCCCCAAACCAGAATCCCAGCCCAGAGTTAATTAGAGCAGAATGCTCCGTCACATCGAACAAAAACACCTTCCTTACACGCCCGAACAGATGTTCGAGTTGGTCGCCGATGTCGCGCGGTATCAGGAATTCGCGCCGTGGTGCATCGCGTCGCGCATCAACCGCCGCGAAAGCGATTCCGTTTTTTATGCCGATTTGATCGTAGGCTACAAATTGTTCCGCGAGAGGTTCTCTTCGAAGGTTGTGCTGGAAAGGCCGTTTAATGATCAGAGTGGCAGCATCCATATCGAATATCTCAAGGGACCGCTGAAGAATTTGCGCAATCACTGGAAATTTATACGTCAGCCGGACGGGTCGTGCCTGATCGATTTTTCGGTGGAGTTCGAATTTTCGAATGTTGCACTGCAAACGCTGGCCAACATGTTCTTTAACGAAGTGGTAAAGCGCATGGTGGGTGCCTTCGAAGCACGTGCACAACAATTGTACGGTTGACCTCAACGAAAAGCCCTCCATATACTTTCTATAAGAAAGCGAGGCTTCGATGGTCGGATTAAACCGAAATACCCGCAGATTTCAAACAGGGGTTTTGTTTGCGATGGCTGCCGGAAAAACCGAAGGCGTCGTACCCGAAAGTTTTAATCCTGTTATCAAGCATCTTTTTCCGAGTATTCATTATTGGGATCGCCAGCAAGGGCAAATTATTCGTGAAAAGGTTGCTCCCGAAATTATCAAGCAACATCCCGTTCTCAAAGATTTCACCACGGCGGCAGACGCGATCAAAGCTCTTGGTACGGAACTGCCTGTTAAAAAAGTGGGGCGGTGTTCCGGCTTTGAATGGATGATACGGCCACGCGCGGCCTAAACGCTTCCCAGTTTTTCGATGAGCAGTTCCAGCGCCTTTTCCACGGTCGCCTGGCGGATAGACGTTCTGTCGCCATCAAAATTGTTCTTCCACACTTGGGGTTCTTTGTTTTGAAGCGCGATGCCGATATAAACAAGCCCGACGGGTTTTTCTTTGGTGCCGCCGTTCGGCCCCGCAATACCCGTTACAGACACCGCGATATCGGCGTGGGAGTTTTTCAATGCGCCAACGGCCATTTCAGCGGCTGTTTGTTCGGAAACCGCCCCATGGGTTTCGATGGTTTCGGATTTTACGCCCAGTTCTTCGATTTTGGATTCGTTGGAATAGGTGATGTAGCCGCGTTCGAAGATGGCGCTTGAGCCCGATCTGTCGGTCATCGCGGCGGCGATCAATCCACCCGTGCAGGATTCCGCCGAGACAAGGCGGAGATTTTTATCCGTGAGGAGCAACGATAATTCTTCAACCAGCGAGTGCATAGGTTTGTATCCCCCATAAACAAAGTGCGGCGGCGATGCCTGCGGCCACGTCATCGGCCATGACTCCCAATGCGCCTTTCACATTTTTGTCGAGCCATGAAATGGGCCATGGTTTTAAAATATCAAACATGCGGAACAGCACAAACGCGATAACGATGGATATGGGCGCCAGCGAGCAAGCAAGCAGCGTGATCCATATGCCTGCGACTTCATCGATAACGATCATGCCATGATCATGGGTTCCCGTCATCGCCGCGAATTGTTTCGCGGACCACATACCCATGATGAACACGAGGAAAATCCCCGCAGCCAAGGCCGGTTGCCCGCCGAGTGTGAGAAGGATGAGCCCAATAGGAAGTCCGCCGAGCGTTCCCCATGTTCCGGGGGCAGGGCGCATCAAGCCGCAGCCGAACCATGTCGCCACCCATGTGGCAGGATTTTTAAAATCCAGTTTCTTTAGAAATTCAGGATCGGGCAGTTGGAACAAATTCATACAGGAAGTGTAACAGAGGCCACGGCCTGTGCAACCATACCCTCTTTGCGGCCTGTAAAACCAAGCCCTTCCGAGGTTGTGGCCTTCAATCCCACGCGGTTTGGCGCTATGCCTAGCAATTCCGCGATGCGTGCGATCATTTTTTCGCGGTGCGGGCCGATTTTCGGTTCTTCCGCGATCAGCGTTATATCGGCGTGGATGATTTGTCCGTCCTTCGCCTTCACGCGCTTTACCGCCTCGGTGATGAATATCGCGCTGTCGGCGTTTTTCCATTTTTGATCGGAGGGCGGGAAAATTTGCCCGATATCGCCTTCGCCAATGCATCCGAGAAGCGCATCGGTGAGCGCATGTAAAATAACATCCGCATCGGAATGGCCGAGCAGTTTTTTGGAATAGGGAATGTCTATGCCACCCAAACGGATTTTTTCCGCAGGTGTGGGATCGAACGCGTGAACGTCATAACCGAACCCCGTGCGGGTTTCGCGTGATGCGGTCAAAATCTTTTCGGCCATAACCATATCTTCGGCGGTCGTGACTTTGAAGTTTTCGCGGCTGCCTGCGACGAGTGTGATGGGTTCGCCTATAGCGGCGACGAGGCCCGCGTCATCCGTGAACTTGTCATCATTGCGGAATTGTTCGTGGGCGCGTTTGAGCAGGGATATCTTGAAAGCCTGCGGCGTCTGCACGGCATTCACGGTATCGCGATCAACCACTTTATATTCCGCATCGACCAGCGTGTCGGCCACAGGCGCGGCCAAAGTGGCAGCAGGAGATTTTTGCATTTCGGTCAAAAGTGTTTTGATGGAATCTTCCGAGACGAACGGACGCGCGGCATCGTGAATCAAAACCAGATCGTCCTGTTCGTTCGCCTTGAAAGAAGCGATGCCGTTATAGACGCTTTGTTTGCGCGTCGCCGCGCCCATGACGGGGGGCGGAAGATCCAATCCTTCGACCGCTTCCTTGTACAAAAGGATGTGCGAGGGATCGATAATCACGCGCAAAGTCTTCAAACCTTGAATGGATACGAATTTTTCGATGGTGTGACGGAGCAGAGCTTTGCCTGCTACTTTCTTGTATTGTTTGGGAATTCCCGCGCCCGTGCGTGTGCCCGATCCGGCCGCAGGGATGAGTACGTGAAAGGGTATTTGGGCTTCTTTTGACATATTCAATTTACTTGCCTTTTAAGTTAAGAAATTGGATAGTCTTTAATCGTTAAAAGGTCAATATAGACATAATATAATAATGCTTTCCACCCCCACGCAACCGCCCGAAGAAACGTTGAAACGCCCCGCGGGCGGCATCAGCCTTTGGAAAGCGTTGGAACGGGCGACCGTGGGGCGCAATTCATCCGTCGGTAAAGTAGGGCGGATTTTCTTCCGTCGCGGTTGGAGCGGAAAGCTCGCGCTCCTCCTCATCGCGGGGATTATAGCTTCGGGCGTCGCGACATATTTCGCGTTGTCGGAAACGCCACCGTTCGGGAACGACCCCAACACTGTTATCTGGCTACTCAATCTCGACCTCGTGATCATGATCGGTTTGGTCACACTCATCGCGCGGCGTTTTGCCAAACTGCTATCCAGCCGCCGCAAGAATATCGCGGGTTCGAAACTGCAGATGCGCCTTGTGGTGATTTTTTCCGTCATGGCGGCGGCGCCCGCAGTTATCATGGCGATCTTTTCCACCTTCTTCTTCCATTTCGGTGTGCAGGCGTGGTTTTCCGACCAGGTGAGGACCGCCGTGGAAAGTTCGCAGATCGTCGCGGAATCCTATCTCGAAGAACACCAGAATGTTATCAAGGCCGACATCCTTGCCATGGGGAACGATCTCGATCGCCAATCAGCGCTCTATTACGAAAGCCCGAAAGAATTCGAAGGATTTTTGGAGACGCAATCTTTCATGCGCAACCTGTCCGAAGCGATGATGTTCGATTCCAACGGAAAAATTCTTGCGCGTACCAATCTGACCTTCACGCTGACCTTCGAGGGTTTGCCCGATCTGATTTTGAATCAGGCCAAAGACGGCGAAGTGGTCGTTATGACCAGCCAGTATGAAGACCGCGTGCGCGCGCTTGTAAAGCTCAACAACTATGCGGATGCGTATTTGTTCGTGGGGCGGATGGTTGACCCCGTGGTTCTTTCACAACTCGACAAAAACAAGGAAGCCGGCGCGGCGTATGACATGCTGGCGCAGAAAAATTCCTCATTGATGGTAACCATTACCCTGATCTTTATTGTCGTCGCATTCATGTTCCTTTTGGCGGCGACATGGTTCGGGATTATTCTGGCGCGGCAATTGGTAACGCCTATAGGTACGCTGATCACTGCATCGGACCGCGTGCGGGCGGGAGACTTGACGACGCGCATTTCCGAAGGCGAACAGATCGACGAGTTCGACTATCTCGCCAAATCGTTCAACCGCATGACGACGCAGATTCAAGAACAGCGCAACGAGGTTATGAGCGCCAACCGCCAGTTGGAGCAACGCCGCCGTTTTACCGAAGCGGTTCTGGCGGGTGTTACCGCCGGCATCGTCGGTGTGGACGAGAAGGGCACCATCACGCTCGCCAACACATCGGCGGCGGAAATGTTCGGCTTGTCATCCGAAAAAATAACGGGAATGCCTATCGCGGAAATTTTGCCCGATATCGAGGCGTTGATCGACCAGGCCAAAACCAAAGTTACCAAAATTACGCAAGGGGAAGTGCCGTTCCTTGCCAAGGATATGTCGCGCAGAACTTTGCTGGTGCGCATCGCGCTCGATAAAATCGGCGAAGAAACCAAGGGTGCGGTTCTTACATTCGACGACATCACGGAGCTTCAATCCGCGCAGCGCAAATCCGCTTGGGCCGACGTGGCGCGCCGCATCGCGCACGAGATCAAGAACCCGCTGACGCCCATTCAATTGTCCGCAGAGCGTTTGAAGCGCAAATACACCAAAGAGATTCAAACGGACCCTGACACGTTTGCGGAGATGACCGACACGATCATCAAGCATGTCGGAGATATCGGCCGCATGGTGAATGAGTTCTCCAGCTTCGCGCGCATGCCCGAGCCCGTGATGAAGGAAGAAAACCTGCCGCTCGATATTCGCCAGACGTTGAGCCTACAAAAAGAGGCTCATAGCGATATCCATTTTGAGATCGTTGATGAATGCGGCGATTTAACCATCCCGTGCGATGTGCAACAGATCAGACAAGCATTTACGAACCTTATTCAGAACGCGGTGGATTCCATTCACGAGAAGAACGGCAAGAAGGATTTGCGCGTTTTGATGACTTTGGACGAAGCCAAGCAAAATTGCGTTATCTGCATCATGGATTCCGGTCTGGGATTGCCCAAGGGCGAGGATGTTTCGCGCCTTACCGATCCTTATGTCACGCATAAGGCACGCGGCACGGGTTTGGGGCTCGCTATCGTCAAAAAAATCATGGAAGACCATGGCGGAAAGCTTGTACTCGGCGCGCCGGAATGGATAAGATCGCTGAAGGGCTGGAACGATCTGGGCGGGGCGAGCGTAAGCCTCGTTTTGCCTTTGCCGGAAGCGGACACACAAAACAAAAGTAAGGCAGCGTAGAGTAAGATATGGCCAAAGACATTCTCATCGTCGACGACGAAAACGACATCCGGAAGCTGATCAAAGGCATTCTGGAAGACGAGGGATTCGCCACGCGCCAAGCCAATGGTTCGACCAAGGCCTATGAAGAGGTCAAAACCAAAGCTCCCGATTTGATGATTTTGGATATCTGGCTGCAGGGCAGCGAGCATGACGGTCTCGAGATTTTGAAGAACGTCAAAAAAGATTTGCCGAATTTGCCTGTCATCATGATTTCGGGACACGGCACGATTGAAACCGCCGTCGCGGCCATCAAGATCGGCGCGTATGATTTTATCGAGAAGCCTTTTAAATCCGACCGTTTGCTTTTGATGATCGACCGCGCGCTAGAAACCGCGCAGCTGCGCCGCGAAAACGCGAGCCTGAAGGAAAAGCGCGATGTGCCTGTCGAGATGATCGGCAAATCGCCCGCGATCAACACGGTCAATACCGCATTGGAAAAAGTTGCGGGCGCGAACAGCCGCGTGTTCTTTACGGGTGAATCGGGCAGCGGGAAAGAAACCGCCGCCAAGACATTGCACAGATTGTCGCCGCGCAAGGACGGCCCGTTTGTCGCACTCAACTGCGCCATCGTGAATCCCGAACAACTGGATGAGGAATTGTTCGGCATCGAGGATTCCAAAGGCACGAAGCAGGGCGTTCTTGAAAAAGCGAACGGCGGCACGTTATTGTTGGATGAGGTTGCCGACATGCCGCTTGAAACCCAAGGCAAAATCGTGCGTGTTTTACAGGAACAAAAATTTTCACGTCT
>DLGR01000028.1:2691-30889 GCA_002482805.1 Micavibrio sp. UBA7689 | reverse complement strand
TCGTCGCTAAAATTATTGAGTAATCCTCATTAACTTGAGAATTCTAAAAAGGCCGGAGAAATCCGGCCTTTTTGCTTGTGGGTAATTTTGTCGCACACCCGCGATTTTATTGCGGTGCACCCTTACAGATCCCAGACTATTCGCAGGGTCTTATATAAGAGGGATTACCCTTGTGTCCAAAGACGGCAAGAAGAAAAAAGAACCGGTAGGTCTGAGAACGCTTCTCAGCAGTGATGAAAGAAATCAGCTGCGCAGTGAAGTTTTAGAGAAGAAGGATCCGTATCTGGAATCCGAGCGCGTGCTCGTCGCGCAAAACCAGCGTGTCATCCAGCAAATTATTGACCATGTCAAAGAATGCGAAAGACGCTTTGTTACACGCGAAAAAGCAAACATAGCACCCGTGCTTCCCGATCGTTATTTATCGCGTATGGAATTTCAGGTTCCCACCGAAATAACGCCGCCGCGCGAGCGCGCCTATTTTCAGGACCGTCATTTTTTTCTCCGCTCTCTGGAGGCAGAGGTGCGACAGGAACCCCGCCTTGGTGCTTATAAACAGACAACAAAAATCGGTAGTGGTGGCGCAACCTCTACCGATTCTACTTTGGACCGTATGGAGCAGGCCTCAAGAATTACGGGTTTCGGGTTCAATGTATATGCTATCGGGGATAAGGATTTGCGCAATAAACTCCTAGAAAAATCTCCAACACTCATAAAGCCTGTGTTGCGCATGGTCTCGCAACGCGAGCGGATTTGCTACCATCCCAATGGTGATCCGGACGTATTAATCGAAATGGCCTTGGAACGTATTCATGTAGGCCAAACTTTCAACGGGTTCGCCTGGAGCAAGCCCAAAATCGATCTTGAAATAAAAATGGGTCCGGAAGAGAAAGGCATGCGCCATTCTATTCTGGCGCGGGAAGAGAAAAGATTGCGTGAGCTTTTTGGCTCCGCCCTTACCAAGGAACTGGCCTCTAGTCCGACGCCGGGCTTTGAAGCGCTGGAAGAATTCTTGTCCACCGACAAAGGCCGCGCGGCCTTTGATGCGCTAGAGACACGCGCAAAATGGTGGGAAAAGGACGGCCCGACCCAGCAACCGCGTATGAGGGCCTGATTTCTTCCAAATTTCACTGGCAATGGGGGGCGTCTTTGGGTAAAAACACCCCACGGCCTTTTAGGGGTATAGCTCAGTTGGTAGAGCGGCGGTCTCCAAAACCGCAGGCCGCAGGTTCGAGCCCTGCTGCCCCTGCCAAGCCGATCGGTACTGCAGGGGAATCCATGAAACGCAACGTCTTTTCGAAACAGGGAATTGCTTCGGCATGTATGATGCTGATCGTCCTTGCGGCTTTTGCGGTGCAGGCGATTCTGCCTGCGGGTTTCATGCCTTCCGTCAACAAGGACGGCTTCACCGAAATCGTTATTTGCAGCGGCATGGACATGAAAACCGTGCTCGTGCCTGCCGATGACGCTCTGCCGTCCAGCCAACCGGTAGAAAAAGAAAATCCCGTCTGTGCCTATCAAACGCTGGCCGTACAAAAAATTCTGATCGCACCGCCGGCACTCAATCCACCCGTCGCAGCGACGCTCGAAATTCCTGCAGTTTTTTTCACTGTCCAGCTTCCCGTAACTTCTCCTGTATTTTCCTTTACGGCCAGAGGGCCGCCTTCGGCTTGATTGAACGGCCTATCGTTTTTTCAATCTGATCAGTAAGGAAATTTTCCCCATGTATAAATTCGTTTGCGGCGTGTCATGCGCTGCGCTCTTTGTGGCATTCGCCAATACAGGCCATGCCGAATCCATGCGTGTTCATGTGCCCGTAGGCGCGGGCGGCAGTTTAACAGCAACGGGGCCACAGGCCGCCAAACAGGAACTGCGCAAAGTTCCGGGCGGCGCCGATATTGTGGAAGCCGAAAAGTTTCAAGAAGGCTACGCGCTTACCATGAAAGACATGCTTGCCACCACGCCGGGTGTTCTAGCACAGCCAAGATATGGTGAAGAATCGCGTCTCTCTATTCGCGGCTCCGGTCTGTCGCGTTCTTTCCACCTACGCGGTATCACGCTGCTTCAAGACGGTATCCCGCTCACATTTGCAGACGGAAGCGGTGATTTTCAGGAAATCGATCCGCTGACACTGCAGCACATAGAGGTCTATCGCGGCGGGCAGGGGCTTCGCTACGGTGCGGCCACGATGGGCGGCGCAATCAACATGGTCACGCCCACCGCGCACACGATCGATTATGAAGGCTTACTCCGTGCCGAGGGCGGCAGCGACAAGACAGGACGTTTGCATGCGCAGGCAGCACATACATTTGACGGCGCTGATGTTTTCGCCGCCGCCACGTCGACGGTCAGCGATGGCTTCCGCCGCCAGACCCAGCAAAAAAACCGCCGTTTTTCGGGGAATGTTGGTGCATCGCTCGGGCACAATGCCGAAACACGTTTTTATATAGCCTATAACGATTTGAATCAGGAAGTACCGGGCACGGTGGCGAAAGAAACCGCGCTGAACACGCCCGAAGCGGTGCCAGATATCAACGTCATCAATGACAACGCCCGCGATATACGCTCTACACGTGTTTCCAACCGCACGGCGTTCCGTCTCGATAATGGCTGGAAACTTGAGGCGGGCGGATATGTGAACGACAAATCCCTTTATCATCCGATCTTTCAGGTTTTGGATCAAAACTCTGTTGATATAGGCGCGTTCACGCGTTTGAACGGTGATAACTTTGTACTCGGCGCGAATATCGGCCGCGGCGTGAACGATGCCAAAAGATTTGTGAATATCGGTGGCAAGCGCGGGGCTTTGACGGCGTATGCGGATCAGGTTGCCGAGAATATCGAACTCTACGGCGAACACACTTATCGGTTTGCGCCTAAGTGGAGTTTGATTACGGGTTTTCAAGGCACATTTGCAAACCGTGAATATGAAGATCATCGCAACGCCGCCAACAACGATGACAAAACTTATACCAGCCTCAACCCCAAGATCGGGGTAATGTGGAATTTTGCACCTGCTTCGGAAGTCTATGCCAGCCTAACCCGCAGCAGCGAGGCGCCGACTTTCTCGGAGCTTGTGCAGGGAGCCATTCCGGGCTTCGTTCCAGTCGACATGCAAAAGGCTTGGACAGCCGAGATAGGCACGCGCGGGGAGCAGGGTGCTTTCTCGTGGGATGTTGGTATCTATCACGCGCAAGTACGGGATGAGTTGCTCAACTTCACTGTCACGCCCGATGTGCCGGCCTCTACATTCAACGCCGGTAAAACCATACATCAGGGCATAGAACTCGGCGCGGGTTTTCAGGCAACCGACAGACTCTCTTTCAACGCGATCTATAACTTCAACGATTTTCGCTTTGATGGGGACAGGCAATACGGAGACAACGATCTTGCAGGCGCCCCGCCGCATCAGCTTCGTTTGGCCGCAAGGTATGATGCCGATAATTTCTTCATCGAACCAAATGTGGAATTGGTTCCCGAAGCCGCGTGGGTGGATTATGCGAACACGATGAAATCCGACGCGCATGCGTTGATCGGTTTGAAGGGCGAATGGGATGTGCAGGAAAACATCACGCTGTTTTTTGACGCACGTAATTTGACGGATGAAGAAAATATTTCCGCCTTTAGCGCCGTCACGGACGCGCGCGCAGTTGGCACGAATGTCTTTTATCCGGGCGAAGGGAGAAGCCTCTACGCGGGTGTATTGGTGAAATTCTAAAAGCCAATTTTTATAATATTATTACAAGATTTTGTAATTTTGGGGCCGATTGGCCCCAAAATCACTTATTAAATGCCTATTAATTTTCATAAAGTGTATATTTATATTGTTTTCTTAATCAAGAGGCTTAATGTGAAGGTCGGAAAAAAAGGGATTTCCCACCATGAAAACTACGGACACCTTTACTAATCCTGTAGACAGCCGCCATCCAGAAAAGAGCGGGTTTTCCCTTATGGGCGCTATCAAGAAATGGTTTGAACCCAAACCTCTCAGTGTAGCGGACCGTAACATGTCATACGCAGATGCTTATGGTCACCTCGCCGAAAGAGTATGCGATAAAAAAGATATACATCCGCAATTTGTGGTGGCTTTCTGGGACGAATTTAAAAAAGACAAACCGGTCATTGCGAACATGACTATGGATCAAGCTTATGATGTCTGTGAACAAACCGGCGGTTTTAACCAGCTGATTTCCGATATTGCGGATTTCATTCTCGAAAAAACAAAAAACATGCCGGGAGAAGAAATCAATATGATTTGGCGCAAACACTCCGTCACCTGGGACGAAAGCCGTCAGGGATATGTCCCGCGTTTTCCGCCTGAAAAGGATAACGTCGTTGAGTTTTGCCGTCCGGGCGCGCCAGTATTGGGGAAATAACATGGGACGGGAAAATCATAAATCTTTATCCGGTGCCGCAGGGGAATTTCTGTTGGCCGTCATACGCAGGTTTATCGATGGGCAAGACTATCTAGTCAGCACGAACGAAATGATAGCCATTTCCGAAGCGCCTGTGAAAAAACGCTATTATTCGATTGCCGAACTATATGGCGAACGCATCGAAACCGATTCTATGAAATTAGATTGCTCCCCCTTCGTTTTGGTAGGACTGGAAGCGGAATATGACCGTAAATTCGGCAAAAACAATTCTTATGGCCATGATAAATTTAAATACGTTAAAGAAAGACTTCCGCAGCTTTCGGACGACGATATAAGTTATTTCCACACGCATTTTAGAAAAACGGAGCAAACGGAAGCTGCAAGATTGGGCATAGCCCCCGAACCGGTTTCTAAAGAGTCACCGTCGCAATTACATCTTCCGTAATCTTTTCTTCCACGGATTTATAATCATCCAAAGACAATTGATCGAGCCGCAGGTTTTTGCCTTCGGCTATTTTTACGATACGCCCTGTGATGTGGTGTGCTTCCCGAAACGGAATGTCCAAATTCATGACCAGCCAGTCGGCAAGACGCGTCGCGGTGGAATAACCGCTGATGGCATCTTCATGCATACGCGGCTCGTTGACTTTCATGCCCGCAATCATGCCGTCCATGGCGCGCAGGCATAACACGACCGTATCGAATGCGTCGAAAACAGCTTCCTTGTCTTCTTGCATGTCTTTGTTGTAGGTGAGGGGCAGGGCTTTCATCAATGTAAGCATCTGTGTGTTCGTGCCGATCACGCGTGCCGATTTACCACGCACCAGTTCCGCGGCATCAGGGTTTTTCTTTTGCGGCATAATGGATGAACCGCTGGTGAAATCATCTGACAAACGCACATAACCGAATTGCGCCGTGGACCAGAGGATAAGCTCTTCCGCCAAACGGGAAAGATGAACCATGCATATGGAAGCGGACGATAAAAACTCCAGCGCGAAATCGCGGCTGCCCACAGCGTCCATCGTGTTCGAAACGGGGCGGTCAAAACCGAGTTCTTTTGCCGTCATGGCGCGATCAATCGGGAATTGCGTGCCTGCCAGCGCGCCCGCCCCAAGCGGGCATTCATTCATACGCACCTGCGCATCTTTAAATCTACCCACATCGCGGGACAGCATCTGAACATAGGCATCCAGATGTTTGCCGAATGTTACGGGCTGGGCCGATTGCAGATGCGTAAAACCCGCCATCACGGTTTTGTCATGTTCTTTGGATCGTGCGCTCAGCGTGACGCGCAGTGTTTCAATTTCTGCAACGACATTTGAAATTGCATCGCGCAGCCATAAACGGAAATCTGTCGCCACCTGATCGTTCCGAGAACGCGCCGTGTGCAGTTTTCCGCCAAGCGGGCCGATGCGCTCCGTCAATATATGTTCGATATTCATATGAATATCTTCAAGATCTTCACGAAAGGTGATTTTCCCCGCCTCGGTATCGGCTAGAATGCCTTCAAGGCCTTTGATAAGCGCAGCGCTTTCATCTTCTTTCAAAATGCCAGTCTTGCCGAGCATGCGTGCATGCGCGATGGAACCAGCGATGTCCTGACGGTACAAACGCTGGTCTACGCCGATGGAAGAATTGATTTCATTCATGATTTCGGAAGGGGCGGAGTCAAACCGCCCGCCCCACATCGTGTTTGCGTTTTGTTTAGGCTGCTTTGTCATGCTTGGTCTTGCCGCCCATTTTGCTCAATTTGTTTTTCACCGCCGTATAGGCTTTCAAACGGATCGCGTTGATACGGATGAAACCGCCCGCATCCTGCTGGTCGTATCCACCCGCCACATCCATGGACGAAAGCTCGGGATCATAGAGCGAAAGCGGGGAGGTACGTGCGACGGGATAGGCGCTACCTTTAAACAACTGCACCGTAACCGTGCCTTGCACCGTTTTTTGACTTTGGTCGATCGCGGCCATGATCATTTCTTTTTCCGGTGAGAACCAGAAACCGTTATAGATCAATTGCGAGAGCTTGTCGGAAAGCATGTTCTTGAGGATGAGCACTTCGCGGTCCATCGTGATGGATTCAAGATCCGTGTGCGCGTTCCACAAAATCTGACCGCCGGGTGATTCATACACGCCG
This sequence comes from Micavibrio sp. UBA7689, assembly GCA_002482805.1. Taxonomy (GTDB): domain Bacteria; phylum Pseudomonadota; class Alphaproteobacteria; order Micavibrionales; family Micavibrionaceae; genus Micavibrio_A. The sequence continues at coordinate 24,379 of DLGR01000028.1, read as the reverse complement.
CGTGATTTGATGCCGACGAAACGGTTTTCCACCATATCCAAACGCCCGATACAATGCTTGTGGCCGAGTTGGTTGAGCAGTGTGAACATCTCAAGAGGATCGGTCGCCGATTTGCCGCTTTCCATGTCCAGCACTTTTACCGGAATGCCTTTTTCGAAATCGATTTTGATGAAATCGGGTTTGTCCGGCGTTTCCAAAATCGGCGCGGTGTGGGAATAGACGCTCTCTTCCGTGATGGCATTCGGGTCTTCCAGAATGCCGGCCTCGTGGCTGATGTGCAGAAGGTTTTCATCCTCAGAATAGGGTTTAGCGCGGCTCGCCTTGATCGGAATGCCGTGCTGTTCGGAATACTGGATCATATCGGAACGGCCTCTGAAGCGCGCCAAGAACTCGGGCGTCTTCCAAGGCGAAATGACTTTGATGTCGGGCTGGAGTGCATAATAGGTGAGCTCGAAACGCACCTGATCGTTGCCCTTGCCCGTACAGCCATGCGCCACATAAGCCGCGCCTTCGCGTTGGGCGATTTCAATCTGTCTTTTCGCCGTTATCGGGCGAGCGAGAGACGTGCCGAGCAGATAACGTCTTTCATAAATCACGCCCGCGGAGAAAGCGGGGAAGATGTAATCCGTAATAAATTCCTTTTTCAGGTCTTCGATAAAGATTTTCGAGGCTCCGATATCGAGCGCTTTTTTCTTGGCTGCTTCCATATCTTCTTTTTGTCCGACATCGGCCATATAGCAGATTACTTCATAGCCTTGTTCCAGTAGCCATTTCAAAATGACGGATGTGTCCAGACCACCGGAATAGGCGAGGACAACTTTTTTGTTTTCAGCTTGGGCGTTCATAATTTCTTTCCTTTTAAAAAATTGGTCATGCGGAATACCGCGCTTGTTTTTGGTATGTCGCGTCGCACGTTTCGGTTGATTCACTGCCTTGGTGGAAATTTATCCGGTTACACGCAGGGGCCAACGCCACGGGACGCGGTGATACGTCGATCATCGCGGCGGCGGCGGGCAAAAAGGACTGCATGTTTGCTCATGGGCTTTAGAAAACACGAAATCCGCCCGATTCGCAATATCTTTCTTATACTTAAGGGGGAACGCAGAGGTGGCTTTTGGCGTTTGTTTCGGATAAGGACTTATATATATGAACAAAATTGATGTTTTTATCAATAAATCGGGCGGTTCCGTTCTCCGGCTGGGGGAAGAAAAAGTTTCCTCGTTGCTCAAAGAATCTCTGGGCGAACGCATCGGTGACCTGATGGTCGTCGAAAGCGGAGACATGTCCAACACGCTCGAAAAAATTGCGTCTAAAAATCCTCTGTTGATCGGAGGGGGCGATGGCACAGCTGTATGTGCCGCGCAAATTCTGGGACCCAAGGGCATTCCGTTCGGCATTCTCCCGCTCGGTACCATGAATTTGTTGGCGCAGGATTTGGGCTCGCACCCTACCTTCGAACAAACACTTTCGGCGTTTGATGATGTGCAGGTCGACAAGATTGATGTCGGCATGGTGAACGGTAAAATGTTCCTGTGCTCCGCTGTGATCGGCTTCGTACCCGAAAGTGCTGTTGCTCGCGAAGAATTACGCGAAGAAACCTCGCTCGCCGCGCTCACGAAATTCCTTTCCACTATAAAACGCGGCATGTCGGGGGAGATAAAGGAAACGTTATATTTGCAGGCGAAAGAGACGGATGAACCGTTCCCGCTTGAAACCACCGCGCTGATCGTCTCCAACAACCGTTTCGTCCAGAATGGGGCCGACCCCATGGCGGGGCGTTTTTTACGTGAATCGCTGAAAGACGGTAAGCTTGCCGTTTACTCCGCCGCGCCGCAAAGCGTGCTCGATGGCCTGAAAATCGCTTTTTCTATGTGGCAAGGCAATTGGCAGGACAATGAATCCATTCTATCCTTTGAAGCGGAGGAATTGATCGTGAACACGAAAGATAGAAAAATACTGATATCGTTGGACGGCGAACCCGTGGAAATGAAAAGCCCTTTGCATTTTTCCCTGAAGCGCCAAAGCATCCCCGTCCTGCGTTTGAATATGAAGACTGCATGACCAAGATTCTTCATGCATCCGACCTCCATTTCGGCAAGGCCAATGCGTTGATGGTAGAATCCTTCTTTCATGAAATAGAACGGCAAAAACCCGATCTGGTCGTGCTCTCCGGCGATTTTACGCAAGTTGGCAGCGTGGCCGAATTCAAACAGGCGGCGGAATTCATCTCCCGCATAACTGCGCCGGTATTCACCGTGCCGGGCAACCACGATATTTCACGTTTTGATCTGATGCAGCGTTTCTTTGACCCCATGAAAAACTACCGTGAGCTCATCTCGCCTTTGCAAGACACGGTATATGAAGATGACTCTGCGTTTCTCGTGGGTATTAACACCGCGCGCCCCGTCTTGCCGCACTGGAATTGGGCGAACGGCATGGTATCGCAAGATCAAATCCAGTTCGTCTACAATCAGTTCAGATACGCGGCAGTAGAAAAAGCGCGCATTCTTGTTTGCCACCATCCGCTGCTGACATTGACGGGCGCACCCATCGATACCATCGTCTGGGGCTCTACCGATCTTTTGCAAGTACTCGAACATAACACTGTGGATGTGGTTTTGACGGGGCATATCCATCACGCCGCCGTGCTAGCGCACGAAGATAAAAAAGGCCCCGTGATGATCGGCGCATCCTCTGCCACATCTACCCGCCTGCGCGGGCAATCGAACGGCTATAACCTGATCCGTGTGGAACAAGAGAGGATTGAAATCGACTTGATCCACTGGTCGGGCTCGGTTCACGAGGTCTTCGAATCCCTGACAATACCGCGCGTTACAAGACTTCCGCCCCCCGAAGATGAATAGACCGGCTTTTAAGTGTTGCTCTGAGTTGCCTTTGTCGGATAGGGATTCTTGAATTCAGTATGCAAGGAGATAAAGGGATGTTGCCGCTGGCGCTGACCATGGGAGACCCCGCAGGGATTGCACCGGAGATTACGCTCAAGGCGTGGCAAGGCCGAAGCAATTGGAACTTGCCCCCGTTTTTTGTGATAGGTGATCCCGTGCTTTATAATGGCGCGAAAGTGATAACATCCCCTGCACAGGCAAGCGAGGTTTTCAAAGATGCGTTACCTGTCCTGCCGCTCGCTCTGAAGGCACAGGTAAAACCCGGGGTGCTTGATTCCGCGAACGCGCCCGTTGTACTTGAAAGCATTCGCCGCGGCGTGGCGTTTTGCGATAGCGGTGAAGCGTTCGCCATCGTCACCAATCCCATCCATAAATCCGTTTTGAAAAAAAGCGGGCTGTTCGATTTTCCGGGCCACACTGAATATCTCGCGTATTTAACCAAGAGTAAAACGCCGCCTGTCATGATGCTGGCCGCGAAAGATCTGCGCGTTGTGCCGCTCACTATCCACATGGCGTTAAAGGATGTTCCAAAAACCATCACGGAAAATTTGATCTGTGCCACCGGCCGCACCATCCATGCGGCGCTTGGCCATCCGCGCATCGCGGTTGCGGGCCTTAATCCGCATGCAGGGGAGGAAGGCGCGTTCGGCACCGAGGAAATAGAGATCATTGCGCCTGCTATCGAACGTTTAAAAAAGGAGGGGCTCAACATCTCGGGCCCGCATTCAGGCGACACGCTGTTTCATGCTGATATGCGTAAAACCTATGACATCGCGCTGTGCATGTATCACGATCAGGCACTGATTCCGCTTAAAACACTAGACTTTCACGGCGGGGGGAATGTAACGCTCGGATTGCCTATTATCCGTACCTCGCCAGACCATGGCACGGCGCTCGGAATAGCAGGGCAGGGCGTTGCGAACCCGCAAAGTCTTGTTCAGGCGCTGCTTTTGGCGGAATCCTTGGCCCGAAAAGGCTAAAAATCTCCAAATACCCGTTGATTTAAGACGTGGCATGGGCTACATAAGCTCCATTCCCAGTATGTTCGAAACTACAAAAAGCCCCCGGGCTTACGAATCGCTGGAAAAAAACGAAACAAAGTAAGGTTTAAAAAATGTCCAAAGCAGGACCATTTCAATATTTCCGCGAAGTAAAACAAGAAGCGCAAAAAGTAACTTGGCCTTCGCGCAAGGAAACAATCGCCAGCACTATCGCCGTGTTCATCATGGTGACGCTCGCCTCAATCTTTTTGTATTTGTCGGATCAGGTTCTGGCGTATCTCGTCAGCCTCGTTCTCGGCATAGGCATTTAAATTTTTTAATAAGGAATTTCACCATGGCAATGCGCTGGTATGTACTGCACGTTTACTCCGGTTTTGAAAACAAGGTCGCCGAAGCCGTCAAGGACAAGGCCAAGAAAAAAGGCCTCGCCGACAAGGTGGAAGACATCATCGTTCCCAAGGAAGATGTTGTCGAAGTCAAACGCGGCCAGAAGGTCAGCACGGAACGCAAGGTGTTCCCGGGCTATGTCTTGGCCAAACTGGATATGAACGATGATGTATGGCACATGATAAAGGACACGCCCAAAGTTACGGGCTTCCTTGGCGCTGCCAACAAACCCGCACCGATCAGCGAAAAGGAAGCCGCGCGCTTGTTGCAACAATTGCAAGAAGGCGTCGAGCGTCCGAAATCGCTTATCTCTTTCGAAATCGGCGAAGAAGTCAAAGTTGCCGAAGGTCCGTTCGCATCCTTCAACGGTACGGTCGAAGAAGTCGATGAAGAAAAAGGGCGCCTCAAAGTGTCCGTTTCCATCTTCGGCCGCGCGACGCCTGTCGAACTGGAATACAGCCAAGTCGAAAAAAATTAAAAAGTTTCGTCAGAGAAAACGAGAAACCCCGCGAAATCCGCGGGGTTTTTTATTGTGCACTGCATTGTTGCAAGCGCGTGCAGCACATCATTTTCTGGCCATATTTTTTTGTTTAATTTATTCTCTGACCTCACGGTTAAAGAAGAGGACTTACAAATGAACAACCAGACATTCCAATCCGTAAAACAATCCGCCGCGAACGCCGAAAAGCGCGAACCGTTTTATGTGCAGCCCCAATTATATGGCTCCAACGCCGCGACGACGGACATCATCCGCGTAACGCCCAAGAACAAGGCTGCGTAATACAAAAATCCTCCTTATTAAAAACCCCGCTGTGCAGGCGGGGTTTTTTGTTTAAAAAACGGCAGAAATCTGCGGTTTATGTGGATACAGGTTTGCCGATTTTGCTTGCAAACAAGCCCCGAACCCCTTAATTGTCGCTCCACTAAAAGGATTGTAGGAGGCTTTCGGACATATAAGTCCATGTTCCGGGCCGTACTACAAACCTCGTTTCAACAGCTAACTGTACGAGGATACAATGGCAAAGGAAGTAACAGGTTATATCAACCTGATCATACCGGCTGGTAAAGCCAACCCGTCTCCGCCTATCGGACCTGCACTGGGTCAGCACGGCGTAAACATCATGGAATTCTGCAAAGCGTTCAACGCCCGCACGGAAAAATCCGAACCCGGCATGCCGACGCCTGTCGTCATCACCGTGTTTAAGGATCGTTCCTTCGAATTCATCACGAAAAAAGCCCCCAACACGTACTACATCAAAAAGCTCACGAAGCTCACCTCCGGTTCCAAAACACCGGGCAAAGGCGAACCCGTCGCTACGGTACGTAAGTCGCAATTGCGTGAACTTGCAAAAGACAAAATCGTCGATATGAACGCAAAAGACCTCGATGGTGCGACACGCATCATGGAAGGCTCCGCACGTTCTATGGGCATCGAAGTGGTGGAGGGCTAATCATGGTTGCTAATACGAAGAAGAACAAAGCGATTGCCGCGAAAGTCGATAAGACAAAATCTTACTCGATCGAAGAGGCTGTAAAGCTTTTGAAAGAATGCTCGAAAGAACGCAAATTCGATGAAACCATCGACATTTCCTTCAACCTCGGCATTGACCCTAAGCACGCTGACCAACAGGTTCGCGGCGTTATCTCCCTGCCGAACGGCACGGGTGCGAAAGTCCGTGTTGCTGTTATCGCCAAGGATGCTGCGAAGCAAGCCGAAGCGAAAGCCGCTGGTGCTGACATCGTCGGCGCCGAAGATCTGATCGAAACGATCAAATCCGGCAAGATCGACTTTGACCGCGTGATCGCCACGCCCGACATGATGGGTTTGGTCGGTCAGGTTGCAAAGGTTCTGGGTCCCAAAGGCATGATGCCGAACCCGAAACTAGGCACCGTCACGCCTGATGTTAAAAAAGCCGTTACGGAAGCCAAAGCAGGCTCGATTGAATTCCGCGCTGAAAAAGCCGGTATCATTCAAGCAGGCGTGGGCAAAGCATCCTTCGATGAGAAGAAGCTCGTGCAGAACGTTGCTTTCATCATCGATGCGATCCAGAAAGCCAAACCGGCAGGCGCCAAAGGCACCTACATGAAGAAAGTAACGCTTTCTTCGACGATGGGTCCGGGCCTCAAAATCGATCTGTCCAAAGCCGCTTAAGCGCTTAGGACCAAAGAAACAAGCATCTCGCCCCTCCGTTAAAAGAGGGGCGGTTGCATTTAGGAGTTAGAAGACGTGCAGATCAGGTTGGAAAAATTGGGTTTCGCCTTCACGGAGACACTGTATTCGGGCGTCACCATGACGATTGCCGAAACGCACCGCGTCGGCGTCGTTGGTAACAACGGCGCGGGTAAATCCACGCTGCTCAAATGTCTGACGGGTGAACTGGAACCAACGGAAGGTACCATCACCAAACCCCGCGGCGCGAAATTCGGCGTGATCGAACAAGACATCCCCATCCATCTGCATGACAAGACACTCTATGAAGTGATCGCGGAAGCTATCCCCGAGGAAGAACGCGATTATAACACGTGGAAAGTCGATGTGGCGCTGGACACATTCAAGGCGCCGCAGGTCATACACCAAAAGAAGGTAAAAGAACTGAGCGGCGGCTGGCAACGGCTGGCGCTTATCGCGCGGACATGGATGGGTGAACCCGATGTTCTCTTGTTGGATGAACCGACCAACCACCTTGATCTTGAAAAGATATTGTTGCTTGAACAATGGCTGAACGAACAGGTGCGGGGCGTGCCGATATTGTGCATCAGCCACGACCGCGCCTTTTTGGACAAATGTACCAACACGACGCTTTTTATCCGCCCCGTGCGCTCTGTCTCATATCCCAAACCGTTCACGCAAGCCAAGGAACAGCTGATACAAGATGACCGCGCATATGCCGCGCAGCGTGAAAAGGAACTGCGCGAAGTCGAGCGGCTGGAAAAATCCGCGCACGAACTTAAAATGACGGGCGCGAACTTTCACAGTGATTCTGCCTCGAAGAAATCGGCGCAGATGGCCAAGCGTGCGGATGACCTGCGCAATCAGGTGATCGAAAACCATGTTGAAGTCCGTCGCGATATCAAACTACCCAATTCCGGCATGCACGCCAAACATCTGATGGAAATCAAGAACGCTAAGATCAACGCGCCCGACGGACGGGAGCTGATATCCATCAACCGTCTGGCCATCGCGCCAGATGAAAGGATTGTCTTGCTTGGCTTGAACGGTACGGGAAAATCGACGCTGGTAAACAAAATTCATAAAGCATTTTCGAATATCGAAAAATCAAAACTCGAAGGTATTTCGATCACACCTACCGCCAAGCTGGGTTATGTCGATCAGCTGTTATCGACTTTGCCGCTGGATCTGACCATGACCGATTACATCGCGGGCGAATTCCAGATGCCGCGCCAGAGCGTCATCGCAAAGTTGATCGAAACGGGTTTCCCGTTCGATCGTCAGGATCAGAAAATCAGAAAACTCAGCGGCGGTGAAAAATCACGCCTCTATCTTCTGGCGTTGCGTCTTCTGGAGCCCAACTTCTACATCATGGATGAACCGACGAACCATCTGGACATCGACGGGCAGGAGCAGCTCGAAAACGAAATCCTGAAAAATGGCGCCGCTTGTATTCTGGTCAGCCACGACAGGTCTTTCGTATCCAATATCGGAACCAAGTTTCTGGTCATCGATAACGGAAAACTGGTTGAAATTCCCGATCCCGATGTATTCTACAGCCATATGACCGAAGGAACGCCACTCATACCGCAGGGTGCACTGAGGCAGGGATTGTAAGATGGCAACAAAAATCATTATAGACACAGACCCCGGATGTGATGATGCCATCGCGCTGATCGCCGCGCTCAAATCGCCGCTGCTGGATGTGCGCGGCATCACTTCGATCGGCGGCAATGTCAGTCCGCTGGCTACCCAGCACAATGCCCGCGCCATTTGTGCGCTTGTCGACCGCGAAGATGTTCCCGTCTATGCCGGTTGCGATCGCCCCCTTAAGAAGCAAGGCCAGCCTCTTTTGGCAGACCACATCCACGGCGAAGACGGCCTACACGGTCTGTGTTATCCGAAACTTCCGACCGCACCATCCTTGCCACCTGCACATGAGTATATGATGGAGGAAACATACCGACACACGGATGAACCCCTCAATATCGTGGCGATAGGCCCGACAACAAATATCGGCAAGGCATGTCTGCTGGATCGGGGTTTTTCCAAACGGGTCGGAAGTTTGCATCTTATGGGCGGCGCAATCCGTGAATCCGATGACAAGCCTATGGGCAACATCACGCCGTTTGCTGAATTCAATGTTCATTGCGACCCGGATGCGGCGCAGATCGTCTTCAGCCAGATGTCGAAGATTGTGATGACGCCCATTAATGTCAGCAACCTGACAGTCCACGATAAACTGATGTGTGACTGGATGCGCGCGTCAGGGGAGAAAGGGGCGAATATCGCCAATATGCTCGAAGCCTATGCCAAGAGCGGCGAAGAACAATACGGTTCTTCCGCCCTCCATGATTTCAACACCATCGCGGGCCTCGTTGATCCGGATATATATACGTACAAAAGAGGCAGGATTGCCGTGGCCATCGAAGGGGAAAGGGAAGGGGAAACCACCTTCACGCCCGACCCGCAAGGTAATGTTTTTGTGGCGGATTCCGTGGATTTGGGGCGATATAAGGCCTGCATGAGACAGATGCTGGGCGCTTATGTGTTGGAGACTGCTTAAGGAAACTATTGACGAGGCCGCCCTCGATGTGGTCTAAAGCCCCAACTTTCCTGTCCAAGACTGCCGGGGTCGTAAGACTTAATAATCCAGCACAGATGGTAAAAAACGAGATTGTACGCCGCTTGCGGCATGTCGTTTTTTGACATTGAAGACGTTTTGTACGGGATGGCTCAAAAGGCCATCTTTTTTATTTTGTACTAAAAGGAAAAATAACCATGGCAATGACCAAACAGAAAAAAGAGTCCGAAGTGACGATCATGCAGGAAAAATTCGGCAAAGCCGAAATTCTTCTGCTGACCCAGAACAAAGGACTGAACGCAAAATCGACGAACGACCTTCGCGTGGCGACACGTGCAGCCGGTGTTGATTACCGCGTTGCTAAAAACACATTGGCCCGTATCGCTGCCAAAGGCACGCCTTATGAGTCTATGGTTGACCAAATGAAAGGCCCTGTCGGCTACGTAACCGGAACCGATGGTCCTGCAACTGCAAAAGTCATCGCAGAATTCGCCAAGAAAAATGACAAGCTCGTCATTATCGCAGGCAAGTTCGGCGATATGGTGATGGACGCGGCGCAAGTCGATGCCTTCTCCAAACTCCCGACGATGGACGAAATCCGCTCCAAACTGGTTGGCCTGCTCCAAGCACCGGCTTCCCAATTGGTCGGCGTTACGAAAGCGTATGGAGAAAAAGAAGGCGGAGCCCCGGCTCCGAAAGCCGAAGAGGCAGCACCTGCTGCTCCCGAAGCCGCACCTGCTGAATAATCACTACCAACAACAATTGAACTGATATTTAAAACTAAGGAGAAACTAAAATGGCTGCAAATCTTGCAAAAATCGTAGATGACCTGTCCGTTCTGACCGTAATCGAAGCGGTTGAACTGTCCAAACTGCTTGAAGAAAAATGGGGCGTAACTGCCGCTGTTGCCGCTGCACCAGGTGCAGGCGGTGGCGCTGCGGGTCCTGCCGCTGAAGAGAAAACCGAATTCACGGTTGTCTTGAAAGACGGCGGCGCGAACAAGATCAACGTGATCAAAGAAGTTCGTGCCATCACGGGCCTTGGCTTGAAAGAAGCCAAAGACCTCGTTGAAGGTGCTCCGAAAGACCTCAAAGTTGATGTCAAAAAAGACGAAGCCGACAAAATCAAAGCGCAGATCGAAGCTGCCGGCGGTAAAGTCGAAATCAAGTAATTCCGATACGGTCTGTCCGCTCCTTGGCGGCTGGTCCGGGAAATCTATATTCCATCCCCTTCACCGGGGATGGAACTTTTTTGGGGGATGCGCTTGACAATACTTAACGTATCCGCCATAACCCTGTTCACGCGAAAGATTCGTAGGCGATGGTGACGGTTATAAAACCGAAATTTTGTTAGTCTATCAATGATTTAATCCGCTTCCCCTCCAGAGCATGGGGGAATGCGGATATACCTGTTTTTGATGCTTTTACAAAGGTTGTGAAAAAAAATGAGCGCAAAATCCTCCAAATCCGGCAAAGCAGCAGATACCCCTTTGAAGAAAAAGGCAAAACGTATGGCGAAACCGCCTGTACGTTCCGCCAACGATGTGAACTCGTTCACGGGCAGAAAGCGTATCCGCCGTTCCTTCGGTAAAATCCGCGAAGTGGCGGAAATGCCAAACCTGATCGAGGTACAGCGCGACTCGTACGAACAATTCCTGCAAACGGACATCGATGCCGAAGTCCGCAAAATGCAAGGCCTGCACAAAGTCCTGACCGAAGTATTCCCGATCAAGGACTTCGCCGACAAAGCCGAGATCGACTACGTTAAGTACGAACTCGAAGAACCCAAATATGACACCGACGAATGTCAGCAACGTGGCATGACCTTTGCTGCGCCTTTGCGCGTTACCATGCGCCTTTCGGTATTCGATGTTGATGAAGATTCCGGTCTTCGTTCCATCCGCGATATCAAAGAGCAAGACGTCTATATGGTCGATATGCCGCTCATGACCGACAACGGTACGTTCATCGTTAACGGCACAGAGCGCGTTATCGTATCGCAAATGCACAGAAGCCCCGGCGTGTTCTTCGATCACGACGGCGGTAAAACGCACGCATCGGGCAAATATTTGTTCGCCGCCCGCGTAATTCCTTACCGTGGTTCCTGGCTCGATTTCGAATTCGATGCCAAAGACAATATGTATGTCCGTATCGACCGTCGTCGTAAGCTGCCTGTAACCACGCTCCTGCGCGCTTTGGATTCCGCATCGGCTGCTAAATACCGCGCCGAACAAGAAGCCAAAGACAAACCGGTCGATCCTTTGATGATCCAAGGCATGTCTAACGAAGAAATTCTGTCGACGTTCTATGATGTATTGAAGTACGACAAAACAGACAAAGGCTGGAAGACGCCGTTTGTTCCGCAACGTTACCGCGGTATCAAACTGTCCTATGACCTTATTGATGCTAAATCGGGCAAATCCGTTGTTGATGCCGGTGAGAAAATCACGCCGCGCAAAGCCAAGCAATTGGCCGAAGACGGTTTGAAAGAAATCCTCGTTCAGGACGAACAACTCGTCGGCTCCTACATGGCCGAAGATATCTTCGATGGTTCCACAGGTCAGGTTTACTTCGAAGCAGGCCACGAACTGACCGCGGACGATATGGCACAACTGGATGAATTCACCATCAAGACTCTGCCGATCCTAGCGATCGACCACCTGAATGTTGGCCCTTACATCCGCAACACGATGATGGTCGACAAATGCGATACGCGCGAAGAAGCGTTGATCGATATCTACCGCGTTATGCGCCCCGGTGAACCGCCAACGGTTGAATCCGCATCCGCATTGTTCCAGTCCTTGTTCTTTGACCCAGAGCGTTACGACCTTTCGGACGTAGGCCGCGTGAAGATGAACGGACGTCTGGATCTGCAAACGGCGGATGATCTGCGCATCCTGCGCAAGGAAGACATTCTTGCTATCCTGAAATATCTGCACGGCCTGAAAGACGGTCAAGGCGAGGTCGACGATATCGACAACCTTGGTAACCGCCGCGTTCGTTCCGTCGGAGAATTGATGGAAAACCAAATCCGCATCGGTCTGCTCCGCATGGAACGCGCGATCCGTGAGCGTATGTCGTCTGTCGAAATCGACACCTACATGCCGCACGATCTGATCAACGCGAAACCTGCTGCCGCTGCCGTACGTGAATTCTTCGGCTCCTCGCAGCTGTCGCAGTTCATGGACCAAACCAACCCGCTGTCCGAGATCACGCACAAGCGTCGTCTCTCTGCGCTTGGCCCAGGCGGCCTGACGCGTGAACGCGCTGGATTCGAAGTCCGCGACGTTCACCCGACACACTATGGCCGTATCTGCCCGATCGAAACACCGGAAGGTCCGAACATCGGTCTGATCAACTCGCTCTCCACATTCGCGCGCGTAAACCAGTATGGATTCATTGAATCCCCGTACCGCCGCGTTGTGAATTCTAAAGTTACGGACGAAGTTATTTACATGTCCGCGATGGAAGAAGCGAAATACACGATCGCTCAGGCCAACTCCGGCCTCGATGACAAAGGCAAGTTCACATCCGACCTCGTCTCCTGCCGTAAGGCTGGTGACAACCTGATGTCGCCTGTTGAAAACATCGAATTCATCGACGTTTCTCCGAAACAGATCGTATCCGTTGCCGCATCGCTGATTCCGTTCCTCGAGAACGATGACGCTAACCGCGCGCTGATGGGTTCGAACATGATGAGACAGGCCGTTCCGCTTCTGCAATCCGATGCGCCGCTCGTCGGCACGGGTATGGAAGCAACGGTTGCCCGTGACTCGGGTGCTGCTATCGCCGCACGCCGCGCAGGTAAAGTCGTTCAGGCAGATTCCACGCGTATCGTTATCCGCGCGACGGAACAACTGTCTTCCGATGAACCGGTTGTAGACATCTACAAACTCGCAAAGTTCCAACGCTCCAACCAATCGACCTGCATCCTGCAGAAGCCTTTGGTGAAAGTAGGGGATGACATCAAGGCTGGCGACATCATTGCAGACGGTCCTTCCACGCAGTTCGGTGAACTCGCGCTGGGCCGTAACGTGCTCGTCGCGTTCATGCCCTGGAACGGTTACAACTTCGAAGACTCGATCTTGCTCTCCGAGCGTATCGTGGCCGAAGACGTGTTCACCTCCATCCACATCGAAGAGTTCGAAGTGATGGCGCGCGACACGAAACTCGGCACCGAAGAAATCACGCGCGATATTCCGAACGTCGGGGAAGAAGCCCTCAAGCACCTCGATGAGTCCGGTATCGTCCACATCGGTGCCGAAGTAGGTCCGGGTGACATCCTCGTGGGTAAAGTAACGCCTAAAGGCGAATCGCCGATGACACCGGAAGAAAAACTGCTCCGCGCCATCTTCGGCGAAAAAGCCGCAGACGTAAAAGACACATCGCTCCGTCTGCCTCCCGGCACGCAAGGAACGATCGTCGAAGTACGCGTGTTCAACCGTCGCGGCGTGGACAAAGATTCCCGCGCCATGGCTATCGAACGCGCAGAAATCGAACGTCTGGCGAAAGACCGCGACGACGAACGCCGCATCCTCGAGAACGGTTTCTACGGCCGCCTGAAAGAACTGCTGTCCAACAAGACGGTTTCTTCGGCTCCGAAAGATGCCAAGTTCAAGAAAGGCGACAAGATCTCCGCGAAGGAACTTGATGACGTCAAGCACGGCCTGTGGAGACAGATCGTTGTAGATAACGAGAAAACGATGTCGGAAATCGAAGCGATGGGTAAAACCTTCGACGATGCTGTCGACAACCTGAAAGAGCGTTTCGAAAACAAAGTCGAAAAACTGCAGCGCGGAGATGAACTTCCTCCAGGCGTTATGAAGATGGTCAAGGTATTCGTGGCTATCAAACGCAAAATGCAGCCCGGCGATAAAATGGCCGGCCGTCACGGAAACAAAGGCGTTGTATCGCGTATCATGCCGAAAGAAGACATGCCGTACCTCGAAGACGGTACGCCTGTCGACATCGTGCTGAACCCGCTCGGCGTACCTTCGCGTATGAACGTCGGTCAGATTCTCGAAACGCACCTTGGATGGGCTTCGGCCAACCTCGGCAAGCAGATCGGTGAAATGATCGATGCATTCAATGACTCGAAAAACCCGACCTCGGGTGAAATGACCAAGCTGAAAGGCAAATTGAAAGACGTTTACGGCGATCGTGAATTTAAAGAGCGCGTATCCCAGCTCGATGATGCACAACTCGTCGAAATGTCCGGCAACTTGCGCGGCGGCGTACCGATGGCGACACCGGTATTCGACGGCGCACACGAAGCCGATATCGATGAATTGCTGGAGATGGCAGGATTGCACAAATCCGGTCAGGTCACGCTGATCGACGGACGCACGGGCGAGAAATTCCACCGCCCCGTAACTGTCGGCTACATCTACATGCTGAAGCTGCACCACTTGGTTGATGACAAGATACACGCCCGTTCGATCGGTCCGTACTCTCTTGTCACGCAGCAGCCTCTGGGCGGTAAAGCCCAGTTCGGCGGTCAGCGTTTCGGAGAGATGGAAGTCTGGGCGTTGCAGGCTTACGGCGCGGCCTACACGTTGCAGGAAATCCTGACCGTGAAATCCGACGACGTGGCGGGTCGTTCGAAAGTCTACGAAGCGATCGTTCGCGGCGAAGACAGCTTCGAAATCGGTGTTCCCGAATCCTTCAACGTTCTGGTCAAAGAACTGAAGGCGCTCGGATTGAATGTCGACATGAAGCAAACCGGCACGAAGTAACGAGGTGAATTATGCTGGGTAAATCTTTTGGTAAAAGCCAACAATCCGCCAACAAGTATGATTTGCTTGTTGGTAGTGACGCGGATTTTGCATTGTATTTGCAGAATTTGAAAACCGCAAAAGAAGGCGAAGCCAGCATAAGGCTTCTCGAAGGGTTGGTTGAAAACTTCCAAAAAATGGGAACTCAGGTAAAAGAAATCACAGCAAAAGTTAATGCCATGCACAGAGATGTTGGCGCGGATATTTTTGCAGTGGGGACGCAGGCAATAAGAGACGGCGCCGAAATGGCAAGATTGAATGCTTACGACAAAGACCCAAGATTCGCACCTGGTTACCTTAAGGAGATTGCTAACAGGGAGGCCAGCATGTTGGCGGCACACAAGGCAATAGTAGAAGATGTGAGTTTTTCTGGTATGAGGCGAGCAAGAGAGGCTACTGCCCCACAGCTTGAAAATATTGAAAAAGCTATCACGACTTTCGAAAGTAGGGTCAGGGCGATCGAGGAGAAATTTGGTTTCAGACCAAATCCCCACCGACCCCAAGGCGGGCCTGGACAAGATATTAAGTAATATACGGACGCAGTCACAAAGAGAATATTAAGAGGAAAAAAATGAACGAATTGATGAACCTTTTTGGCGCTCCGCAAGGCCCGCAAAGCTTCGATAGCATCCGCATCGCGATCTCTTCTCCGGAACAGATCCTGAGCTGGTCTTTCGGCGAAGTGAAAAAGCCCGAAACGATCAACTACCGTACGTTCAAACCCGAACGCGATGGTTTGTTTTGCGCGCGTATTTTTGGACCTATCAAGGATTACGAATGTCTGTGCGGCAAATACAAGCGCATGAAATACAAAGGCATCGTCTGCGAGAAGTGCGGCGTTGAAGTAACACTCACCAAGGTTCGCCGCGAACGCATGGGCCATATCGAACTGGCATCACCAGTTGCGCACATCTGGTTCCTGAAATCGCTCCCGTCCAGAATTGGTCTGATGATCGATTTGACGTTGAAAGAGCTGGAAAAAGTTCTGTACTTCGAAGCCTATGTTGTTCTGGAACCCGGCATGACGCCGATGAAGCCCCTGCAGCTGCTCTCCGAAGAAGAGTTCATGAATGCACAGGATGAATACGGCGATGAAAACTTCCGCGCCGGCATCGGCGCCGAAGCGCTGAAAGAGATCCTGCAAAACGTCAATCTCGAAGAAGACCTCGCAAAATGCGAACAAGATCTTCGTGACACGTCTTCCGAAGCAAAGCGCAAGAAACTCGTAAAACGTTTGAAACTTCTGGAATCCTTTATCTCTTCGGGCACGCGTCCTGAATGGATGATTCTGGACATCGTTCCCGTTCTGCCGCCTGAACTGCGCCCGCTGGTGCCGCTCGATGGCGGTCGTTTCGCAACGTCGGACCTGAACGATCTGTACCGCCGTGTGATCAACCGTAACAACCGTCTGAAGCGTCTGATGGAACTGCGCGCGCCCGATATTATCGTGCGTAACGAAAAGCGTATGTTGCAAGAAGCTGTTGATGCCCTGTTCGACAACGGCCGCCGCGGCCGCGTTATCACGGGTGCGAACAAGCGTCCTCTGAAATCGCTTTCCGATATGCTGAAAGGGAAACAAGGTCGTTTCCGTCAAAACCTGCTCGGCAAGCGCGTCGACTACTCCGGCCGTTCGGTCATCGTTGTCGGTCCCGAATTGAAACTGCACCAGTGCGGTCTGCCCAAGAAGATGGCGCTTGAACTGTTCAAGCCGTTTATCTACCACAAACTCGAAATCTACGGCATGGCTTCCACAGTCAAAGCTGCCAAGAAAATGGTCGAAAAAGAACGTCCCGAAGTTTGGGATATCTTGGAAGAAGTTATTCGCGAGCACCCGGTTCTGTTGAACCGCGCTCCGACGCTTCACCGTTTAGGTATCCAAGCATTCGAACCGATCCTTATTGAAGGCAAAGCCATCCAGCTGCACCCGCTCGTCTGCACGGCGTTCAACGCTGACTTTGACGGAGACCAGATGGCCGTTCACGTTCCGCTGTCGATTGAATCGCAGCTGGAAGCCCGCTGCTTGATGATGTCGACGAACAACATCCTCTCGCCTGCGAACGGCAAGCCTATCATCGTTCCTTCGCAGGACATTGTTTTGGGTCTCTACTACCTGACGATCCAACGCGAAGGCGAAAAAGGCGAAGGCATGATCTTCCGCGGCCCAGGTGAAATCCAGCACGCGCTGACCGAAGGCCACGTTTCCTTGCACGCCAAAGTCAAATGCCGCTATATCGGCGTTGATGAAAACGGCAACAAAACCACGACTCTGGTGGAAGCAACGCCGGGCCGCATGCTATTGTCCGAATTGTTCCCGCGTCACAAAAACCTGCCCTTCGCCCTGATCAATCAGGTCATGACGAAGAAGGAAGTGACCAACCTGATAGATACGGTTTACCGTCACTGCGGCCAGAAAGAGACCGTCATCTTCTGCGACAGAATGATGAAACTCGGTTTCCGTCACGCTTGCGTTGCCGGTATCTCGTTCGGTAAGGACGACATGATCATCCCGAAAGAAAAAGCAACAATGGTGGCTGATGCCAAATCCAAAGTTGCCGAATACGAACAGCAATATCAGGATGGCTTGATCACCAAAGGCGAAAAATACAACAAGGTGGTCGATATCTGGTCGCGCTGCACCGACGACGTTGCAGGCGCCATGATGAAACACATCTCGAACGTAAAAGAAGTTGGTCTGAACTCCGTTTACATGATGGCACACTCCGGAGCGAGGGGTTCTGCGGCGCAGATCCGTCAGCTTGCTGGTATGCGCGGTTTGATGGCCAAGCCATCGGGCGAAATCATTGAAACGCCGATCATCTCCAACTTCAAAGAAGGTTTGTCGGTTCTGGAATACTTCAACTCCACACACGGCGCACGTAAAGGTCTGGCGGACACGGCTTTGAAAACGGCCAACTCCGGTTACCTCACACGTCGTTTGGTTGACGTTGCCCAAGATGCCGTTATCAACGAAGTTGATTGCGGTACCGAAGAAGGTATCACCATCCGCGCCGTTATGTCGGGTGCTGACGTTATCGTCGGTCTCGGTGAACGCTCGCTCGGACGTGTTGTTCTTGATGACGTAAAAGACCCACTTTCCGGTAAAGTCATCGTCAAGAAAAACGAAATGATCGACGAAAACCTCGCGGAACAAATCGAAGTAGCTGGCCTCGACTTCATCAAGGCCCGCTCGGTTTTGACCTGCAAAACGCAAAACGGCGTCTGTGCTCACTGCTATGGCCGTGACCTCGCACGCGGTACCATGGTCAACCAAGGCGAAGCAGTCGGAGTTATGGCTGCCCAGTCTATCGGTGAACCGGGTACGCAACTTACGATGCGTACGTTCCACATCGGCGGTGCGGCTCAACGCGGCGCGGAGAAATCCTCGTTCGAAGCTGCTCTGGACGGTAAAGTCGAAGTGCGTAACACAAACGTTGTTAAAAACTCTTCGGGCATGAACATCGTCATGGGCCGTAATACCGAAATCATCTTGAAAGATGCCAAGGGCAAGGAGCGTGCAGCGCACCGTGTACCTTACGGTGCACGCCTCATCGTCGAAGATGGCGACAAAGTCAAAACCGGCGATAAGTTGGCAGAGTGGGACCCCTTCACCATGCCTATCATCACGGAAAAAGATGGCGCGGTAAAATTCTTCGACCTCGTAGAAGGCGTTTCGATTGCCGAACGCGTTGATGAAAATACGGGTATCACAAGCCGTGTTGTTATCGACTGGCGTTCGCAACCTAAAGGCGGTGATCTGAAACCACGTATCTCTCTGACCAACAAAAAGGGCGAAGTCATTACGCTCCCGAACGGTCTGCCGGCAAACTATTATCTTTCGACAGATACGGTTCTTTCCGTTGAAAACGGTTCGGAAGTGAAGGCAGGGGACATCATCGGCCGTATTCCGCGCGAAACGTCAAAAACGCGCGATATTACGGGCGGTCTTCCGCGCGTTGCCGAATTGTTCGAAGCACGTCGTCCGAAAGACTTCGCGATCATCTCCGAACTCGATGGTCAGGTGGAATTTGGAAAAGATTACAAATCCAAACGCCGCATCATCGTCAACCCAACGGACAAAACTTTGGAACCACGCGAATATCTGATTCCGAAAGGCCGTCACTTGGCCGTTCATGAAGGTGACTATGTACGTCGCGGCGATCCTTTGCTCGATGGGGCGCTGGTACCACACGACATTCTGGACGTTATGGGCGTAGAGGCTCTGGCCGAATACCTCATCAACGAGATTCAGGACGTTTACCGTCTGCAAGGCGTTAAGATCAACGACAAACACATCGAAGTGATTTCACGTCAGATGATGCAAAAAGTCGAAGTTCTGGCTGTGGGTGATACGACCTTCTTGGTGGGCGAGCATATCGACCGCGAAGAGTTCGCATCCACAAACGCAAAATACCGCGCCGAAGGCAAAATTGCCGCCGAAGGCAAACCGGTATTGCAAGGTATCACCAAGGCATCGCTGCAAACGAAATCCTTCATTTCGGCTGCATCGTTCCAGGAGACCACGCGCGTTCTTACCGAAGCCGCAACGCAAGGCAAGGTGGATGATTTGAACGGTCTGAAGGAAAACGTCATCGTGGGTCGTCTCATCCCCGCCGGTACGGGCTCCTACGTCAATAAGATCCGCCGTTTGGCTGCTGACCGCGACACCATCGCGCTGGCCGCCCAACAACAAGCCGGTGCGATCGAAGCGGACGAAGAGCCGCCGGTTCCTGCAAAAGCCGCAAACGGCTAAGACGTAGTAATACAAAGATTAA
This sequence comes from Micavibrio sp. UBA7689, assembly GCA_002482805.1. Taxonomy (GTDB): domain Bacteria; phylum Pseudomonadota; class Alphaproteobacteria; order Micavibrionales; family Micavibrionaceae; genus Micavibrio_A. The sequence continues at coordinate 4,786 of DLGR01000028.1, read as the reverse complement.
GAGCGGCCTTTTCTCGCGAGAAGGCCGCTTTTTATTGACATAATATCATTCAAACGCTACAACTAGGCGGTGTCGTAAAGGTGTTTAATGAGACAGCCATTTGCCCATGTCGGTGTGCGGGTAACCAAATTTGATGATCTGGTGGATATAAATGGCCCTTTTCTGGCTGTTTTCGAAATGATGCATGGTGAGGAGCCTTCATCCTTTATATCCATCATGGGAAGTTTCGAACGCGCAGGCGATAGAATAAAAGGTCAGATCGCCGCCAAAGAACATGTCGGTCTGGAAGCGATGATGCTGCAAACAGAGGCTTTCCGCAAAGCCAGAGATACGCAGGGTAAACTTCTTTTCACCAATGTGGCTTTTAACAGCGCGGCTTTGCGCGGTGTGTTGATGTCACCTGAGCTTAATACTTACATCAACCCCGATAAGGCCCCAGAAGATGCTTTCCCTGTATTTACCGACACGCGCATGGCGCTGATGGATTTGGGACGTTTGGTCAAAGTCGAACCCGATTTCAAGGTGTAACATTTTCAGGGGGCTGGCCTTGTCCTGACCGCCCGCCTTTGATTTTCCTGAATTTATAAGGCTTTGGCAGCCCCTCTCGACGGGCCTTCACTTTCTTTAAAAAAAGCTTAATAAGTGCTTGACCTACAAGGCCTCCGAGTCATATAGTCCGCCCAAATTAAGGAATCGGATGGGCTGGCTGTGGCGCTTCTTCTCTCGGACTTAGAGGGAATTTTCGAAAGAAAAACAGGCACTAAACGCAGACCCAGTATCCTTTACCCCAGGTATGGCAGGAGACACATTCTCCGGGCCGCAAAGGGCGAAAAACCGTTGGACCCCAAAGAAGCGTAATGCGGGATGGGGAGCCAATGAATAATTCGCGTCTTGCGTATTTCCCCGCCATCCCTTAGGAAAAGCCATCCGTAACAGTTTTTGGAACCATAAGGAGAAGGCACTTACATGCCAACGATACAGCAATTGATCCGTCAGCCTCGCGCCAAAGGTGGCAAAAAGGCGATGAAAGCCAAAAAGAACCGCGCGTTGAAATCCAACCCGCAAGTTCGTGGCGTCTGCACGCGCGTTTACACAACGACGCCGAAAAAACCGAACTCCGCTTTGCGTAAAGTTGCGAAGGTTCGTCTGACCACCGGCTTTGAAGTCATTTGCTACATCCCCGGCGAAGGCCACAACCTGCAAGAACACTCTGTCGTCCTTATCCAAGGCGGACGTGTGAAAGACTTGCCGGGTGTTCGTTACCGCATCATCCGCGGCGCATTGGATACGCAAGGTGTTAAAGATCGTAAGCAAGCCCGTTCGCAATACGGCGCTAAGCGTCCTAAATAATTTAACTTGGAGAGAAGATAGATGTCTCGTCGTCGCAAACCAGAAAAACGTACCATTCTTCCCGATCCCCGTTTCGGTGATCTCGTTCTGTCGAAATTCATGAACAACCTCATGGAAGACGGTAAGAAGTCCGTTGCCGAAAACATTGTTTACGGCGCGCTCGAAATCGTGGAAGCCAAAGGCAAAAACATTGCCGATGAAGAAGGCGAAGCCGACAAAGGCAAAGCCGGCGGTTCTTCTTCCAAAGGCTTGCGCATATTCCACCGCGTTCTGAAGAAAATCCGTCCGCAACTCGAAGTTCGTTCCCGCCGTGTCGGTGGTGCGACCTATCAGGTTCCGACCGAAGTTCGTCCTGAGCGCGCAACCGCTCTGGCAATGCGCTGGATCATCGATGCTGCCCGCGCACGTGGCGAGCACACGATGATGGAACGCGTTGCAGGCGAAATTCTGGATGCTGCAAACGACCGCGGTACCGCTGTTAAGAAACGTGATGACACCCACAAGATGGCCGAAGCCAACAAAGCTTTCGCGCACTATCGTTGGTAGTAATCAGATAAAGATAATTAGAAGGTTTTAAAAACGTATCATGGCCCGTCAATACCCACTAGACCGTTATCGTAACTTCGGCATCATGGCTCACATCGATGCCGGTAAAACGACGACGACCGAGCGTATTTTGTTCTACACCGGAAAATCCCACAAGATCGGTGAAGTGCACGATGGCGCGGCCACGATGGACTGGATG
>DLGR01000028.1:0-2652 GCA_002482805.1 Micavibrio sp. UBA7689 | reverse complement strand
GCGCGGCATCACGATCACGTCCGCGGCTACGACGACTTTCTGGAAGGGCGCCGAAAACGGCGTTCAGGCCGGTAACGACATCCGCATGAACATCATCGATACACCTGGCCACGTTGACTTCACGATCGAAGTCGAACGCTCCTTGCGCGTTCTCGACGGCGCTGTCTGTCTTCTCGATGGTAACCAGGGTGTTGAGCCCCAAACCGAAACGGTTTGGCGTCAGGGCGACAAATACAAAGTTCCGCGTATCATCTTTGCGAACAAAATGGATAAAACGGGCGCAGATTTCTACATGTGCATCGACTCCGTTAAAAAACGCCTTGGCATTGATCCGCTGGTAACGACGCTTCCGATCGGTATTGAAACCGACTTTATCGGTATAGTTGACCTGATCAACATGAAGTCGATCATCTGGAAAGCTGAAACACTCGGCGCCGCTTTTGAAGTGGGCGAAATTCCTGCCGACCTTCTCGACAAGGCAAAACAATACCGCGAACGCATGATCGAACAGGCCGTCGAAATGGACGATGCTGCGATGGATGCATACCTGAATGGTCAAGAGCCGGACATCAAAACGCTCAAAGCCTGTATCCGCAAAGGTACGATCGCTTTCAAACTGATCCCGATGATGTGCGGTTCCGCATTCAAGAACAAAGGCGTTCAGCCTTTGCTCGATGCTGTTGTCGACTTCCTTCCCAGCCCGCTGGACAAAGGAAAAGTCAAAGGCACAAAGCCTGACACAGATATCGAAGATTTCCGCGAAATGACCGACGAAGCACCTTTGTCCGGTCTCGCATTCAAAATTATGCCTGACGAATTCGTCGGCACGCTGACCTTCTTCCGTATTTACTCAGGTAAACTCGAAGCGGGTTCCTACCTCGTAAACTCCACGAAGAACAAGAAAGAGCGTATCGGCCGTATGTTGCTGATGCACTCCAACAACCGCGAAGAGATCAAAGAAGCCCATGCAGGCGATATCGTTGCTCTCGTTGGTCTGAAAGACACGACGACGGGCGACACGCTGTGCGACCCGATCAAACCGATTGTTCTGGAGAAAATGACGTTCCCCGAGCCGGTCATTGAGATCGCCGTTGAGCCGAAAACCAAAGCCGACCAAGAAAAAATGGGTATTGCCTTGGGCAAACTCGTTTCCGAAGATCCTTCGTTCCGTGTTCACACCGATCCTGAAACCGGACAAACGATCCTCAAAGGCATGGGCGAACTTCACCTTGATATCAAAATCGACATTATGAAGCGTACCTACGGCGTTGAAGCCAATATCGGTGCTCCTCAGGTTGCTTACCGCGAAACGATTTCCCGCGAAGCTGATGAAGATTACACGCACAAGAAACAATCGGGTGGTTCGGGTCAGTTCGCACGCGTTCTTTTCAAAATGCGTCCGCTTCCTGCAGATGCAAAAGATGCAAAAGGCGAACCGATTACGGATTACAATTTCTTGAACACAACCGTCGGCGGATCTATTCCGAAAGAATACATTCCCGGTTTTGAAAAAGGTATGAGAGGCGCAAAGGAAACGGGCATCATCGCCGGCTTCCCGGTCATCAATATCGAAATCGAACTTTATGACGGCAAATACCACGATGTCGACTCGTCCGCTCTGGCATTCGAAATCGCTGCACGCGCAGCCTTTAAAGAAGCCATGGCAAAAGCAGGTCCCCAGCTTTTGGAACCTGTCATGAAAGTCGAAGTCGTAACGCCGGAAGAATACATGGGCGATGTTATCGGTGACTTGAACAGCCGCCGCGGCATGATCCAAGGCATGGAAGACCGCGGTAACGCGAAAGTCGTTCTGGCTATGGTTCCTCTCGCAAACATGTTTGGTTACATCAACACGCTGCGCGGCATGTCCAAAGGACGTGCTTCCTACACGATGGAATTCGATCACTACGAAGCGGTACCGGCGAACGTTGTTGAAGAAGTTAAAAAGAAATTGGCCGCATAAGCAAAGAATTGAAATAGGAGACTAAAGACATGGCAAAGGTAAAGTTTGAGCGGACGAAGCCGCACTGCAACATTGGAACGATCGGTCACGTTGACCATGGTAAGACGACCTTGACGGCGGCTATCACGAAATACTTCTCGAAAGAGTTTCGTGCATACGACCAGATCGACAAAGCGCCTGAAGAAAAGGCACGCGGTATCACGATCTCCACGGCACACGTTGAGTACGAGACGGATGCCCGTCACTACGCACACGTTGACTGCCCGGGCCACGCCGACTACGTGAAAAACATGATCACGGGTGCCGCCCAGATGGACGGCGCTATCCTGGTTGTGAACGCAGCCGACGGCCCGATGCCGCAAACGCGCGAGCATATCCTGCTTGCCCGTCAGGTTGGCGTTCCTTCGATCGTTGTTTACATGAACAAGGTTGACCAGGTGGACGATGCCGAACTTCTGGAACTCGTTGAAATGGAAATCCGCGAACTGCTGACTTCCTATCAGTTCCCGGGCGACACGATTCCGATCGTAAAAGGCTCTGCTCTGGCAGCTCTGGAAGGCCGCGACAAAGAAATCGGAGAAGATTCCATCCGCGCGCTTCTCAAAGCCGTTGATGAATCCATTCCTCAGCCAAAACGCGCGACGGACAAACCGTTCCTGATGCCGGTCGAAGACGTGTTCTCGATCTCG
>DLGR01000029.1 GCA_002482805.1 Micavibrio sp. UBA7689 | reverse complement strand
GCCCATCCACTGGTTGTTCAGGATAAATATTTTAACGGGCAGGCGGTGCTGAACAGCTGTGCTCATTTCCTGAATGTTCATCAGGATTGAGGCTTCACCTGCAACATCGATAACAAGCGCATCAGGATGCGCCATTTGCGCGCCTATTGCGGCGGGTAAGCCATACCCCATCGTACCAAGGCCGCCGGAGGTCAGCCAGCGATTTGGTTTTTCGAAGGGAAGGAATTGCGCAGCCCACATCTGGTGCTGGCCAACTTCGGTACTGATATAGGTTTCGCGTTTGTCCTTGGCGATGGCATCACGTAAACGTTCTAATGCATATTGTGGTTTGATCACGTCATCAGATGCTTTGTAGCTTAAACATTTAACGCTGCGCCACTCTTCGATTTGTTTCCACCAGGTGGACATGGCTTCGGCGTCTGCTTTGAAGCCGCGTTTTTTCCACACATCGAGCAGGGCTTGTGTGGCTTTACCAGCATCGGCAACGATCGGCAGATCAACACGAACGTTTTTGTTGATGGAACTAGGGTCTATATCAATGTGGATTTTTTTGGAATTGGGGGCGAAGGCATTGAGGCGTCCGGTAACACGGTCATCAAAACGTGCGCCGATACAGATCATGACATCGCAATCATGCATCGACCAGTTGGCCTCATACGTTCCGTGCATACCGAGCATGCCAAGCCATTGCTTGTCGGATGCAGGGAATGCGCCCAGCCCCATCAACGTGGATGTGATCGGGAATCCCGTTTCGCGTACCAGTTTTGTTAAAGCTTCAGAGGCTTTGGTGCCTGCGTTGATAACACCGCCGCCCGTGTAGAATACGGGACGTTTTGCGGAAGCCATCAGCTCGACGGCGTATTCGATCGCGTCCATGTCAGGTTCCGTGCGCGGCTGATAAATATGCATCGGCGCCTGTTCCTTGGACAAATAACCGCCTTCGGCGAATTGGATGTCTTTGGGAAGATCGATCAATACAGGACCGGGACGACCCGAACGTGCAACGTGGAACGCTTCGTGGATGACTTGCGACAATTCGTCGATGCTTTTAACGAGGTAATTGTGTTTGGTGCAGGCGCGCGTGATGCCTGTGGTGTCGGCTTCTTGAAACGCGTCCGTGCCGATCAGGAAGGTCGGAACCTGACCCGTGATGCAGACCATCGGAATGGAATCCATCAATGCATCGGTCAGCGCGGTAACCGTGTTCGTCGCGCCGGGGCCGCTCGTCACCAGACAAACGCCGACTTTTCCCGTGGAGCGCGCATAGCCTTCGGCGGCGTGGCCCGCGCCCTGTTCGTGGCGAACAAGGACGTGTTTGACTTTTTGCTGCTGGTGAATCGCGTCATAGATGGGAAGAACTGCGCCGCCAGGATAACCGAAAATGGTATCGACGCCTTGTTCCGCCAAAGCTTCGAGCACCATCTGTGCGCCCGTCATCTTGCGGGTTTTGGGGAGCGGGACCTGAACGACCTTGCCGGCATCCTGCTGGGCTTCGGTTTTTTGTTTGGTCTGTTCTTTCATGGCCGTGATCCTTGTGGCTTTTTAAAAAACAAAGCCCGTTTGGGTGTTCCCAAACGCGGCTTTGTACTTGTTGCACATTGGAGGTCGCTTCGTATTCTTCTTAATTATGGTCATAATCCTTGCCGCATTGCAAACAAAAGGTAATTTTGTTTCCAAAAACGCAAGAAAATTATAATTTAATTTACAATACTGCATAACATCCATTCCATTTCTGCATAAGTCACCCAAATCCAATAGTTCGTTCGTCGTGTTTTTCGGTTTCGGCCATTAAAAAACGCCCCTGAAGGTTTCTTCGGGAGCGCTGTTTCGGCTTTGACATCAAGTCGCGTCAGAGCGGCAGCGCCTCCGTAAGGAGCACCACGAGCACGACGACGAGAATGCCAAGGTTCTTTTGCATGGGCTTACGTTAATGCCTGACAGGGCGTTTTGGCAACCGTTTTTTTGAGGTATGCTCGATTTCATGGCCGAAGCCAACGAAACCCTCTATGCCGAACTGAAACCCGCACTGGAACGGGTAGAACAAATCCGCCTCGAAAAGCTCGCCTCGCTGGAGCGTCGCAAGAAAATCGCATGGCCTGTGGGTGCGGTGATTTCTTTGGTATGTGGACGCATCGATTGGTTTCTCCTTATGACCTTCAAGGATAGCGATGAAGGGTTTGTGGGGGTAACCGTCTTTGCGCTAGGGTTGTTGTACGGATGGGTGACCCAACCGCGCCGCGAATATATCAAACAATACAAACAAGACATCATGCCGCGCATCGCTAAGGCAGCGGCGGATCTGGCCTATGATGTCAAAGGCTCGCTATCGATGGAGACTATCCAGCCATCCAAGATCGTGCCTTCGTATGACAAGGCGGTGTGTGAAGACGGATTTACGGGATGTTACAAAGGCACCGACATCAATTTTTGCGAATTGAAACTCACCGAAACGCAAGGCAGCGGGAAGAACAGACGCACGGTGACGAAATTCAAGGGGCTTGTGATCTTGCTGGAGATGAACCGCAAGTTTTTGGGCCACACGATTTTGGTACGGGACCAAAGCTCCATAGGATCGTGGTTCACGGAGAAAACCAGCAAGATGATGCGCGCCGATCTGGTCGATCCTATGTTTGAGGAATTGTTCAATGTGTATACGACCGATCAGGTGGAAGCGCGGTATCTGATCGATCCCGCCATCATGGAAAAACTCACTGATATGAAAGACCATTACAAGGGCGAGAACATCACGGCGGCGTACTTCAACAGCCAAATGCTTATTATGATCTCCAGCGCCCATAATTTCTTTGAGCCGCCCGATATTTATAAACACGCCGTGGATATGGACGCCGTGAAAATGTTACGCTCCGAGGTGGAACAAATAGTCTCCATCATCGATTATCTAGAGATGTATGACCCCAGACAGAAAGCGGCTTAGATGAAAAAACTGATGTTAATGACGGCCTTGTTGGCCTTGGCGGCTTGTCAGGACTCAGCTCCGACCGAAAAAACATGGGACGGTAAATGGAACGGACCTGAAGGCACCTATCTGGAGATCACGCAGGAAAGCGGTCATTATAAAGTGATTGTGGCCAATCTGGATGGTCCTCGTACTTTCGAAGGCAAGATCGGCAATGGCGGCTTGCAGTTTGAACGAGACGGCGTGACCGAAACCATTAAGCAAGGCAGCGGTATCGACACGGGCATGAAATGGCTGACCGACAAGAAAGACTGTCTGGTCGTGAAATCCGGCGAAGGTTATTGCCGCGATTAAATTTTCGTGATGTTGGAAATGTTCGGCGCGGTTTTGACCTGATTGGTAAACCAGGTAACCTGACGCTTTGCGTATTGCCGTGTTTCGGTTTGGGCGAGGTTGATGGCGTCTTCTTTGGATATACGCCCCTCACGCCAAGCGCGCAAACCATTCGCGCCCACTGTTTTGATGAGGACAGAATCTTTTGAAACTTCGCCGTTCTTGACCTTTTTGTCGAACGATTCGAGTTCTTCCGCCGCGCCTTGTTTCAACATCTGTTCAAAACGTTTGTTGCAGCGATCATACAAAACATCGCGCGCTGGCATCACGAGGGTGATATCGAACATCCAATCATCGGGCGGTGCTATTTTGGGAATAGCCTGCCATTGCGCGAGCGGCTTGCCCGTGGCTTCCAGAATCTCCCATGCGTGGATCAATCGCGCTGTGTGCATCGGATGATACAACGCGGCGGTTTCGGGATCGCGTTTTTGTAAGGCTTCATAAAATGCGGGATTGCCCAGTTCTTTTTGTTTTTGAATGGCGGCAAGACGTATTTCCGCAGACACGTCGGGAATAGGCGAAATACCCTCGATCAATGTTTTGATATAAAGCCCGTTACCGCCTGTGATGATGGGGGTGATGTTTTTTTGCAGCATATCGGTAATGATCGGCGTAGCCATTTCGCGCCATGACCCCGCCGAGCATGTGTCGTTGGGATGGAGCGTGCCGTAGAGATGATGTGGCGCTTCTTCCTTATCCTTGTCCGTAGGTTGCGCGGAGAGAATAGGCAGCTCATTATATATCTGCCTGGAATCGCAATTGATGATCGCACCGTTCAGTTCTTGCGCGCGCTTGATGGCAAGGGCGGATTTACCGCCTGCCGTGGGTCCTGCGATGATATGGATGGTTTTGCTCATTCCCCTCGGAGATAGCCCCGAGGGGAACAAAATGCAATTACTTCTTGCCGAATTTCAGGGCGACGAAGCGAACATCGCCTTCGCGGTTTACCAGCAGGAGCACCGGAACATCGGGATTCTCCTTTTTGGCTTTCGCTACGGCGTCTTTGGCTTTTTGCGGCGTGTCCGTGGGTTCCTGCGCCACTTCGACGATGACATCGCCAACAGACAGGCCTTTTTTGGCAGCTTCGCCTTTGCCGTCTACTTTGGTGACAACCACGCCGTTCACATCTTCAGGGACGTTGAACTGTTTGCGGGTTTGTTCGCTCAAAGAGCCGACGGTGAAGCCCATGTCTTCGATGGCGCTTCCGTCATCCGCGGCGGGGGCCTTGGGGGCGTCGGGTTCATCGTCTAGCAGACCTGCTTCCTCGGCTTTTTCGAGTTCACCGACTTTGATTTTGGCGGTTTGTTCTTTCCCGTCACGCCAGAATTTGAGTTCGACCGTTTTATCGATCGGCGTTTCGGCCACGATGCGGGGAAGGTTTCTCATCGCGTTCACGGTTTTGCCATCGAACGTGGTGATGACATCGCCCGTTTTCAGTTTGGATTTTTCGGCAGGGCCATCAGGCGTTACCGAAGCCACCAATGCGCCGTGCGATTGGGGGAGGCCAAGACTCTGCGCGATTTCTTCGGTTACGCTTTGAATGCGCACGCCGATCCAGCCGCGGCGGGTCTTGCCGTATTCGATCAATTGACCCACGACGGATTTCGCGAGGTTGGAAGGAATGGCAAAGCCGATACCGACCGATCCACCCGAAGGGGAGAAGATGGCTGTGTTGATACCGATCACTTCGCCTTGCAGATCGAACATGGGGCCGCCGGAATTTCCGCGGTTGATGGATGCATCCGTTTGAATGAAGTCATCATAAGGACCTGCATTGATGTTGCGCTGCTGCGCTGAAACAATACCCGCCGTAACCGTGCCGCCGAGACCGAACGGGTTGCCGATGGCAAGAACCCAGTCGCCGACGCGCATTTTGTCGGAATCGCCGAACTTAACGGCTGTGAGTTTTTTACCGTCTACCGGGATCTGCAGAACCGCGAGATCCATCTTTTCATCCTTACCGATGATTTTGGCTTCAAGCGTGGAATCATCCGTGAACGTCACGCGCACTTCGTCGGCATCTTTAACGACATGGTTGTTGGTGACGACATAGCCTTTTTCCGCATCGATCACGAAGCCGGAGCCGAGTGATGCAGGCGGGATCGCGGGTTCGCCGCCCAAGCCGCCGCCTTCGCCGCGACGGTTCAGAAATTCTTCAAAGAAATCTTCAAAAGGAGAGCCGGGCGGAAATTGCGGCATAGGAACGTCTTCCATACCGGGCAATTGGCCTTCGCCTTGTCCTTCGCCGGATTTTTCCTCTTCCATCTTCTGGGTGGAGGAAATATTGACCACGGCGGGAAGCAGATCATGCGCGATGTCGGCAAAAGTTGCAGGTGCGCCGGGCGGAATGGGAGAAGATACTGTAGCCGAGGGCGCAGAAGCGGCCGCTTCGGTTTTATCTTTGTCCTTATCGCCCATGGCGTGACACATAACGGGTGTTCCGATAGCGGCGATAAGGGCTATAACAGAGAGAATTTTAAAATGTTTTTGCATCGATGTGGCCTTGTAAAAAAGTCTTTTAGATAGTCGGACGGGTCCTTATGGAGCACCGCGATTATGGCATAATTTAGGAGGTCGCAAGCGCACGGTCAACGACCACGCGGACGTTTAAAGTGCAATTTTTGCGCCATAGAAATGATAAGGGGCTCGGGCCTTATTACGACTATTGTTTCTTGTCGAAGTAACGGAAGAAGTCCGAGTCCGGTGACAAGATCAAGCGGGTGTCGGGATCGGACAGCGTGGTCTTGTACGCTTCCATCGAACGCATAAAACCATAGAACTCCTTGTCCTTGTTGAAAGCGGCGGCGTAGGTCTGGATCGCCGTGTTGTCGCCTTCCCCGCGTATCACCTGCGCGTCGCGTTCGGCTTCGGCCAAGATGACGGTGCGTTCTTTTTCTGCGCCTGCGCGGATTTCGAGCGCGAGCTGTTCGCCTTTGGAGCGCGTTTCCGTGGCGCGTTCGGTCATTTCCGAGATCATGCGGCGGACGGTGGAATCGCGCAAAGATTCGCCAAGGTCAGCACGGACGATACGCACATCGACGACTTCGATACCTAGTTTGTCTTCCTTGATTTTGCGGTTGAGACGCGTGTTGATTTCAGCCATGACACGCGTACGGTCTTTTGACAAAAGTTCTTTAAGCGTAGTTTTGCCGAGCACGGTGCGGGTCGCTTCGTCGATGATGCTTTCGATCCGTTTGTTGGCGTTATCGACGGAGCGCAAAGTCTTCATGAACTGCAGAGGATCATTGATGCGGTAACGCGCGTATGAATCAACAATAATGGGCTCTCCGCTCACATTGTCGATAGGCGGAATGACAATCGCTTTAGGTGCTTCGGGCACTGAGGAGTTTTCTGTGTCCGTTGTTTCATCGGCTGCAGCGTCTTCTTCGCTCACTTCTTCCAATTTTTCTTCAGGCGTCGGTTCGGGCGCGCGCGTGATGAGGCTGCTCGAAATAACCATCTGCTCGGGTGCGGGATCTACGGACAGAATACGGCGGTCAAAATAACGCACTTCTTGAATCATCGGGATTTTGAAATGCAGACCGGGTTTGCGCATGTCGTCGCCGACAGGTTCGCCGAGCTGTAGCACGATGGCCTGTTGTGTTTGATCGACGATGAAAAAGGTCTGCGAGAGCACGATGAGTGCGGCGCCGGCAAGGAATGAGAATACGGTCAGTTTATTGCTCATGGTTATTGTCCCTTGAATTCGTCTGATTTGGGAGCACCGGCGGCGGGAGCCACGCGGTTGAGTTCATTCAGCGGCAGGTAGGGCACGACCCCTTGTTTGCCGTCACCATTATCCAAAATGATTTTTTGTGCGTTCTTCAAAACCGATTCCATGGTTTCGATATACATACGTTCCTTGGTTACGTCCTGACCGCTTTGGTAGGCGGATAGAACCGAATTGAATCGGTCGGCATCCCCGCTTGCACGGGCGATAACGGATTCTTTGTAACCTTGGGATTCCTGTACCACGCGGTTCGCTGCGCCGCGCGCTTTGGGGATGATGTCTTCGCGATAGGCCTGCGCTCTGTTTTGCACGTCCTCGGCATCTTGTTTGGCAGACTGCACGTCCTGGAACGCCGCCTGTACATCGGGGTGCACTTCTGCGGAGTTGATGAGAACCTGCGTGATGTTGATACCCGATTTATATTGGTCGAGAATGGTCTGCATAATCGTTTTTGCCTGATCGGCGACGGAGCCGCGTTCGGTCGTGATGATCGAGAACATGCGGGTTTGCCCCACCACTTCGCGGATCGCGCTTTGCGCGGCTTTACGAAGCGTGTTTTCAGGGTTTTCGATGTTGAAGACGTAATCTTCCGCGCTCGAAATGTTCCACTGCACGACGAAATCGAGATCGACGATGTTGAAGTCGGAAGTGAGCATCAGGCTTTCTTCGGGAATGTCCCGTCCGCCGACAATATTTCCGGCCCGGCCCGTAGAGCCTGTGAAGCCGATATTCATGGTGCGGATTTCATTGACGTTGAATTTGGTCATGGTTTCGACAGGCGCAGGCAGGCGGTATTTCAAACCTTCCGTGTCGACGGTTCTGTTCCACGCGCCGAAGCGCTGGATGACGGCGTGTTCACCGGGATTAACGGTGTAAAAACCGCTCGCCAGCCAAAGACCCGCAACAACGATAACACCGAGAGCGATAAATTTTCCGCCGCCTGCGGACGGTGGGACAAAACCTTTGAATCCGTCTTGCAGTCTCGCAAAAAAGTCATCGAGGTCCGGTGGTTCGGTGGGGCCGCGCGGGCTGCCGCGATTATCGCCGCCCCATGGGTTCTTCTTTCCGCCGCCCGACGGATTGTTGTTACCCCAAGGATTGCGGCCTTTGCCGCCCGAATTATCGTCCCAAGACATCTGTTTTGTTTTCCAAAATAAAATTGTATGTTTGCGTGGCTTTAATGATAGAGGTTTTTACCGGCCCCGTACAACCCATTTGGAAAACCATGCACGACCTTAAAGACAAGATTATGGCGGCCTTGAAGACCGTAGAAACCGACAGTGGCGATGTCGCCTCTGCGGGGATGGTGGGCGATCTTCAGATCAGCGACGCCCACGATGTTTTGATGACTTTGGAGGTCGATCCCGCAAACGGTCCTGCGATGGAGCCTTTGCGCCTGAATGTGGAAAAGGCGATCAAATCCATCAAGGGCGTGAAAAGCGCGCATGTGATTCTAACCGCGGAGCGCAAGGCGCAGGCTACTTCGCCTGATCCGCATGGCATGAATAAGAATCCGCCGCTGGTATTGCCGTTCAAGCACATCATCGCGGTGGCATCCGGCAAGGGCGGGGTGGGCAAATCCACCGTGGCGTTCAACCTCGCCGTCGAACTCGCCGCCATGGGTTTGAAGGTGGCTTTGCTCGACGCCGACATTTACGGCCCCTCGGTTCCGCGGTTGAGCGGGACGAGCGGAAAGCCGAGTACGAATGATTCCGGAAAAATAATTCCGCATGAGGCGCACGGGATAAAACTCATGTCGATGGGGTATCTGTCGGACGAAGATAAACCGCTCATCTGGAGGGGGCCTATGGTCCAAACCGCGTTCTATCAGATGTTACGAGACGTAGCGTGGCAAAATGTAAACGAGGCTATGGATGTGCTTGTGATCGACATGCCGCCCGGAACTGGAGATGTACAGCTCACCCTGGCACAAAAGGTGCCGGTGACGGGCGCAGTGGTGGTTTCGACACCCCAAGACCTAGCGCTTATCGATGCCAGAAAAGCTATAGCGATGTTTGAGAAAACCAATATCAAGATTTTGGGATTGATAGAAAATATGTCGTTCCATATTTGCCCCAACTGCGGGTACGAAGACCATATCTTCGGACATGGCGGCGCACGCGAAGAGGCATCGAAACGCAGTGTACCGTTTTTGGGTGAAATCCCCCTCAACGCGAAAATCCGTGAAAATTCAGACAACGGTAAAACGGCGGGAGATCCGTCTTACGGGTCGATTGCCGCAGCCGTTTTGAAGACGCTTAAAAATTAAGATACACCGCGTCTTATACCCGTTCGTAGGTCAGGAAGGTGTAAGGACCGCGTGAGTCCTTGTCTGTTTCCTTCCACTCTTTTCCCAATTCCGGAAAAAACGCATCGCCTTCGGGCGATTGGTGGACGCGGGTAAGGTAGACGCGGTTGGCGAGCGGCAGGGCGAGGTTATATATCTGCGCGCCGCCAATAATGCAGATTTCTTCCGATGCCGTCCTTTTGGCCTGATCGATCGCCTCATCCAGATCCTTGCAGGTGAGGGCACCATCATGCTGGTAATTCTTGCGGGAAATAATGATATTCACGCGGCCCGGCAGAGGTTTGCCCAAGGATACCAGAATGCTTTCGAAGGTTTTGCGGCCCATAATGCAGGGCTTGCCCATCGTGACTTCCTTGAAATGTTTGAAGTCTTCGGGAATGTGCCACGGCATGGCGTTATCCTTGCCGATTACATTGTTATCCGCGGCGGCGACTACGAGGGAAATGATCATAGGGGTTTTATACTGTATTAAAGGACGTGGTGAAACAGCTTAGTAATCGAGCGTGCGTTTGGCGAATTGGATCGCCCTGTGCGGTTCATTGTTGTTTAACTGGATAATCACCTGATCGACGATTGGCTTAACGCCCGCTATTGCGGCGGTGAGTTCGTCTGCGGCCTGTCGGACCGCTTTGATGGGGTGGCCGTTCAAATAATGTTCCTGCACGGCCAGACGGAATTTTGCGACGGGTCCGGTATTGGCTTCTTCGGGATAGACAAAGTCTCTGTCTCTGACGAATTTCAAATCCCCGCCGGATATGCTTACAGGGCTTCTTCTTTCAAACCGCATGGATATGCCGCCTGAAAGATGGATCGTTTCTCCTGTTTTTATTTCGAGTTTAAGCGGCACTGAAAATCTCACACGTTAAAACGTGCGGATTGTTACCATAACACTTGCGGCATCACAAGGAATTTAACGTATTTTGCGGTCCCAAATCTGGGATGATCTGTTCAGGATTGTATCGATGGAACGCATGGTCGGGGTCTTTTTGGTCGTTTCGTTGATACTCGACGCCATAGGGGTCTCCTTTTATGTTTGTTGCACTGCAAACATACTGGAAAAAGTTAAGTTCCTTAAAATAACCCCTGCCACTGAGGGTTTATCCATAAAGAAAAAGTAAGGGCTGCAGAAATGACTGTGAGTAAGCCTATAAACCAATTTAAAGCATAAACTCTTTTGCTTAGCTTTTCGTTTTCTTTAGTGGCCTTATCGAGCGCTTCTAGGTGCCGGATTTGCAATTCTATCTCCGCCATGGCGGGTCCGCCTACTGCCAAACCTGTGAGCCTGAGTCTCACAAGCTCATCATAAGTCATGTCCTTTGTACGTTCTCTAGACATTAAACCGCGATCGGCGCTTTGATAGTCGGGTGCGCTTCGTAGCCTACCAATTCGAAATCCTCGAATTTGAAATCGAAAATATTTTTCACATGCGGGTTCAAATGCATTTCGGGAAGAGGGAAGAAAGAACGCGAAAGTTGTTCTTTCACCTGATCCAGATGGTTCAGGTAAATATGCGCATCGCCGAAGGTGTGAATGAATTCACCGGGTTTCAAGCCGCACACCTGCGCCACCATCATGGTGAGCAGTGAATAGGATGCGATGTTGAACGGCACCCCGAGGAAAATATCCGCGGAGCGTTGATACAATTGGCAGGAAAGCTTTCCGTCCGCGACATAGAACTGGAACAAACAATGGCAGGGCGGAAGCGCCATCTTCGGCACATCGGCAACGTTCCAAGCGGATACGATCAAGCGTCTGTCGTCGGGTTTGGTTTTGATGCGTTCGATCAGGTTGCTGATCTGGTCGATCGTGTGCCCGTCTGGTGCGGACCAGCTGCGCCATTGATGGCCGTAAACGGGGCCGAGATTGCCTTTCTCATCTGCCCATTCATTCCAGATTTTCACGCCGTTGTCGGTGAGGTATTTGATGTTGGTATCGCCGTTCAAAAACCAGATCAGTTCATGGATGATCGATTTGAGGTGAAGCTTTTTGGTCGTGACCATGGGAAAGCCTTCGGACAGGTCAAAGCGCATTTGATGCCCAAAAACGCTGATCGTGCCCGTGCCTGTGCGGTCCATCTTTTTATTGCCTTCGTCGAGGACGCGTTGCAGCAGGTCGTGGTATTGTTTCATGGTCGTTTTTCCTTGTGCTTTCGTATGAATTAACCTTAAAAGAACGGGAGAAAAGCGGCAATTCCGCAAAAGTTAATACCCCTGAAAATATATTTGACATAACGCTATATTTCAGGCAATGTACGGCAGATTTTCAAAATAGAGGGTTTAAAAATGGCACCTAGAATTAAAGACACCACCGGCGGTTTTGCTCCGGCTTTTGCAGATGGTTGGAAGAAAGCGGGCGAAAAGCCGCTTCCTGAGCAATTGGTAAAAGACATATCCGAAGGCTACGGCATTCATCCAACTCAGGTTCGCAATTTTATCGATGCGCAAAGCCAGCATCGTACGCGCAACACGCCGGCCCCTAATCCCCAAGATTTCGTGCAGCCAGCTCCGGCCCCCGCGACAATGTAGTTTAAAGGCCCCACACGGGGCCTTTTCCTTGAAAAATTAACGAATTCCCTCTATATTATAGATGCGGGCCTTCGGGCCCGTTATGACGCTAAACGTTATTGTGAAATAAGCGTCGTGGACCCGGGGGCAGTGCCCGGCGGCTCCACCAAGTTGGTTGGTTAAACGACCAAGGCGGCGGGGCCGAAACAGGATCGACACGCGTAATAAAGACAGTGGACGGCGTTCGGTATGATCCCGCCGTAATGGATCAGGCAATATAAATGCCAACGATAACCAAGTCGCAGCGAATGATAACGGCCGTTTGGTCGCTATCGCTAAAGCCGCTTAATCGCACTTTAGTAAGTAGTTGTAAATCAATCCCTAACGTCTAGACAACGTTAGGTGGGGTTAGGGCGGTTCCTCGCAACAGAATACCGCCCACTTCTATTTTTATGCCCGTAACTTTGCGGGCATTTTTTATGGCCGTTGACGCCGCTTGCACGGCGGTGGAACATCCCGCCATGACATTCTTGAAAAACCTTTCCCTTCCCGTCGTTCTTTGGATTGCCGCGCTTATATGCGCGTTATGCCCCGTCAATGCATGGCAACTGGAATGGTTCATGGCGCTCATCGTCGTTTTGTTCGCATGGTGCTATGTCATGCTTTCCCAAGGTGCTGCCACGGGATGGAAGATGCCGCGCGCGCCTGTGCTTTATTTGGCAGGGGCGTTCTGGTTGTTGGTTGTGTGCTCTGCGTTCTGGGCCGAAGTAAAATCGATCGCCTTTATGGGCGTATGCTTCTTCTCGATTTTGCCTCTGACTTTTTTTATCGGCGTGATGACGGGAAGGCAGGACCATTTTAAAATCCTCGCCAAAATTGCGGCGGTAATTTTTGCTGTGCTGTCTTTGTGGGCGATATTCCAGTTCTTTTTCCTCAATGCGTATTTCCAAGGACAGGCGCGGCATCCGCTGGCCGATCCTTCCTCTCTTGGCGCTTTGTTCTCGCTTGCATTGTTTTGCACGCTGGGCTGGATCGTATCGGACCAATCTCCGCGCGCACGAAAATTTGCTGTTGTTCTCGCATCGCTTTTGGTGTGCGGGATTATTTCCACCGTAGCGCGCGGCCCGGTGTTCGCCTTCATACCCGGCATCATCCTGTTTTGCCTTTTGCTCTGGCCGAAAGTGAAAGAACACCGCAAGGCGCTGTTGTGCGTGGTTCTTGCCGCCGTTGCATTTTATGGTGTGACACTCACCGGGGTGCAAAAAAGATATGATCTGGGCCAGCGTTTGTTCGGCACCGTGACATTGACCGGCGATATCTCCAACAACCGCGTGAAAATATGGTCTTCCACTGTCGATATGATCAAGGACCGTCCGTTGCTCGGCACCGGCATCGGCACTTATCACCTCTACTTCCCCGAATACCGCCGCGCGAATGACGAAGGCGGCACCTTTATGGCGCACAACGATCCGCTGCAATTCTGGGCGGAGCTTGGCGTGCTGGGGCCGTTGTTGTTTTATGCGTTTGTGTTTGCGGCGGCGATGCGCAATTTCGCCGCGCTCAAAGACAAACAAATGCCGATGCAGGACCGCGTGATCGTTGTTTCCATTTTCGCGGCGCTGGCGTCCATGGTGACGCAAAGCCATGTCAGTTTCCTGCATTACAACATGTCGATATTGCTCATTACAGGAACTCTGCTGTCGCTTTGGTTCCTTGTCACCTCGCGCGCGCTCAAAGAACCCATGCGCGAGGTGGTGATGCCTTCGAACATGTCGGTAAACGCCGCCAGATTTTTACTTTTGCTGCCGTTCTTGATGTGTGGGTGGTTATCCTTAAGCATCATGGGCGGGGAGTATATGGCCAACCGCGCGAGAGATTCCCTGTTCCGCGAAGACATTGTCCATTTCCCGCATGAAATCAACATGGCCAGCCGTATATCCATGGGCCTGAATTTCCGCGTTTATTTGTTCGCGGTGAACGTGCCGGTATCCATTCTCGATTACAAAAAAGATGCGGCGAATGAAAAAGAGCAAAAGCAACTGTACGATCAAACGGTCGGCTACATGAACACCGCTCTAGGGCTTAATCCCCGCGCCGCCACCGCCTATTATTATCTGGGCAAGGTGCAATCTCTCGTGCGGCCTTCGGTTATTCCGGAAGGCACGATCTCACCCGAAGAGTTTTATAAAAAAGCGTTGCACATCGATCCGCTCCATCTTGGCGCGCGCCTTGCGCTTTATAAAATTTACAAGGATCAGGGCAAGGCCAATGCAGAGCTTTTGGAATTCCTGCAAGAAGGCGAGCAGTTCTATTACACGACCGATGTCGTGAACGAATATTACGGCGCGCTCGCCAATCTCTATCTGGAAGAAAAAAATTACGGAAAAATGAAAGAGGTGCTCGCGCGTCTGGCCGAATTCAAGCAGCGTTCCGACTACAGCATGATCAAGCAGAATACAACCATACCGCAGGCCATCATGGGCGGTTCGGAGATATTCGAGGGTCCGTAGGCATGTCCGTGCGTGTTGTTTTCCACAGAAAGCGGCCCATACGCGATAAACTTCTGGAAAAACGGCAGGCAGAATGCGAGTCTAAACGCGGATTCGGCCATTCGGCCGATTTCTTTTCAAGGAACCCCTTGATTTTCCACCCCGATCTTGCGACCAATAACCATGAACGAAGATGATGAAGATACGCTCCGTTACGACCGCATGGTCGAGTCCGCATTGCGCGGTGTCGTGCGCGAAGCTATTGAAGAAGTAATTCAGGAAGGCGAACTTCCGGGCGACCATCATTTCTACATCACCTTTATGACCGATTTCGCCGGCGTTAAAATTCCCGCTTACCTGCGCGACCGTTATCCCGGAGAAATGACCATCGTTCTTCAATATCAATTCTACGATCTCGAAGTCGACGACATCAAAATGGGCGTGACGCTTTCGTTCAACAATGTTCCCGAGCGTCTGGAAATTCCACTTTCCGCGATTACCATTTTTGCCGACCCGTCCGTCAACTTCGCGCTTCAATTCCAGCCGATGAACGATGATGCCGATGATTTCCCAGACGGCGGTGACGATGACGATAAGCCTACAGGTTCCGACGATAAAAAAGGCGGCGGTGAAGCCAAAACGGGCGAAGTCGTATCCCTCGATAAATTCCGGAAGAAGTAATCATGTCCGTTCTCTGGCGGCCTGATATCGCGCCGGACCACGAACCGCACGCGGTAAAAATGCTGCGCGGTTCCTTAACCGATTCCGTGCGCGGCAACCGCGTGGTGCCTATCAAATTTTATTATCCCGACAATCATAGTGTTGGTGTTTTGCCGTTGATCGTGTGGTCGCATGGTTTGGGCGGCAGCATCGACGGCGCGGCATTCATTTCGCGTTTCATCGCGGGGCATGGCTATGCCGTCTTGCATGTCCAGCATGCAGGCACGGATTCCGCATTGTGGGAAGGCAAGGATGGCCATCCGTGGGACATTATCAAGGCGCTGACCATTCCGCGTTCCGCGAGCCTTGCACGTTTCGGCGATGTGCCCTTCGTGCTCGATAATATTCAAGAATGGTTTGCCCAGCATCCTGAAATTCCCGCGATCGATTTCAAAACCGTCGGCATGTCGGGGCATTCGTTCGGGGCGATGACGACGCAAGTGTTGTGCGGCCAGCAATTCCCCGACGAGCAGGGGATTTTGCAGGATTATTCCGATTCGCGTTTCAAAGCGGGGATTTTATATTCCCCCGTGCCTGCCTTTCATTTGACGGGCGAATTACCCGACCGCATTTATGGCGGCATCGATCGTCCGTTGTTCCATATGACAGGCACCGATGATTCCTCCCCGGTCGAAGGGTTCGGCTATGAACGCCGTCTGGCCGTGTATGATTATTCACACAAGGCCGAGAAGATGCTTCTGGTCCTCAAAGACGGCGACCACATGATTTATAACGGCAGCCGCGGCAAATTGGGCCAGAATCCGAACCGTGCCAAACACGAAGCGATCATCAAGATCGCGTCGCTGGCCTATTGGGATGGCAAATTAAAAGGAGACAAAGCTGCCGCGAACTGGTTGACCGGCGGCGCTTTCGGCACATATCTGAACGGGGACGGAGAGTTCAAACATGACCAGTAACGCCATTGAAATTTCAAATCTGAACAAAACTTATGCCGCGTCGGGTAAATCGCCCGCGAAAATTGCGTTGCATGATCTGTCGCTGAATATTCCCAAAGGCTCCATCTTCGGATTGCTCGGCCCCAACGGCGCGGGCAAATCCACGCTCATTAATATTATGGCGGGATTGGTCGTCAAAACATCGGGTACCGTGAAATTGTGGGACCGCGATATCGATGTCGAGCCCGAAAACGCGAAAGCCGCCATCGGCATCGTGCCGCAGGAAATCAATTACGATCCGTTCTTTTCACCCCGTCGCTTGCTTGATATTCAGGCGGGCATGTACGGCGTGCCTAAAGCGGAACGCAAAAGCATGGAGCTCCTTGATCTGGTGGGCCTCGCGGACAAAGCCGATGCTTATACGCGCTCGCTTTCCGGCGGGATGAAACGCCGTCTGCTGGTGGCGAAGGCTTTGGTGCATACCCCGCCGATCCTGATTCTGGATGAGCCCACCGCGGGTGTGGATGTCGAGCTGCGTCAGATGATGTGGGAGCGTGTAAAAATGCTCAACCAGCGCGGCGTGACCGTTTTGCTCACCACGCATTATCTAGAAGAAGCGGAAGAGCTGTGCGATTCCATCGCCATCATCAACCATGGCCGCATCATCGTGAATGAAAGCAAAAAGGATCTGGTCGGTAGACTGGATTCAAAGGAAATAATTTTCCGTCTCGATCGCCCCGTAGGCGATATTCCCGCATTGGCAGGCTACAAAGTGTGCAGGGATGACGAGCTATCCTTGCGCATAGGATACGCGCCGAAGGAAATGTCGGCGGGTCATTTGATCGAGATTGTCCAGAAGGCCGGTTACGGCATCGTCGACATATCGACGCAGGAAAGCGATCTGGAAGACGTATTTCTTCAATTAACGAGGGATCCTGCGCCTTTGCCGGCCCGTTAACCAAAAAAACCACACTTAATTTATTGACATAATTAACAATATTATGTATTTTCCTCCTCTATTTTAAAGAATAAGGGCTAGGGCAGGTTATGACGTTTTCAGACGGAGCACCAAAAGGCGGTGGAAGAGCGGCGATAGCCGACCGCGCGCAAGCGCAGGCGGACGAGCTTATCGTCCAATGGGATTCACTGGCCCAACAAATTCCCGGACCGCGATCCAAGCAAGTTCTGTCGGGTGAATTGTGCGTGGAGTTCGCGCAATGTACGCGCCGTCTTGCAAACATAAATCCCAAGCGCATCGAAGCATGGGAAGATAAAAGGCAGAACAATATTTCTTTCGCACTGAACGCCCTTGAAAAATTCTATGGCGCATCCGATGCAAAGCCGAGTTTTGAAACACAAATTTTGATGGCCGAACTCAGCATGTATAGCGGCCAGCATGAAAAAGCCAAAGGCTTTATCGATACTGCAAGAGCCAGCAAACCCTCGCACGTAAAATGCATGGTGCTGCAGATAGAAAACGATCTTGATCTGGGCGGCGACGGAAAGGCGGTGATGGCCGCCTGTGCTGCGGACAGACAAAAAGTGGCCGAGACCGAAGCGGGTCGCGCCGGCAAGAGCCCGGAAGAAACCAAGGTAGAAGTTGCCAAATCGCGCCGCAGAGTTGCCGAAGGATTCTACGAACATGCAGAATTTCTTTATTCGAACCTGAAACGTCAGGACGACCGTGACAAAATGACACGCATTCGTGATTTCCTTGCTTTCCTTGGTCCCAAGACTGCGGCCAATCAAAACGACGTCAATTTGCCGGGCAACCGCGACGGTCTTATATTGGCTGGAAAATATTCCGAAAATCTGGGCGATTTTGCCAGAGCGGAAGAACAATATAAATATGCTCTGTCTGTCAGCCCCAATAATCCGAGTTACTACGCCAAGCTGGCGGGTGCGCAAAGAGGTCTTGTTTTGCAGTACAAGGAAGAGCGTAATTTTGCCAAGCTCAAACCAAAAGCGCATGAATTGTCGGAAACGCTTAAAAGAGGCCGTCAACTGGCCCCGAGTTACGATGTTTGGCGCGAAATCGAGAAGTCTGTGCTCCGGCCGTCATAGCGCGCCTTGACAACTGCCCGTTATCCCATATTAATCAGCCTTATAACGTGCAGCCGTAGCTCAGCTGGATAGAGCGCGTCCCTCCGAAGGACGAGGTCATGAGTTCGAATCTCATCGGTTGCGCCATTTTCTTGATTGCAGCCAACTAAATTCTTATTGATTTTTCCAACAACTTTTGATAGTGTTTTTTTGTGAACGGGCGCATTGCGTCCGTTTTTTTTATTTTCATCAGGTTTTTCAAACCCTTCGCTTTTTCGCGCGGGGTTTTTTGTTTTCGAAAGGTTTTTTTATGCACGTGAATTCCAAGCCCGCATTCGGGCAATTCAAGAAAAAGCCGGCTTCGGCACCGCCTTCCACGCCATTGCGTTTTGCTTCGGTGCAGAACCGTGTTTATGAAAGCGCGGGCGGAATCGGCGGGTGCAACCGTTACTATTTCCGCGGCAAACAGGTGCTGGGCGCTAACATGTATTCACTCAGGCTGGGAACACAAAATTGGCATCTGCAATCCAACGGCGAAACCAACACCGGCAATGCCATCACGTATGAAGGCGTGTGCATTGAAGTGCCCAACGGTGCCATAGTTCCCATTACATGGGATGGCGGTTCAGTCACGAAGACGCTCGCCAACGGCGACAACCATGTTCTGTCGGATAGTATTTTGGCTTCCGCTTTCGGAACCACGTTGGACAGGGGCGATGAAATATGGATCAAAGGCATCATTTCCGTGCCTGCCGGAGGTGACAAAGTTCCTGTGGGTGGCTTTCTGGTGGCGGAAGTTTCGGGCGCCCAAAGCGGATTTTATGCCAGCGCGAACACAACCCCATCCAACATTTATGCGGGTGGGATTTTTACCTTCACCGGCACGGCGCCCTTTACCTCAGCGAATATCCATATGCCTATTTTGTTGGGCCAACCTTTCGTGGACGGTGTGCAGTATTTCGGCATAGGAGATTCTATTTTGTACGGCGCGTTCGACGATACATCACAAGGTGCGTTCGGCCGCGGATTTTTCCAGCGCGCCATGCATAATAGTTTTTCCGATCCTGTGCCTTCGTGCAATTTCGGCAGATCGAGCGCAAGTCTCGGCAGCATCACAGGCGTTAACACGAAATGGCGTTCATGGATCCAATATGCCAACAGAGCCGTGGAACAGATTTTGACTAACAATATCAGCACGACATCCGTTGCCAGCATGCAAAGCAATATCGCCGCGCTGTGGACCACGTTAAAAAGCAACGGCATACAAAAAATTATACGCACCCAGCTTATGGCCAAAACTACCAGTACGGACAATTGGGCCACGACGGGAAATCAAACACCCGCTACGGCGGATTGGGATACCGGCGGAAAGGTCGACCAGATGAATGCGTGGTTTTCCACCCAAGTCGGTACCACTATCGAGGCCTTTGCGAGCATGTCCGCCGTGCTAGATACCGATCCGAATTTGTGGAAAACCAACGGGGTTGCAAACCGTATGACCAATGACGGCACCCATTTGCTTGATAACGGCACGAATGCAGTGGGAAATGCGACTGCGGCAAGCCCTTTGAGGAGCGCGCGCATAACGCTCGGCTAATCAAAATGTTCCCGCTTGAACAAGGTTTTATTTGCTTTATCCTTATTGTGAAACGGATAAAGAGCCTTTTCCTATGCATGACAATCTTCCCTTGGTAACCACGATCGCGCTCGGTTTGACTGCGGCGTATATATTCGGGTTGATAGCCGTGCGGCTCCGTCTCTCGCCCATCGTCGGATATTTGATCGCGGGTATTTTGCTCGGCCCCTTCACCCCGGGGTTCACCGCCGACATTTCCATGGCGAACCAGCTTGCCGAAATCGGCATCGTTCTTCTGATGTTCGGTGTGGGTCTGCACTTTTCCATTAAAGACCTGATGGAAGTGAAGGGCATCGCCATTCCCGGTGCGGTGGGACAGATTTTGGTCGCTACAGGTATGGGTGCGTTTATGGGCCACATGCTTGGTTGGTCTTTACCGAGCGGAATTTTATTCGGCCTTGCGCTTTCCGTTGCCAGCACGGTTGTTCTGCTTCGCGCGCTTGAAGAACATTCCCTGACGCAGTCATCGAACGGCCAAATAGCCGTTGGATGGCTGATCGTTGAAGATCTGGCCATGATCCTTGCCCTTATAATGCTTCCTGCTTTGGCGCCGAATGTTACAGGCAGTGATGAGGCGGCGCATTCGCCCCTGATGCAGTTGGCTATTGCGATTGTCAAAGTGGGAATGTTTTTTATCGTCATGCTGGTGGGCGGTAAAAGGCTTTTGCCGTGGCTTTTAAAAATCACGGCCAAAACCAAATCGCGTGAATTGTTCACGCTCGCCGTGTTCGCGGTTGCTGTCGGTGTTGCCTACGGAGCCTCGGAATTGTTCGGTGTTTCCTTTGCATTGGGCGCTTTCTTTGCCGGCATGATGATCCGTGAATCCGATATGAACCACGAAGTTGCCGACCGTGCGTTGCCGTTCCAAGACGCGTTCGCGGTTTTGTTCTTCGTGGCGGTGGGTATGCTTTTCAATCCCGCCATTCTTGTGGAACAACCGCTGAATGTTTTGATGGTTGTGCTTATCATCGTTATCGGGAAATCCATTATTGCGCTGCTCATCGTTATTATGTTCGGTTATCCGCTGAAAACCGGATTGCTGGTTTCCGCAGGCCTTGCGCAGATAGGCGAATTTTCCTTTATCCTCGTCGGGCTTGGTGTTTTGTACGGAATATTGCCGCCCGAAGGACGTGATCTGATATTGGCAGGGGCCTTGTTCTCCATTGCGCTTAATCCCTTTCTATTTAATGCCATCAACAGCGTGCATGCCTTTGCTGTGCGGCATCCGCGTTTTTCCAAAAGTCTCGATCTACGCGACAGCAATCTATCGCATCTGGCGCAAAGCGAACATGCGGAGCTGCACCGCGATCTGGTTATTGTCGTCGGATACGGCCAGATAGGGCGCGAGATTTGCGACAATATTCTGGATGCGCAAATGGATCTGGTTATCGTCGATGCGAACCGCGAGCGCGTGGAAATGTTGCGTGAACTGGGCTACCACGCCATCACGGGCGACGCCACGCATGCAGAAACCTTGCGTCAGGCCGCGATTGACAAGGCATCATCCATCGTTATCGCCGTGCCGGATTCTTTTGAAGGGCGTAGAATTCTGGAGACGGCACGGGAATTGAAATCCAACATTCATGTTGTCGTTCGCGCCCATAATGACGCCGAAGTTTATTATTTCCATTCGCAAAAAGTGGATTTTGTAACCACGCCTGCCCGTGAAATGGGCCGCGCCATCATTCACTATCTGGAACATATACGCAGCGGCGTGGTACCGCTCAGCAAGACCGATTTTTAAGACGGGGGATTTTATGAAATTTATCGCGATGACGTTTTTGGTTCTGATGGTAGGCGCATCCGTGGCGCAGGCGGCAGAAGAATATAAATCCGCTTATGAGCGCGTGATGAAAACGGGCATCATACGTTGCGGTTATGCCTTATATCCGCCTATGCTTTCCAAAGATCCCAACACGGGCGAGATGACCGGCATTGCCGCAGACGTTATCAACGCCGTGGCGAAAAGTCTGCAATTAAAAATCGAATGGACGGCGGAATTCGGCTTTGCCACTTCCATCGCCGATCTAGAGGCCGAGCGTTTCGATGTGACTTGCATCGGTTTCTGGCGCCTGCCATTGGAAGCCAAACGCCTGACCTATACCATGCCGTTCGTTTTTAGCCAGATGAATGCGTATGTCCGTATCGATGATAAGCGGTTCGATAAGGATATCATGTTGATCAACGATGCTAAGGTCAGCATTATTTCCGCGGACGGGCAGATGTCTTCTTCCGTCGCGCGCAACGAGTTTCCTAATGCAAAACTCATCGAACTTCCCAATATGACGCAGCTTTCCCAGCAGATAGAAGACGTGGCGGCGGGAAAAGCCGATGTATTTTTGAGTGAGTCCGGCGCCGCCGAAGATTACATGGCCAAAAATCCCGGAAAAATCAGACGCGTTCCCACGCCTGAGCCTGTCAATGTGTATCAAAACACTCTTGCCATGAAGATGGGCGAAAATGATTTGAAAACCATGCTGGATTCCGCGTTAATCGATGTCATCGAAAACGGGCAGATGGATAAGATTTTGAAAAAATACGATCCCGACGGGAAGGTTTTCAAGAAAGTCGCGAAAGGCTATCAGCCTTAAACGTTAAACTTCTTGAGAACGTCTTTTTGGCGTTTTTCGAGTTTTGCCAGATCAAAATCCGCAATCATTTCGTTGAACACGCGGTACCAGTTTATTTCCGCTTTTAAGTGCAGGAATACGGAACCAAGTCCGAGCGCAGCACGATCCATGAAGACGAATTCGCGCGGGATGGTAACTCCACCGTTGCCGGCTTTTCCTGCCTCACGCAATTTTTCATGCACTTTTTGCGCTGTTTCCTTGCCGAACACGCCATTCGTGACTTCGCCGATCGGGCGTACGCGGTCTTCCATCAGCGGGGCGTAGAGGAAACGCGCCCAGATATTCAATGTTTCTATCTGGTCTTTGGAAAGATTGTTGAAGCCCCATGTTTCATAGGCGTGGACGGAGCGTTTGATGTCGTTTTCCATCAGCGAGTGGTAGAGGTCGATCACGCCGCCTACGAATTTCGGCGGGAATATGCGCACGCAGCCGAAATCGAGCAGATTGATGGAATGATCCTTGCGTACGGAATAATTTCCGAGATGCGGATCGCCGTGGATGATGCCGTAATAATAAAGCGGAACATACCATGCGCGGAACATGTTCATGGCTATTGTGTTGCGCTCGGCTGCCGTGGCGTCTTTGAAATTCAAGATTTTTTCGCCGTCCAGCCATGTGCTGGTGAGAAGGCGCTGCGTGGATAATTCGTCTACCACTTCGGGAACATGTACGCCTTTTTCGTCTTTGAGCATGTGTTCGTACATTTTCGTATGACGTGCCTCAAGTGAGTAATCCAGTTCCTCATACAACCGCGCCGCCAGTTCCTCATGGATATATTTCGTCTGGATGGCATTGTCGTAACGCTCGTATATCGAAAAGATCACTTTCAATTGATTCAAATCCGCGCCGATGGCGGAAGACATATCGGGATATTGCAGTTTGCAGGCAACCTTTCGCCCGTCATGCGTCACGGCTTTGTGTACTTGCCCCAAGCTGGCCGCTGCCGCCGCTTCTTTTTCGAAGGATTTGAATCGGGATTCCCAATCGGCACCGAGTTCGGTTTTCATGCGGCGTTTGACGAACGGCCATCCCATCGGCGGTGCGTTCGATTGGAGGTTTTGAAAATCCTGCGCGTATTCAGCGGGAAGAGCTTCGGGGATCGTTGCCAGAATTTGCCCGACCTTCATGAGCGGGCCTTTGAGATTGCCGAGCGCTTCGGTCAATTGGCGTGCGTGGTCGCCGCGTTCGATTTTGATTCCGAAATATTTTTCCCCTGCGACGCGGGCGGCAAGCCCCGCCATGGTTCCTCCGACGCGGCCATAGCGCATCAACTGGCTTCCGAGCGAGGCATCCTCATTTTTGCGTGTCATGGCGGTAACATTGGGTTTCGCAGGCCAAAAGTCCAGTCTTTTCTTGGCTTTCCTGGGGGGCTATAGTGGGGCTATGGCAACATCCAATGAACAGATCAAAGAAAAAATCATCAAAGCCGCGCTGCCGAGCGTGGCGTTCGATGGCTGGATTATGGACGTTTTGATGAATGCCGCCGTCGAAAGCGGATTCAAAAAGGAAATGGTGCATTCCGTTTTCCCCGATGGAGTGAAGGATGCTTTGCGGTATTTTTCGTACTGGGCGGATCAAGAAATGCTCAAAGTTTTGGCAAAAGAAGAAACGCCGCCGCGTACACGTGATAAAATCGCGCTCGCTGTTAAGGTGCGCATGAAGGTCCTGACCCCTTACAAAGAAGCCGAAAGGCTGGCCATCGCCTACTGGGTGCGCCCCATGCGCAAATTCGAAGGGGCGAAACTGGTCTGGAAGACGGCGGATGTCATATGGCATTGGGCGGGGGATACGTCCACGGATTATAACCGTTATACCAAACGGGTGCTTTTAAGCGGCGTTATCACATCCACGGCGCTTTACTGGCTTTCCGATAGTTCCTTGGGCGCCAAGGACAGCTGGGCCTTTTTGGACCGGCGGATAGACAATGTTTTGAACATAGGAAAGATTGTCGGGAAGCTCAAAACAGCTTAAACTACAGGCTGGATATTTTTGCGGGAGCCTCCTTTTGTTCAAATTCTTCGTCCAGAGACTGTTCTTTTTTTGCATGTTTCTAGCCGCCGTCGGCGCCTTTCTGGGCGTATTTTATTATGCGCTCTACACGGAAGAAGAAAGCAAGCGCCCCGAACATTACGCATCGCCGTTCGGCGAAGGTTCGGGCAAAGCCATCGTCGATCCCGCACAGGATAAAAACTCTCTCTCCGTACAGCATATGAGCGCAGGCGAACTCGGCGGATATTTGCCTTCCGCCATCGCCAACTCGCTCACCTTCAATCAGACGAATTACAAAGCAGTCGTCGCCGATTCAGAAAAATATTTCACGCCCGAGGGTTACGCGCAGTATGTGCAGTTTCTGACGG
Organism: Micavibrio sp. UBA7689; assembly: GCA_002482805.1. Classification (GTDB taxonomy): domain Bacteria; phylum Pseudomonadota; class Alphaproteobacteria; order Micavibrionales; family Micavibrionaceae; genus Micavibrio_A. The sequence goes on along the minus strand of DLGR01000029.1, from coordinate 6,935 downwards.
GCGCGAATATCGAAGCTGCCTTGATCGCACAGGATTTGCAGGCAGGCGCGTTTGCCGAAGAAGAGCCGCTCAACATCAATCACGGTGTGTTCGACGGTGTTTACAAATGGGTGTTCGAAGTTCCTGTCACGCTGAGCTTTACTCCGCGTGCCGCAGAGGGCGATATCGCTGCGCAGGGCCAGCCCGTCAACCGTCGCTTTGTTTTACGCGCACAAATGGCGCGTGTGCATGATCCTAAATTCCCCCAAAGCGTGAAAATAGAACTTTGGCAGGTATTGCCGCCGCGCCCGCAAAAATAAACCCGCGGAAATGCGCCAAAAATAAAGGCAGGGATAAGCATTTTTTCCGTCTTTACGCCCCAATTGCACCACCCTATAAATGGGCATCCACACATCACATTTATAAGGCGTAAAAGACATGGGCGAAGCGAGCGTGAAGGAATTCCGTGAACAAAAAGACAGCACCGCGAACGATACGGGCGGTGTTTCGGGCCAAAGATTAAAGGCATTCATCGAGCGCGTAGAGCGTTTGGAAGAAGAAAAAGCCGGTCTGGCCGAAGACATCAAGGACATCATGGCGGAAGCCAAGGGCACGGGGTTTGATACCAAAACCATGCGCAAGATCATCCGCCTGCGCAAAATGGACGCTCAAAAACGCAATGAAGAAGAAGAGCTTCTGGAACTCTATAAATCCGCTATCGGATTGGAATAATTGGGTTTTTAGGTCTTAACCTACCCGTAATCTTTTTTCCGTATTATGGCCCCGAATTCACAATTCGGGGTTTTTGTTATGGGGATGGATAAGAACCTGCATCAGGTAATGAACGAAGTTTCGTTTCGGCTCGACCGCGATGTGCCCGTTTCCACGGCGCCTAAAGCGCTCGACGAATTGCAGGCTTTCGTTCTTTTGGATCCGCTTCTGGCCAGCCTTCACAAACAATATCAGGACGCCCGTCAGCAACGCATGCAATCCGTGAAAGAATTCGGGCGTGGCGACGGCATGACGGATATGGCGTCCATTTTGGAAGATTCCGCGTGGTGCGCCATGCAAACGCGTTACATGGAAGTGCGCGCAATTCGTTCCATGATGGCAAAAGCGCAAAAAATCATGGAAGAAACGCGTCTTGAAGAAGAGCGTGCGCAACGAGAAGAAAAAGAAAGCGAAGCGCGTCAGACTTTGGAACAAATACGATTGTTTGCCAATATGCACGAGCGCAAAGAAGAAAGCGAAGTCGGTTTATGGCTGGCGCTTTTGATGATGTACGGCAATCAACAGAATTTCTTCCGCAATTATCACCCGAGCTATTCGTTCAACAGGCTCGCGGCTTAGGCTATCGCCATTATCACGGGTACAGGTCTAGCCATGTTTTCCTGATCGGGATGTTTGCCGCGTATGATGGCCGAAATCGAGTTAGCATCATCGGGTGTATCGTCGAAAACCTCCATGTGGATTGCCTTGATAATCGCCGCCGTGTATGGCGCGACATCCAATTCATGGATTTTGCTGCTTGACTGCATGGCTTTATGCACTTTTGGGCTTGTAAGGCTATGATCATGCGTGTTGGTGATAAAAACCGCATCGAGCGGACTTTCTTCGATGCGCTGAATAGGCGGTATGCCTAGTTTTGTTTTTCTGTAGGTCAAAAGAGCACTCGTAGCAAACAAAGTAACGCTTCTTGCGCCGGCTTCTTTCAACGCTTTTGCAAGATCGCAAGCGGTTTTGGCCGATGCTATCAAATCTTCGAAAACCACAACATCCATGCCCTCGACATCGACGTTGATGCCTTTGGTTTCGCTTACATTGGTTTCTTTGTCGCGGTCCTTGCCGATTTGCGGCCAGTTATCCTTGTTGGGATTTTCTTCAATTCCCAAAGTCGTATACAGGCAGTCCCTGAAAGCGGGGCCAATACGTTTGACGCTGCCCGCATCAGGGTGCAGGAAAAGCGTGCGTTTCTTTTCAATAACTTTTTGATTGAACATGTCGCGCAATTGAACCGCAAACGGATAAGCGAAAGGAACGATCGTGCAGTTCGCGCCTGAAACCTGAAACAATTCGCGCGTGAGAACGGGGTTGTGCGGATCGGCGACCACGACATTATTTACTTTATTACGCAGGTTTTCGATAACCGATGCCAGAGCGGGTGTTTTTCTTTCGCCCCAGTCGCCATCAGAACGGCCGTACCACATATAGGGCAGCACAAGGGTGATATTCTTGGCGCCCGCACGGTGAACTGTGTCGCGCAGAAACTGTGTTTCGAGAATTTGTTTGTTGGGGTCGCCTGCCGCGGAAGCGATCAGGACAACATCATGGCCTCGGACATTGCCCAAAAGCGCGGGTTCGATTTCTTTATCATCATGCTGTTTGTAGCGAACGCCCACGGTGCGTGCGCCCATGTTTTCAGCGATGGCTTTTGCAAACGGCTGCGAACTGAAGCCGGATACGATCAGCGGCGATGCTTTTCTTGATTCACTCATTGGTGCCCACACATAGAACTTAAGGTGGCCACCATAAAAGCAAGGGGTGTATTACGTCAATAGCTTATATCGTGATTTTGTAATTAACCGGTTTTTCGGCCCTTAATAAGGTCTTCCACCACGGCGGGATCGGCCAATGTGCTGGTATCACCAAGCGTGTCGAACTCTTCCGCCGCGATCTTGCGCAAGATGCGGCGCATGATTTTGCCCGATCTGGTTTTGGGAAGTCCCGGCGCCCATTGAATGATGTCGGGAGTAGCAATAGGTCCGATCACTTTGCGCACGCTGGCGACAATCGCCTTCTTGGTTTCATCGTTCGTGATTGCGCCTTCTTTCAAGGTGACATAGGCGTAAATGCCTTGGCCCTTGATGTCGTGCGGAAAACCCACCACGGCGCTTTCGGCGACATGTTCTTCCAGATTGATCGCGCTTTCGATTTCGGCAGTACCGAGGCGGTGCCCTGAGACATTTATCACGTCATCCATGCGCCCCGTGATCCAGTAATACCCGTCTTCGTCGCGGCGTGCGCCGTCGCCCGTGAAATATTTTCCCTTGAAGGTGGAAAAATAGGTTTGCTCGAAACGTTCATGATCTCCGAACACGGTGCGCATTTGTCCCGGCCATGAATCCGCAATGCAAAGTGCGCCTTCGCAGGCACCGTTTTGTTCCACGCCATTGGTGTCGACGATAACTGGCTGAACGCCGAAGAAGGGCAATGTGGCGGAACCGGGCTTTGTCGCGGTGACGCCGGGCAGCGGCGTGATCAAATGTCCGCCCGTTTCGGTCTGCCACCATGTATCGACGATGGGGCAGCGCCCTTCGCCGACAATATCTTTGTACCAGTACCATGCTTCGGCGTTGATTGGTTCACCGACAGAGCCGAGAATGCGCAGGGTTTTACGCGAGGTTTTTTTGACGAAATCATCGCCCGCCTTGATAAGCGAGCGAATGGCCGTGGGCGCGGTGTAAAAAATATTCACCTTGTGTTTGTCGACGACCTGCCAAAAGCGCGACCAGTCGGGATAGTTCGGCACGCCTTCGAAGACGAGCGATGTAGCGCCATTGGCGAGGGGGCCGTATACAATGTAGGAATGACCCGTCACCCAGCCGACATCCGCTGTGCACCAGTAAACTTCGCCTTGTTTGTAATCGAAAACGCATTCATGCGTGAAGGCGGCGAACAGTAAATATCCCGCCGTCGTGTGCAAGACCCCTTTGGGTTTTCCTGTGGAGCCCGAGGTATAGAGAATAAACAGCGGGTCTTCCGCATTCATTTTTTCAGGTTCGCAGTCTGCGGATTGTTTTTCAACGAGGTCATGCCACCAGACATCACGCCCCCCGGTCCATTCGGTTTTGCCGCCCGTACGTTTGAATACGATGACGGTGTGCACATTGGGGCAGGATTTGAGGGCTTCATCGGTGTTGGCTTTGAGGGGAACGGTTTTGCCCCCGCGCAGTCCTTCGTCTGCCGTTATAACGATATCGGACTTGCAGTCCTGAATGCGGTCGGTGAGGGAAGTGGGCGAAAAACCGCCGAACACGACCGAATGAACCGCGCCGATGCGTGCGCAAGCCAGCATGGCGTAAACCGCTTGCGGGACCATCGGCATGTAAATGGTGACGCGGTCGCCCTTTTTTACTCCGCGTTCTTTCAATGCGTTGGCAAGTTTGCAGACTTCGTCTTTCAACTGCCCATAGGTGATTTTGGCATCGTCATTCGGATCGTCCCCCTCCCAGATCAGCGCAATATCGTCTTTTTTTGCGGGGAGGTGGCGGTCGATGCAGTTATAGGAGGCGTTGATGACGCCATCTTCAAACCATTTGATGGAGACAGGAGAATGAAACGATGTGTTTTTGATTTTGGTGGGCGGTGTGAACCATGACAGGCGTTTGGCGATTTCGCCCCAGAAGCCGTCAGGATCGTTCACAGAACGTGTGTACCATTCCTTGTATTTTGCGGGGGTGATGTGGGCGCTTTGCTGTAGCGCGTCCGAGGGGGGAAACAAAGCGGTTGTATCGGTCATGGCTCGCTCCTTTGAATAAGCAGCGACCTTAGCACCATATAGCCCAAATGCAAAACGGCCCCTTGCGGGGCCGTTTGCGAAACTTTGGAATAATTATCGAATGTTGAGTACGACGCAGCCCGAAGATTCTCGGCCAGCTACAATTATTCTGGCGGGTGTTTCATCTGCGGTGCAGCTTTCACCCGCTCTAAGCACACGATGGCTCGGTGCCTGAGAAACGGAGCCTTGGTACACGCCGCCTTGATACGGAGCAAGAGCCTGTCTTGGTGCGCTGCCTGCAAAGCGGGAGAAATCATCGCTGTATTGCGGTGTGAAGCCGTCACTGCGGATCGCAGCGCGATTTTGATCGTATTGACTGCGCATACCGTATTGAGCGGATTGCAATTCCAAACGACGTTGTAAATCTGCGTCTCTACCAGCTTGAGTAACACCGTAACGGTGTTCACGGTCTCGTTCTCTGATGCCTTGGTCGAATTCTCTGTTTTCTTGTCTGCGCTCCTGATTGCGTTCCGCGCGCCAGTCACCGAGGACTGTATCAATACCTCTGGTTACAGCTCTTTCGGCCCCCTTTTCGATCACGCGGCCAAAATCCTGTGCATTTGCTTCACTTGTTACCGCAAGCATAGCTACAGCCGCTGCGGAAGCTTTCAAAAATGTCAGTTTCATCTTAATTCTCCTACCCGAATACACTTTAGGGTGCCAGAAACATATAGGAGAAAGCAAATCAGGTCAATAAAATTATGGAAATGTAAATTATATATATAATATCAATATGTTAGGCGCTTGCGGCCATCTTCAAAATAATCTCCCATTCAACCTTTTTCACAGGTTGGACGGAGAGTCTGGATTGTTTGAGAAGTGCCATGTCCGCGAGGCTTTTGGTGGACTTGATGGTTTCCAGCGTGACGGGATGGGGCAAAGGTTTTACGGCCTTGAAGTTAACCATGCCGAATTTGCCTTTTTCATCCGTCGGATCGGGATAGTATTCCTTCGCCACTTCGACGATGCCGACAATCTCTTTGCCTTCATTCGAATGATAAAAAAAAGCGAGGTCGCCTTTTTTCATCGCCTTCATGTTATTCGCGGCTTGGTAATTGCGCACGCCGTTCCAGCTCTCGGTGCCTTTTTTGACATGCTGGTCCCACGACCAAACAAACGGTTCCGATTTCACAAGCCAGTAATTCATATTAGGCGGCCTCCGCCTTTACGGGGCGGTCCAGCATCTTGCCGATCATTTCGTTCACATCGGCATTTTCGGACAGGCATTTATGCACGGCTTCGGCGATGGGCATATCGACGGCGTTGTTTTTCGCCATGACGATCAGCGCCTTTGCCGTGTGCACGCCTTCGGTGACGGAATTGCGCGATGCCAAGATATCTTCGAGTGTTTTTCCCTGACCCAGCGCAACGCCAAGCGAGAAGTTGCGCGATTGCATACTCGAGCAGGTGAGGATCAAATCGCCCACGCCGCACATGCCCATCAATGTTTCTTTTTTTGCGCCCAAGGCCGAACCCAGACGTGCAATTTCTGCCAGACCGCGTGTGACCAATGCCGCGCGTGCGGAATCGCCCAATTGCTTGCCCTGAATGATGCCGCAGGCGATGGCGATGACGTTTTTGACCGCACCGCCGACTTGTGCCCCCACGATATCATCGGAGGCATACATGCGAAGCGAACGGCTGGAGAGCGCGGTCGCAACTTTTTCGGCTTCGGCTTTGTCTTTCATCGCAAGTGTTACGGCGCTCGGCAATCCTTTGGCTATTTCGATGGCGAAAGTAGGGCCCGTTAAAATCGCGACCGGTGATTGCGGAGAAACTTCAGCGACGATTTGCGAAAGCAGAAGGCCGGAATTGATTTCGACGCCCTTCGCGCAGATCACGACGGGTTTGGTGGCATCCAGATTGGCTTTCATGGATTCCAGAACGGTGCGTGTGTGCTGGGTCGGCGTGACGAACAGGAATATATCGGCGTGCGTTACTTCCGTCAGACTGCCCGTGGCCTTGATATTGTCATGCAGGAGAACGCCCGGAAGAAAAGGAATATTCTCATGCTTGGTGTTGATCGCTGTGACGACTTCTTCTTCACGCGCCCAGATTATGACGTTCTTTCCGCTTTGCGCGAAAGATTGTGCAAGGGCCGTTCCCCAAGCGCCGCCACCGATGATGCCGATTGTCTGCATTTTTACCCTTGTTCAAATTGTCTGATGATTAATTACTGATGCGGGATTTTTCCGCTTCGGGATCGAGCGGCCAACGCGGGCGCGCTGCTACGTCCAGAGTGTCGATCATGTTTCTTTTCAACCGTTCGATTCCTGTCCATGCGATCATAGCGCCGTTATCCGAACATAATTCCAACGGCGGCGCAACAAATTCCATCCCCGATGATTCCGACAAATCCTTAAGCGCGGAACGTATGCGTTTGTTGGCCGCAACCCCG
>DLGR01000009.1:7598-7718 GCA_002482805.1 Micavibrio sp. UBA7689 | reverse complement strand
TATCCGTATCTACGCCCGATCCACGACGCGCTCCGCGAACTTATGCCTGCCGAAACCGTTCTTAAAAAGATGGCCTCAGGCGATATTGAAATCGCTCCGCTCGCCTTCATGCGCGGACGC
>DLGR01000009.1:0-7542 GCA_002482805.1 Micavibrio sp. UBA7689 | reverse complement strand
CAGATGAAAATGTTCCTGACCCGTATGGGCGAAAACGCGCGCATGGTAATCAACGGCGATCCGACGCAAACCGATTTGCCGAACGGCACGAAGTCGGGTCTGTCGGAAGCGATCGATATCCTTCGAAACGTCCCTGAAGTCGCCTTCATACATTTTGACAAAGCCGATGTTGTCCGCCACAAACTGGTGGGCAAAATCATAGCCGCTTACGAAGACCATGACCGCCGTAAATAGGATCTCGGAAATAGACGTCACCATCTCCGAACCGGAATGGAAAGCGTCCCATCTGGACGTGGAATCTATCGCCCGCACGGCCATGACGCACACACTGGAAATGGCGGTTTTGCCCAAAATCTTAAGAGACCGCGCCCTCGAGGTGTCTATCGTACTCGCCAATGACGACCTGATTCAGGTCCTTAACCGTACCTACCGGAATATGGACAAGCCCACCAATGTCCTGTCCTTTGCCGCAATAGACGCTGATACGCCCGTTCCCAAGGGTGAGCCCTACCCTCTTGGAGATATTATCTTGTCTTATCAGACACTTGATCGAGAAGCCAAAGAACAGGACAAGTTTTTTAAAGACCATTTCACCCATATGATTGTACATGGAACGCTCCATCTTTTGGGGTATGATCATCAGGATGATGACGAAGCGACCAACATGGAAACGTTGGAAATTCGGATATTACAGAAAATGAATATTCAAAACCCTTACATGGATGGGTTGTCTATGGCATGATAGAGGCATGCTAATAATGTCAGATGACGAACACCCGCGTAACGGCGGATCATCAACGGAATCCCCCCCTACCGCCGTCGAAGAAAAAAGAGCCAAGGCCCGCGCTATGGGTTGGCTCAAAGGTTTCGTGCGCGGCAAAGCCTCGAACACGAACCACCTTCAAGAAGCGATCGACGAATATATTGAAGAGCTCAAAGAGGTCGACCACGACGATGTGTCGGCGGACAGTCAAAAAGAACTCATCGCCAACGTTCTCAAAACACGCGATCTGAAAGTTTACGACGTCATGATCCCGCGCGCCGATATCGTGGCGATCGAGCAAGATGCAACAGTCGAAGATTTGCGCGAAATCATGCGCGAAAAACAATTCAGCCGCCTTCCCGTTTACGAACAAGACCTAGATAAAATCGTCGGCATGCTTCATATCAAGGATGTGCTGGGCGCTTTGCTGGACAGCAAGCCCGTAAATTTCAGGGAAATGTCGCGTGAAGCGTTGATTGTCAGCCCCGGCATTCCGCTCATGGAATTGTTCCTTACGATGCGTGAAGACAAAAAACACATGGCCATGGTCGTGGACGAACATGGCGGCATCGATGGACTTGTGACGCTCAATGACGTTATCGAAGCCATCGTCGGTGACATCGAAGATGAATTCGATAACGAAGACCAGCCGCAGGTGATCGAAAAATCCGACGGCTCCGTCATTGCGGATGCGCGTATCGATATCGAGGATTTTGAAGACCGTTACGGTCGATTCCTAGATTCGGACGAACGTGAAGATATCGACACACTGGGCGGCCTTACCTTCCATCTGGCGGGCCATATCCCGAAACGCGGCGAAAGCTTCAAGCATTCTTCAGGTATGGTGATAGAAGTTTTGGATGCGGATGCACGCCGTATCAACCGCCTGCGCCTGAGAAACCTTCCCGTTCTATCCCATTCCGACGAGGTCTAGTTTCCCGCCGCAGTTTGATCTATAAACGATCCGATGCAATTGCCGAAGCCCTTACAAAACATTCTCTTTTTTGCCGCCGCCGTTTTGGCGGGCTGGGTTTCTGCGTTCGCGCAATCACCGGTGTCCTTTTTCCCCTGCATGTTTGTCGGACTCTCCGCGCTTTATTGGCTGTGGTCGCAAACCAACGGTATGAAAGGCGCATGGGGCGTTGGATTCTTTTTCGCGCTCGGCTATTTCGTAACGGGACTTTGGTGGATCGGTAACGCGCTTCTGGTTGAAGGCAATGAATTCAAATGGGTATGGCCGATTTCCGTCATCGGGCTTCCTACCTTGCTCGCGCTATTCACCGGAACCTACCTTTCCATCGCGCACAAAGCCGCCGATCCCAAAACACTCAAAGGCTTTCTCGCCTTTTGTTTCTTCCTGACATTTTCCGAATGGTCGCGCGGACACGCCTTCACAGGTTTTCCTTGGAACCTTTACGGCTATGTCTGGGCGGACCATCTGCCGATGGCGCAGGCCACACATTATATAGGTGCCTATGGTTTGACATTCGTCAGCGTTCTCTGGTGTGCGATGGCGGGCTTCCTTATTCTTTCCAAAGACGCCCTTAAAATCAAAACCGGTTTGGCCGCTTTGGTGGTTGCAACCATGGCGCTCACATATATCGGCGGCGATTACCGACTTGATCACACTCCACAAACTTTCAACAAAGATGTCGGTATCGTCGTGGCGCAACCGAACATTCCGCAGAACATGAAATGGGACCCGGTTGCGGTTCAGGAAAATTTCCTGAAAATTACCAGCCTGTCCAAAGACGCGTTCTTTGCCGATCCCAAACCAAAATCCATCGTCATCGTCTGGCCGGAAACCGCAATTTCACCCGCCATATACAACAAACCCGAAAACATGGACCGCATTCGCGCCATTCTTTCCAGTTACGATTCGGAGACTTTTCTGGCCACGGGCGTTCTTCGCCGTTATGCGAACGAAGATAACGAAACGGTTTTCAGCAACAGTATGATTTTGCTGAACGAGCGCCTTTCATCCATCGACGTCTACGATAAATATCATCTGGTTCCTTATGGTGAATTCGTTCCGTTTCAAAAATACATTCCCTTGAAACCTGTCGTTGCGTTTAAAGGTTTTCAACCCGGTATTGGTGTGGAGACGATCAAGCATCCTGCCTTACCTTCGTTCAGCCCGCTTATCTGCTACGAAGTTATTTTCCCGGATGAAGTGGTAAAGCGCGGGAATGATGCGCCGCTTTGGATGGTCAACGTCACGAATGACGGCTGGTATGGCAAAAGCGCAGGACCTTATCAGCATTTCGCGCAAACGCGTTTACGTGCAATCGAAGAAGGAATTCCGATTGTCCGTGCGGCGAATACGGGAATTTCCGCGGTGGTTGATCCGCTGGGACGTGTCGTGGACAAAGCGGAAATTTTTGAAGAAGCCGCCATCACGACCTATCTTCCCGAACCCATTTCGCAACGATCTTCTTATATAAGATATCTCTTCCAGATATTAATGCCGCTCGTCGCGCTCATATTAATGACGCGAATCGCGTTGCGCCTGCGGGCTTGATATATTCTTAAGCTTATATAAGAAAACACTGCTTGCATACCCAAGTGGGCATTTGCTAACCTCGCTTTGCGGTAATCACACCGCTCATTGACACTTTAGTTTATATTTCTATGTAAGTTGAGTAACGGGAAGATGCTGCTGAAAACGAAAACGCAAAAACAAGATCCGACGAAGAAAAAAGGACGTGCCAACTCTATTGATGAGCACGTAGGCGTTCAATTGCGCCAACGTCGCGCGCTTCTCGGTTTCAGTCAGGAAAAACTCGCCGAACAAGTCGGCATCACCTTCCAGCAAATTCAAAAATACGAAAACGGCGCCAACCGCGTGAGCGCGTCCCGCCTGTATGAATTTTCCAAAGTTCTGGATATTCCCGTGTCTTTCTTCTTCGACAATTACGGTTCGAACGAGAATCGCGCGAATGTCGGCTTTGCCGATAACGACCAGTCGGCCTTCGAGGGCCCAGGCGATATCATGAAGCGGAAGGAGACCCTCGAACTGATAAGGGTTTATTATTCCATAGAAAATCCCAAGTTACGGAAAGATTTGTTCAAACTGGTCAAAAGCATGGCCGAGAACCTGAAAAATCAGGACGAGTAAGGGCACCCCTTCAATACCTAAAGGGTTGCAAAGCTCCCTTTATTAGGTTTACGGTAACGCGATTTTATCCGTAAAACACCTTTTAGCAGGACCTTATGTTGAACAAAGCCACGAAGCCCCAGCCTCTCCCCGCGCAATCCGATTACATCTTTACGAGCGAATCCGTTTCGGAAGGCCACCCGGACAAAATCTGCGACCAGATTTCCGATGCCATCGTGGACAGAATGCTGTCCGAAGATCCCTATTCCCGCATCGCGGTTGAAACCTGCGCCACGACGAATTTTGTCGGCCTGATCGGCGAAGTGCGCGGCCCCGCATCCGTTACCAAAGAAGTCATGGAACAAGTCGCCCGCGATACGATCAAGAAGATCGGCTACGAGCAAGACGAATTCCACTGGAAAACAGTTCAGGTTGATTGCCGCGTTCACGCACAATCTGCCGACATCGCGCAAGGCGTTGATGCAGGCGAAGGTAAAGATGAAGGCGCAGGCGACCAAGGCATCATGTTCGGTTACGCCTGTAACGAAACCGAAGACCTGATGCCTGCCGCCATTCAGTACAGCCATGACATTCTGCGTTTGCTCGCGGAAGACCGTCATAAAGGCATCTTGAACATGCTCGGCCCCGATGCGAAAAGCCAAGTCTCCTTGGAATATCACAACGGCAAACCCGTTCGCGCCAATTCCGTGGTCGTTTCCACGCAACACAATGAAGGCCTGTCGCAAGACGATATCCGCGACATCGTTATTCCCTACATCATGAAGGTTTTGCCCGCGGGCTGGATGCCTTCGCCAGACGAACTTTACATCAACCCCACAGGACGCTTTGTTATCGGCGGCCCCGTAGGCGATTCCGGTTTGACGGGACGTAAAATCATCGTCGACACGTATGGCGGTTCCGCACCTCACGGCGGCGGCGCGTTCTCGGGCAAAGATCCGACGAAGGTGGACCGTTCTGCCGCTTACGCCGCGCGTTATGTTGCTAAAAACATTGTAGCGGCAGGCTATGCAGAAAAATGCACGTTGCAGGTTTCCTATGCCATCGGCGTTTCGAAACCGATTTCACTGTACGTCAACACGCACGGCACAGGCACGGTGGATGAAGTCGAGATCGCGCAAGCCATAAACAAGGTTATGGATCTTTCCCCCCGCGGTATCCGCGAGCAATTGAAACTGAACCGCCCCATCTACGCCCGTACGGCGTCGTACGGCCACTTCGGTCGCAAGCCCGAAGCTGATGGTGGTTTCAGCTGGGAAAAACTGGACCTTGTAAAACCGTTGCAAGATATCCTTGGCTAAAGTTCCCGCCGCTTTCACGAAAGAAGCAAGCCGCCGCGTTTTTGGACGCAGGCTCGGGCGCGCCATGGGGCAATCGCGTCAGGAAGTGATGGACAATCTTTTACCCGCGCTTTCGATTGCGCCGGAATTCGTCGACGACAGTCGCAAACAAGACCCCGCTTCGCTTTTTGAATCTCAAAAAGACATCGTTCTTGAAATCGGTTTCGGGAACGGCGAACATTTGAAAGCCATGATGGAACAGCGCGGTGACCGCAACTATATCGGCGCGGAGCCTTTCATCAACGGCATGTCGGCCTTCCTGAAATCCATCCGCGAGATGGAAACCAAAAATATAAAAGTTTGGATGGATGATGCGGTGTCTCTCGTCCGCTCCATGAAAGATGAGTCGCTTTCGGCCATTTATATTCTGAATCCGGACCCATGGCCGAAGAAGAAACACCACAAACGCAGAATCGTCCGTGAAGAGACATTAAAAGAATATTTTCGCACTCTGAAGCCGGGCGGCGATTTCGTGATGGNNGATGCTCTTGCGGAATGGATGGCGCTGGAAACCGTGAACCACGGCGGGTTCGAATGGCAGGCAAGTTCTTCTAAAGACTGGAAAACCATGCCCGAAAACTGGTTCATTACAACCCGTTATGCCGCCAAGGGCGAAAAAGCGGGACGCAAGGAAAGCTACCTGATTTTTAAGAAAAAGGCTTGAAATCTACCGCTTTGGGGCGTATATAAAGGACAAATTCCGGTGTTATCACAGGGGTGGGCTCAAAAAGAGGCCCGCCTTTTTTGTTACCAAATCGGGATTAAGAGTAGGAAAATGAAGAATACGCCCTTGGAACACAGAATAATCAAGATCGCCGAACCGGTCATCCAAGACCTTGGTTTCGAGATCGTGATGCTGGAATTCAAAGGCGGCATTCTGCAAATTCTGGCCGAAAACCCGAAGACGGGAAATCTGAGCCTTGATGAATGCACCGCAATCAACAAGATGCTCTCCCCCGTTCTCGAAGTGGAAGACCCGATTTCCGGTGCGTACACGCTGGAGATCAGCTCCCCGGGGATCGACCGTCCGCTGACCAAACCCGAAGACTTCAAAAAGTATGTCGGGTTCGATGCGAAGGTGGAACTGGACGAAGCTGCCGATCAGGCAACGGGACAAAAGCGGTTCCGCGGCAAACTGGCCGGAGCGAACGAAGAATTTGTGGCGTTGATCGTCGATAACGTCGAACAGAAACTGGAACTGGCCAGCATTAAAAAGGCCCGTCTTGTTCTGACAGACGATCTGATCAAAGCCACCAAGAAGAAAACTGAACAAACCGAAACTGCCAATTAAAGGATTAAAAAGGAAATCAAATGGAACTGCTGCAAGTCGCCGATGCTGTTGCCCGCGAAAAGAATATCGATCGCGCTATCGTTCTCGAAGCCATGGAAGAAGCCATTCAAAAGGCCGGTCGCTCCAAATACGGCCACGACCATGACATTCGTGCCACGATTGACCGCCGCACCGGCCTGATCGATCTGAAACGCTACCGCGAAGTCGTGGAAACGGTGGAAGACGAAGTGCGCCAGCTCACGGTGAACGAAGCCAAACGCATCAAGAAAGATGCCGCCATCGGCGAATTCCTGATCGATGATCTTCCCCCGCTCGATTTCGGCCGCATTGCCGCGCAAACCGCGAAACAGGTTATCGTGCAAAAAGTGCGCGAAGCAGAGCGCGAGCGCCAATTCCACGAATTCAAAGACCGTGTCGGCGAAGTCATCAACGGCGTTGTCAAACGCGTTGAATACGGTAACACGACCATCGATATCGGCGGCAAAGGCGAAGGCCTTCTGCGTCGCGATGAATCGCTGCCCCGTGAACATTTCAAAACCGGCGACCGCGTTCGTGCGTACATCTATGATGTGCGCCAGGAACAACGCGGTCCGCAAATCTTCTTGTCCCGTTCGCACCCCCAATTCATGGCGGCTTTGTTCAAACAAGAAGTGCCGGAAATCTATGACGGCGTTATTGAGATCAAGGCTGTGGCCCGTGATCCCGGCTCCCGCGCCAAAATCGCCGTTGTATCCCGCGATTCCTCCATCGATCCTGTCGGCGCTTGCGTCGGTATGCGCGGTTCACGCGTTCAGGCCGTTGTGGGCGAACTGCAAGGCGAAAAAATCGACATCGTTCCATGGTCGAACGACATTGCATCGTTCATCGTCAACGCGCTGCAGCCTGCGGCCGTTGCCAAAGTGGTTCTCGATGAAGACAAAAAACGTATGGATTGCGTTGTTCCTGAAGAACAGCTTTCGCTGGCTATTGGTCGCCGCGGTCAAAACGTCCGTCTGGCTTCCATGCTCTGCGGCTGGGATATCGACATCATGAC
>DLGR01000034.1:103785-171311 GCA_002482805.1 Micavibrio sp. UBA7689 | reverse complement strand
ATTCACGACCTGAACCTATGGAGTAAGTATGTCACACGGAGTGAGAAGGACGCTTGCTGCTGCACTAACGCTTGCCGTTGGTGCGCTCGGTCTCAATTTCGTCGATGAGAATGCTGCGTCGGCTTCTTCCTCCACCACGACTCCGAAAGAGCCGGTATCGCTCAGCGAAGCATTTAACCCGATCCTGGATTTTACGCCTGCGCTCGAACAACAGGTTTTGAAAGACCCGCACTATCTTGTTTATGGACCGGCCGTCGATGTGAATGTCATGGGCTACACTATCCTCTGCGATGTGGATTATATGGAGTGTGCGTATCACGGGAATAATTTTGAAGTTGTCCGTTCCGAATTGAAGTCGATGGTTGAAGGAGTCAACACGCGCGGCAATACCACAATCGTTCCCATCAATGATATCGACAGTCAAAACAAAGATGAAGTGTGGAGTTTCCCAATCGCGCTGGATGATACCAATCCAACCTTGCTAGGTGGTGATTGTGAAGATTATGTTCTTTGGAAGAAACGCGAGCTATTAAGGATGGGTATTCCCGAAGGCGCGACATCGATCGTTCTTGTCAATACCAATGGTGATGCCAATGCGATGGCCGATCATGCAGTCCTTTTGGTCCGGATGGCGGACGGCGATTATATTTTGGACAATCGCTTTCCCAATCTTATGACCCCGCAGGAAAGCGGTTATGCGTTTAAGTATGCCACGTCGTTCACCAATGCGCAGGAATGGAAAGAAATTTCCATCAACACATCGAATGATTCCCCGTTGCGGATGAACATACCGCTTCCGATACCCCGTCCTGCAGATATTTCCTGATATAAACCGCACAAAGCAAAACCGCCCAAACGAGGGGCGGTTTTAAAAATTTAAGGTAATCACATGATCAGGTTTGACCCTTAATCGCGATCTTTGCGTTTGCGTTCCAGCTTGCGCCAGCGGCGGACTGCTTCAGAGGCTTCGCGTTTTCTTTTCGCGGTTGGCTTCTCATAGTCGCGGCGCAGTTTCATTTCGCGGAAGAGACCTTCACGCTGCATTTTCTTTTTCAGAACGCGCAGAGCTTGCTCAACGTTGTTATCGCGAACGGATACTGTAACCAAATCAAATCACCTCTTTCTTTTTAAATTTATGACAGTAAAGTCATAGTCAGCAGGCCCGTTAATTAACGGCAAACTGGCGCAAATGCAAGTCTCAATGGCGGGTTGCCCCTTAATTCTATGAAAAATCTGGCTTTTTTACAAATATTGAGCATTCTGACGGTCTTTTCAGGCCCCGCGCACGCACAATCCCAAACGGCTTATGGCAGCAAAATCATGGTGGTAACGGCCCACCCCGAAGCAACGCGCATAGGATACGAGATCCTTAAAAGCGGGGGCAGTGCGGCGGATGCTGCCGTGGCAGTCCAGCTCACATTGGGTTTGGTGGAGCCGCAGGCATCGGGCATCGGCGGCGGCACGGTTGCTCTCTATTATGATGCGGTCACGAAACAAGTTCACACGTTCGATGGCCGCGAAACCGCGCCGATGGAGGCGGGGCAATATCTGTTCCGCGGTGAGGACGGCAAACCCATGTCATTCGAAGATGCCGCAGTGGGCGGTCGCGCGGTCGGCGTTCCCGGCACTTTGCGCGCGCTCGAGATGATGCACAAGAAATTCGGGAGCAGGCCTTGGCGCGATTTGTTTTCACCCACGATAGGTTTGGCCGAAGAGGGTTTCACCGTTTCCAAACGCCTTGCGGCGGCGGTGGCAAAGGATGAAGGCAATCTGCAATTCTTCAATGACGCACTGCTGTATTTCTTTCCCGATGCCGCGACGCCGATTAACGAAGGCGGACGCCTGAAGAATTACCTCTACGCCAGTCTGCTGCGCAAGATCGCTCTGGATGGTCCCGATGCTTTTTACAAAGGTGCAAATGCAGAACTGGTCGCCAAACGTGTGCATGACGATCGTGATAATCCCGGGCTTCTTTCTATCGAGGACATGGCTTCCTATGAAGCGATCGAGCGTAAATCGGTTTGCAAAACCTATCGCGGTTATCTGATCTGCACGGCGGGGGAGCCGACCGCAGGCGGGATGATGGTGTTGTCCGCGCTCGGCGTTGTCGCCAATTTCGATATGGCTTCCAAAGGCGCGATGGATGCGGGCGCGTGGAATTTGATTGTTGAGGCGGAGCGTCTCGCGCTGGCCGATAAAAATTATTACATGGGCGATCCGCATTACGTGCAAAGCCCCGGCGAACGTTTGCTGGATGGGAATTACCTGAAAACCCGTGCGGCGTTGATATCACCGGACACGGCGAGCCTGAAAGTGATGTACGGCAATCCGTCGGGATGGGAAAAATTGAAACCCGCCGCCAGAGAACCCGTTTATCCGAAACCACCCGGTACGTCGCATATCTCCATCGTCGATGCCCGCGGCAATATCGTTTCCATGACGTCGAGCGTACAGGACACATTCGGATCACGTATCATGGTGAACGGTTTTATGTTGAACAACCAACTCGGGGAATTTTCCTTCGTACCCGAAGTCGACGGCAAGCCCGTGGCTAATCGCGCCGAAGGCGGCAAGCGTCCGCTCTATGACGCCGCACCTTTGATTGTGTTCTCTCCCGACGGCAAACCGTTTCTCGTGATCGGATCGGCGGGCGGTTCGGGCATTCCGGGTTATATTTTACAGCGCGTAATTGCAATGATCGATTGGAAACAGGATCTGGTTTCCGCGCTGGCGGCGCCCAATGTCATCAACCGCGGCCGCGAAATCGAAATGGAAGAAGGCGCAGCCGTGATGGCGGAATCGTTGAAAGCCAAAGGTCATCCCGTGAAAGTACTCGGGCTCGTCAGCGGTATTACCGCCATATCGTTCGCCAACGGCATGATGACGGGCGCCGCGGATTCCCGTCGTGAAGGAACGGCCATGGGCGAATAATTATGCCGCACGTGCTTTAAGATTCAGCGCGGCTTCCATCAAGATTTTGGTATAGCTTTGTTTAGGGTTCGCGAAGATTTGCGACGCTGGGCCTGATTCTACAACAACACCATCCTTCATCACGATCAGATCATGCGCCATGGCCCGCACGACGCGTAAGTCATGCGATATAAACAGATAGGCAAGATTGTGTTTTTCCTGCAGTTCGCGCAAGAGATCGACGATCTGCGATTGCACGGAAACATCAAGCGCGGACGTGGGTTCATCCAGCACCACGAATTTGGGTTCCAGTACCATGGCGCGTGCGATGGCGATACGCTGGCGCTGGCCGCCCGAAAATTCATGCGGGTAGCGATGGCGCGTGTCGGGGTTTAAATGCACATCGTTGAGGACTTTTACCACCAGTTCGTCGCGCTCTGCGGGCGTTAAATTCGCTCGGTGGACTTTCAATCCTTCACCGATGATTTCAGCGACAGACATGCGCGGAGACAATGAGCCGAACGGATCCTGAAACACGATCTGCATGTCTTCACGGAGCGGCGTCATTTGTTTGCGGTTATAGGCGGAGATATCCGCGCCGTTGAATTTGATCTGACCTTGGCCGTTGACGAGGCGGAGCAGGGCAAAGCCGAGCGTGGATTTACCCGAGCCCGATTCACCGACCACGCCCACCGTGTGGCCCTGCTTGATAGTGACGTTCAAACCATCCACGGCTTTCACCACTTCCGTGACTTTGCCGTACCAGTTTTTGGCACGGGGGAAATGCACGCGGATATCTTTGGCTTCGAGCACCACAGGCGAAATATCGGGGGCGGGTTTGGCAACGCCGCGCGGTTGGGATGACAGCAACATCTTCGTATATTCCTGCTTGGGGGCGGAAAACAAAGCGGTAGTCGCGTTTTGTTCAACGATTTCACCGTTTTTCATCACGCAGACATGGTCCGCGAATTTTTCAACAATGGAAAGATCATGTGTGATAATCAGCATCGCCATATTGAGTTCTTTTTGCAGACGTTCGAGCAGCTCCAGAATTTCCGCCTGCACCGTGACATCGAGCGCTGTGGTAGGCTCGTCCGCGATCAGAAGTTCGGGATTGTTGGCGAGGGCCATCGCGATCATCACGCGCTGGCGCTGTCCGCCCGAGAGTTCATGCGGGTAGGCGTTGAGACGGTCTTTCAATTTCGGGAGTTGCACCAGATCCATCAATTCGAGCACGCGTTTTTTAACGGCGGCTTCGTTCATTTTTTGATGGAGTTTCAAAATCTCGCCGATCTGGCGTTCAATCGTGTGCAGCGGGTTCAGCGCTGTCATCGGCTCCTGAAAGATCATCCCGATCTGCGAGCCGCGGATTGTGCGCAGGAAAGTTTCTTTCTTGCCGACCAGTTCCTGACCTTCGAACGTGATGCTTCCCGAGGGATGCGAGGCGAGGGGATACGGGAGAAGCTGCATGATCGAAAGCGCGGTAACGGATTTGCCCGAGCCGGATTCGCCGACCAGAGCCAGCGTTTCGCCCTTGTTTATCGAGAAGGAAACATTTTTGACCGCATGGAACGCGCCATCGGTGGTTTTGAAATCAACGGAAAGGTTTTTGACGTCTAGAAGTTTGTCAGCCATTCCCCATATTTAGCAGGAAAGGGCGGGGCCGCGAAGCCTAAACAACCACAGGCGCGGGGGCGGGTAACAGTTTTATTTCCTGCGAAACATTGCAGGAAAAACGTCTTTCGGCGGCAAAAGCCCGGTTGGCTTCCGAATCGGCCCTCATTTTCAAAGGGGTGCTGTTGGCGGCATCATACACGGCGGCCAATCTGTGTGCGGCTTCTCTTGATTGGTGATAAACACCCGCATTCACGGTGATGACAAGCCCGCAATCCGTTCTGTGCGTGTAATCATCTTCAGGGACGAAGCCGTTGATGGTTGTTTTAATACCGAAGATATCTTTAACGATCATATCGAACTCAGTGAATGGTGGCGTCTTGTTTAAGGGTGCAGGAAATAGGGAAGTTTAGTTCTCTGCCTTTGACGACATGTTTCCCTGCAAGCTCCTCCGTGGTCTCCCGTCCCGCTTTCATAAATGTTTTGGCGAGAACGGTTCCGATATCGCGGGAGATTTCAACGTCTGCCGTTTCGACCGTGATGCTGTAACCTTGCGGAAGGAAATACACAAATCTGTGCATTTCTTCCGTCAGGGAAGTGACGCTTTGATCGGAAAAAACAATTCCCATCAATTTCTCGTGTAATTAAGAGTGATTGAAGGCTTGGATCTGTACTGCGCAACCTTCGGCATCAGCTCTTTTGATACCTTCGATAAGCGTCTGCTGGGCTGCATGACCGCCGCCAAGTTCCATAGCGAATTTGGCATCGTTCAGAATAAGACCGCCGCGCTTTTCACATTGCGACACAGCTTCATAAAGGCGGCCGCCTATCACTTCTTTGGACGGATGCGTAACTTCGGGAAGCGCTTTTTCGGTAGCGAGGGTAAATAAGGGGGTTGCAGAGGTCATTGTACGTTCACACCTTTTATTATGTCGTTTGTCCATTCTTAGGGACTTATTCTCGGGAATAAGAATGATTATCAATTACGGGATTGGAACCAAACCGTCAATGGCTAAAATGAGAATTATTCTCATTTATTTTCCTGTAAGTTTATGAAAACCGTAAAGTCTTAGGAACGCTCGGGTTTTGGTCGGAAACTGGCGTTGATTTCCGCCCCTAACAGAATCGTTAAAGCGGAAAGCCAGAACCACAGGAGTAGGACAGCAACCGCGCCCAGCGAGCCGTAAGTTTCGTTGTATTTGCCGAAATTGGTGACAAAGAGCGAGAACAGGGACGAACCGCCGACCCAGAAGAGGGTAGCGACTAGCGCACCCCATGAAAACCATTTCCATTCGCGTTTTGTATGGCACGGCGCGTAGAAATAGATCATCTGCAATCCGATCATGGCGGAGAGCATCAAAAGCGGCCAACGCAAAAACAGATAAATATCCGTGATCGATTGCGGCATGTGGATGAGCGCGAAGAAGGCGGGCAGGAATGCAATCAGCGAGAGTGCAAACAAAACATAGCCGAGCATGACGAACGTCAAAAGGAACGAAACCGAGTTGAACACGAGGATGTTACGGCGTTCACGCGTGTTGTAGGCGATGTTGAGACCGCGTATCAATGCACCGACACCCTTGGCCGTGGAAAAGAGCGTCAAGCCAATCCCCACAAGCACGCCAAGGCCGAGCGCGGCGGGATCGGCGGAGGCGATTTCCTGTGCCTGATCGTGCAGGATTTTAAAAGATTCCGGCGGAATGAAACGCGCGAGTTCTTCTATCTGCGCGGTCACGAATTTTGGATCGGAAAAAATGCCGTAGATGGAAATGACCGAAGCTATCGCGGGAAAGGCGGCCAGAAAGAAGTAAAATGCCACGCCCGCCGCGAGCAGGCCGATATAATCTTCGGAAAGATTTTGAAAGAGGCGCAGAAAATACTGCGCGGCGCGACTATCCATCAATTCTTTAAAATTCATAAGCCACAAACCAATATAAGGGGGCAAAGGTTCATTACGCGGAGCGGCTGATTTTAACGCCCGCATCGGACAGACACCATGCCAGTATGGCTTTTTGTATGTGCAGGCGGTTTTCGGCCTCGTCGTACATGACATTGGCGGGTCCACGCAGCACTTCCTCGGACACTTCCTCATCCTTGTGCACAGGCATACAATGCATGAAGACAGCGTGCGGTTTGGCCAGATCCATCAATTCCTTGGTTACCTGATAGGGACGGAACATATCGATCGACTTTCCTTCCTGTCCCATAGATACCCATGTGTCGGTGACCAAAGCATCGGCATCCTTCGCCGCGAGTTTCGGATCGTCCGTGACAAGCGTGCCCATGTCGGCCTTAAGATGCAGTTGCGACGGCAGGGCGGCGACGAAATCGAACCCGAATTTCTTGGACGCCTGAACGAAGGTACGCGAGACATTGTTGTAATCACCGAACCAAGCGATCTTCTTGCCTTTCACATCACCGATTTTTTCCTCGATGGTCATGAGGTCCGCCATGATCTGGCAGGGATGGGATTTGTCCGTCATGCCGTTGATGATCGGAATGGTCGCGTATTTTGCAAGTTCATGAAGTATATCCTGATCAGAGCAGCGTATCATGATGGCATCGACGAAACGCGAGAGAACCTTTGCGGTATCTTCGGGGCTTTCGGCGCCCGTGATTTGCATGTTCTGCATATCCATGACGATGGTGTGGCCGCCGAGTTGTTTCATCGCGACCTCGAATGAGATGCGCGTGCGCGTGGAGCGCTTGTCGAACATCATCGCGAGCGAGAGACCTTCGAGCACCTGACGGGGGTTGCGCTTTTCCTTCTTCTGGCGATGGGCATCATCGAGAATGGCGCGCAGGGTCGCGGCGGGAATATCCGCGAAATCGAGGAAATGGTTGGTCATAGGAGATTTATAGCGGAAACTTAAACCTGTGCCAGCGTCTTTTTCAGGATGGCGAGGCCTTCTTTGGCCTGTTTTTCCGTCAAAATAAGCGGCGGAACGATGCGGACCGCGTTTTCACCGCAGGAAAGTACGATCAAGCCGTTCTTGAGGCACTTCTTCACAAAATCCTTCACGGGTCCGCCGTTATAGTCGGCGGCGAGCAGCATACCCAGACCTCGCACGTTGGAAAGAAGATTGCTGTCGCGCGCGATCTCTTCCAGCCCGTCTTTCAAAACCTGACCCACCTTGTTCACGTTATCCATGAAACCGGGTTTGAGCATTTCCTTGATAACGGTGGTGACCGCCGTGGTCGCCAGCGGATTGCCGCCATAGGTGGAGCCGTGAGAGCCGGGCGTGATGTGCGAGGTGAATTTCTTTTTGCCCATATAGGCGCCGACGGGGAAGCCCGCGCCAAGACCTTTGGCCAGACAGATCAGGTCTGGTACTAAGCCGTAATGTTCATAGGCGAAGATTTCGCCGATGCGGCCCATACCGCACTGGACTTCATCGAATATCAACGCAATGTCGTGTTCGTCGCACAGCGCGCGCAGGCCATGGAGAAATTCGGGCGTGGCGGGAATGATGCCGCCTTCGCCCATCACGGGTTCCAGAATGATCGCCGCGGTTTTGGCGGAGACGAGTTTTTTCACGCTGTCGAGATTGTTGAATTCCGCCATGCGCGTGCCCTGAAGCAAGGGTTCGAAGCCGTCGCGGTAATGTTGCTGGCCGATCACGGAGAGCGCGCCCATCGTGCGCCCGTGGAAGGAGTTCTTCATATAGACGAATTCATGTTTGTCCGCGCCGTGCGTTTCGGTGGCCCATTTGCGGGCGGTCTTTAACGCGCCTTCGACGGCTTCCGCGCCCGTAGAGCAAAAGAACACCTGATCGAATTCGGAAATCGCCAGAATCGTTTCCGCCGCTGCGATGCGTTTTTCATCGGCGATGTAGCAAAGCCCCATATGGAGCTTATCAATCTGTTTCTTGAGAGCCTTGGTATAGACGGGGTGGGCATAACCGAGATTGTTGACCGCGATGCCCGCGCCGAAATCGAGATATTTGTGTCCTTCGGTGTCGTAGAGATAGACGCCTTTGCCCTTTGCCATCTGGACAGGCCAGAAGCCGTATACGTTTATAAGGATGTCGTTGGCGTGATCTAGGAAACCGGCGTCGGCCATAAAAACGTTTCTCCCATTTTTTAGAAGGGTTTGCGTCCTTCTATTATATAGGGAGAAACGTTAATTTATCTAGTGCATGTCGTACAGGTATTCCGGATAGTTGTTCGGATCCATGTATTTCTCGTCGCTCTCGCGGAATTTCAGCCACTGATAGAAGTGAACGGGGATATCGATGTCGATATTCAGTTCACAGAGCGTCTGCACAAAACCCGAACGGTCAAAGGATTCGGCACCGAGCATGGGCTCGTCCGACACCTTGGCCAGAATGCTGGGCGATCCTTGCTGCGTTGCAAGACCCTGCGCATAGGCCAAAAGCATGTCGGCCAGATGCTGGTGTGCAACATCGGGACGCACGCAAAGCGATTCGAGCACCGAAATGCCGTCATCATAGCCTTCGAGCATGGGGTGATCGTCAAGATACGGGTTACCGTATTTGTCGAAGGGCAGGGAGAGAACTGCCTGCGCCAGCAAGCCGCCATTATAGTCGCGGATGGCCAGAACGGGCATGCCCGCGTCCATGTGGTCGACGATTTCCTGCACCGAGAAAACCTTCAAGTGGTCTTTCTTGCGCAGAGGCAAATCGTTCCAAATCTGTTGTTGCAGATTCAGGAAATCAGGGATGTCTCTTTTGGTGAGCAGTACAACCGAGGAGCCGCTACCGCGCGGGTAAGGGTCCGGATCGACTTTCTCAATGAAATTGGCTTTAAACATGGTGCGAACCACTTCTTTCTAACGTCTTTTGTTTTGCAGTGAGTAAAAAACAAAAGAGCCCTTCTCTGGGAGGGAGGGGGTCTCGTGACCGCTAGCGGTGGAAGGCTGTTCGTTTTAAATGCAGCGAAGATGTACCCACTGCCGATCCTGAACCACGCGGGCGGTCAGATCGTACTTCGGGTTCTCGAATTGATTATGTTGTGGTCCATCAAAATCATGTCCTTGTTATACGCCTAAGTGACGGTCACTACAATAATAAATTGCCCCTTGGCCAAAAAATCTCCGCCACAGGTGTGACACAATTGCAACATGCTAAACCGGCCTCAGAAGAGGCTCTGACTTGGCCAATGCCACCTGAAAATAGTTCGCGAAGTAGCGGCCGGCCTTGTCCCAAACGTTCTCCGCCGCCTTTGTGAAGTGAGTGCTGATAAAGCTCTTCTGGCTGTCGTTGTCGGTGGCGACTTTGGCAAGCAAAGAGGCGGCGCCGAGTTTGGCCGCTTCTATTTTGGCAGCATTTAGAAGCACTTCCGAAAGCTTCTTGCCACGCGCGTCGGGATCTACCTGAACCGCCTGAACCGCCGCCTTGGGATCCGTGCCGATGTTGGGGTAGTCGCCGAGATTCTTCGCGGCGGGCGAGTTGAACAAGGTGACCAGCGCCTGCGCGATGATTTTGCCGTCATGGTCCTTGACCACGATGACAGGCATGTCGGCCGAAAGATGGGCTTCGAGGTCCTCTGCGGTTCTGGGTTTGAGATAGTGCTTCTTGTCTTCGGGCAAGGCCGCGATGACTTTCGCCTGCAGGGCGAGGAAGGCGGGAATATCCGCCTTGGTCATGAGCAGATAACTCTGCTGTGGTTCGGGAGGTTGCTCTTCAGGGATGGCCTTCAGGGCCAAATTGGTCGTTAACATGGGTTTCACCGTAATCGTTCAGCGTTGTCAGGAAAAAACAGGGGAGCCTTTCTCGGGAGGGAGAAGGTCTCGGTGACCGCTACGGTGGGGGGCTTATCGTTTTTATTATGTGACGAATGGCGTCACGTCCGAACCTATTCCAACCGGGCGGTCAGGCGGTACGTCGTCGCTGGGAGCAGATTATGCTGTGGGCCATGTCGATCATGGAGGCCGTTATAAGGCAAAAACCCATCCCTTTACAATTAATTTGTTGACGTTAACCAGATTATTTTTATACATAACATCATCAATAAGAAAACCAAGGTGTGTGTATGACTTCCCCAGACGGCGTATCGGCGGCCCCGCCGACCATTTCCCCCGACTTTTACACGGTAGCGGCGCGCTATGCCGCCAAGTACCGAGACAAAACCATCGTCATCAAATTCGGCGGCGAGTTGGTGGCGCAGGACGACGTTATTCGTAACCTGATGGTACAGGCGATCACGTTGAAAAATTTCGGTGCGCGCGTTGTTCTGGTTCATGGCGGTGGAACGCAGATCGATGAAGAATTGAAACGCGCAGGGATAGAACCGTTAAAAGACAAAGTTACGGATGCCCGCATTACGGATCTGGCGACTCTTGAAGTTACGCACCGCTGCCTTAACGAACTCAACCGCCGCATCGTCAATCTGTTTCATGAAGAAGCAGCCAAGCTTGGAGCGGATGTGAATGCGATAGGGCTTGGCGGCAATGATTCCAGACTGATAACGGCGAAGCCACGTTTCGAGAACTCCCGCACGGGAACGCTCACGGACGTGGACAGCGCGAAGCTTTCTTACTTCACGGCGGCGAACAGTATTCCGATCATTCATCCCATCAGTATGGGGCAGGACGGTATTTGCATGAACGTCAATGCAGATGAAGTTGCGGCAGGAATCGCCATCTCGCTAGGCGCGCAGCGTTTGATATTGTGTACGAACGTTGATGCCGTCCTCGATAAGAGCAAAAAACGCATTTCGCATATCTACACGGATAACTGGAGACACTGGATCGACGATGGTACCATTTACGGCGGTATGAAACTAAAAGTCGAGGCCGCGATGGACGTAGCTTCCAATCCTGCTGTGGGCGGTGTGGTCATACTGAATGGCGCGGACAAGCAGGCGATCGAGAAAGAACTTCTGACCGATGAAGGTGCCGGCACGCTGTTCTTGCGCAGAGCTGCAGGGCAGGCACCCTCAGCCGCACCAGCCTTAGCTCCGCAATAGGTTTTATTGACTCCGCCGAAAAGCTGTTGTTTTAATAATATCTATGGAAGCGGCTTGGGATCATAAACTTTATTTCCCCACAAGAGTTGTTACAAAACACTCCGGCGACGAAGTGATGGTCGAAGGTTTGCGCGAAATGTTCCGCGCCGAAAAGAAATACTCTTCCAAATATTTCGAAAAAATAGCCGACCTTGAAGATATGATGGATCATTCCAATCAATATCCCGTTCTGACCAAGCTCAAAGAATTTATGTGGGATGGGATGCTTTCATGGCTTAAAGCCGAAGGCATCCAAGGCGAATTCGGCGTGCAGACGCATGTGTTTCCCAACTACGGCAAGAAAGGCGCATATGTCCCCGCGCATAACCATCAGGCGCAAGTGTCTGGCGTTTATTATGTCGATATTCCCGATGTGAATGAAAAACAGGATTTGTTCGTGCAGGAAGACACCAAAAGATATTGGGCGTTAGACCCGGGTGTTTTGATTTTGCACGATCCGCGCGGCAACGCTTCGCTGGCCGAGCTCAGTGAAAAAAACTATGTGAAGTTTTTCCCGCGCCCCGGTATGGGAATTATATTCCCATCCTATTTGTGGCATTCGGTGACGCCGCACCAATCGGAAAAAGACCGCATATCGATCGCGTTCAATTTCACGATCATTTCCAAGGAAGAACGCGGCATGGCCGTAGAGCCGCTCAAGCTCTGACTATTTGGATAAGGGCAGGGCAGCTTCAGTCAGTTTGACCCAGTATTCGATGCCTATCGGAATTAAATCATCGTTGAAGTCATAGCCTGTGTTGTGCAGGAATTTGTTGTGCGGTGAATCCGGCTTTCCTTCGACGCCTTGACCCATCCATATATAACAACCCGGAACGGCCTGAAGCATGGCGCCGAAATCTTCCGCACCCATGCAGGGTTCAACATTGTTATCGACATTGTTTTCGCCCATAAGTGATTTCAAAACTTGCGTGCAGAATACAGTTTCATCCGGGGTGTTGATGGTCGGATCGTATCCGTCGCTGATGGCAATCGTGGCTGTGCAGCCAAAAGACGCAGCTATGCCTTTTGTGATTTCTCCGATCCGTTTTTCAACAAAGGCGCGCGTCTGCGGCGTAAATGTTCTGAACGTGCCAATCAGTTTGGCCGTATCGGGAATGACGTTCGATGCCCCCGATCCCGCGTTGAAATTGGTGACCGACAAAACGGCATTGTCGAGCGGATTGATCTGACGCGAAACGATGGTTTGCAGGGCCGAAACAATTTGCACGGTAGCCGGAATAGGATCTACCGAAAGATGGGGGAAGGCGGCGTGTCCGCCTTTGCCGGTGATAACAATGTCGAATGTGTTGGTTGAGGCCATAATAGGCCCGTTTCGCAATCCTACCTTGCCGATCGTGAGGCCCGGCCAGTTATGCATGCCGAACACGGCATCCACCGGAAATTCCTTGAACAAGCCTTCCTTAATCATGCGGATCGCGCCCGCGCCGCCTTCTTCGGCAGGCTGGAAAATCAAATGGACCTTGCCGTTAAAATTGCGGTTTTCGGAAAGATATTTTGCGGCGCCGAGCAACATGGCCGTATGCCCGTCATGACCACAGCCGTGCATTTTGCCAGGTGTTTTGGAAGCCCAAGGCTGGCCGGATTCTTCCGTCATGTTGAGTGCGTCCATGTCGGCGCGCAAACCTATGGCTTTACCTGAATCGCTTTTGTTTCCTTCGATTGTGGCAACGATGCCCGTGACCGCTATGCCGCGCTTGTGAGGAATGCCCCATTCGGTGAGTTTTTTGGCAACGAAATCGCTCGCAAAAACTTCCTCATAGGAAGTTTGCGGATTCTGATGCAATTCACGGCGGTAAGCGGCGAATTCTTCTTTCATGGCGGCGATGGAGTTGCTCAATGTCATAACTTTAGATAAGCCTTTTTCCCGCGGGTTTCAATGTTTAATGAACGAGGTGCAAAGCCTTCGTGAGCCTGTCTTGTGCCGGGGTTTCAAAAACTATGTCCTTTGTAGCGGGGACGACTTTAAAATGGCCGTTATTGATATCCAAAATGAGCTTAGGCATTTCCCATACTTTGAAACCCATGATGATCAGAAAGTCGACTGCGCTTTTAAACGCGATGGTACCTGCCGCCTTGATATTGCCGACCACGGCAGGCGGTTTACCGGGGATAAGCACGTATCGATAGGTGCGGAGTGAAAAGCTTTCATCGATAACGACGGAATCTTCGGGTTGCGGCAATGTTTCATGCAAAATAGAAAGTGCATCATCTGGGTTCATGCTTCCGCCCATCAAAACGATTTTGTCCTTGTCGTCTTTACGGTCGGGCGCGTGCAGCACATTCGCAAAACTTTTATATTCGATGGCGGGATGTTGCTGCGTGAGATCAAGGCCCAGCACATCATTGCCTTCGGCATGGAAGACGAACCACAGGCCTTGCTTTTCGGCTTTGGTCGTGGCGGCGATCAAACAGCCCTTGTATATGCGGGAAGGCATCAGAGCGTTGTTTTCCGCGGATCGAACGCGTCACGCACCGCTTCGCCGATAAAGGTCAAAAGCGTAAGCATGAAGGCGAGGGAGAAGAAGGCAGAAATGCCGAGCCATGGCGCCTGCAGATTGTTTTTACCTTGGGACAGCAATTCACCCAAGGACGGCGAACCCGGCGGCAAACCCAATCCCAAGAAATCAAGCGAGGTGAGCGCGGTGATGGAGCCTGTGAGAATGAACGGCATCATCGACATAGTTGCAACCATGGCGTTGGGCAACACGTGACGGTGCATGATGGTGTGGTTGGAAACACCGAGTGCGTTGGCGGCCCGGACATAATCAAAATTCCGCGCTCGCAAGAATTCGGCGCGCACCACATCGACCAGCGACACCTGTGAGAACAGCAAAAGAATGGCGAGCAGCGTCCAGAATCCCGGAATGAACATCGCCGAGAAGATGATGAGAATATACAGCGAGGGCAGGGACGACCAGACCTCGATCACGCGCTGCATGAACAAGTCGAGTTTTCCGCCGTAATAGCCTTGGAACGCGCCTGCCGTAATGCCAATGATGGAACTGATCAGTGTCAGTATCAAACCGAACACTACGGAGATGCGGAAACCGTAAATCACGCGCGCGGCAACATCGCGCCCTTGGTCATCCGTGCCGAAAATATTCTTGCCCGTGGGACGGGACGGCGCTGGTTCGGGAAGATCATAGGAAATAGTGTCGTAGGAAAAACGGATCAGCGGCCAAATGATCCAGCCTTTGGCTTCGATCAGTTCCTGCACATACGGATCGCGGTAATCGGTTTCGGTTTCGAAATCCCCGCCGAAGGTGGTCTCAGGATAGGATTGCAGAAAGGGCGTGTAGAACCCGTTTTCGAATTTTACCAACACGGGTTTGTCGTTGGCGATGACTTCGGCAAACAGGCAGACGGCGAGCAGCGCCAGAAAAATCCAGAAAGAATAATAGCCGCGTTTGTTCGCTTTGAATTGTGCGAGGCGGCGTTTGGACAAGGGGGACAAAACCATGGCGTTATTTTAGCCGCGATCGGCCAAAATACCAGCGCTTAGTGGACGGCTTGGGAGCCTGTGCCGGTCTTTTCGATGATGGAGAGGCGGCGCTTTTGTTCGGGGGTCAGGACGTTATCGTTGCCTGCGCGCTTGATCATGGAATAGTGGATTTTGCCTTGGATGGCGGAAAGTTCATCGTTGGCGGTGATAAGAGTGCTGTTCAAAAGGTTCTTCAGTTCTTCTTCGGCGTGAGGCGAAATACGGCCTTCCGCTCGGATGCGGTCGCGGAGTTCTTTCAGACGCTCTTGAATGTCCTTCAGTTCCATGTCGATTTCCTTGTTGAAAGTGAGGGGAAACTACAGGAACGATCTTATTCTGTCAAATGGTTAATTGCTGTTTTTAGGCAGTTATGGACGATTCTTTTCAAAAAGAATGAGTGCCAGGTAAGCTTATTATATTAGACGTTTTTGATGCTCAAAACAGTGTGTTGAAATCAAAGGGAAATCACACAGTGCGGGCTTCGAAGTCGATACGCGGATCGACCAGCACATAAACCACATCGCGTACCAACGTCATGATCAGACCCATGAGTGAGAAGATATAAAGCGTGCCGAGTACGACAGGGTAATCACGGTTAATGACACTTTCGTAACTGAGCAGGCCGAGTCCGTCGAGCGAGAAGATGACTTCGATCAGCAGCGAACCTGTAAAGAAAATCGCGATGAATGCAGATGGGAAGCCTGCGATTACGATGAGCATTGCGTTGCGGAAAACATGACCGTAGAGCAGGTCCTTTTCCGCCAGACCCTTTGCACGCGCGGTCAGAACATAATGTTTGCCGATTTCATCAAGGAACGAGTTTTTCGTGAGCATGGTGAGCCCCGCAAAACCCGAAATAACCATGGCCGCGACGGGGAGAATCATGTGCCATATATAATCGAGCGATACTTGCCACCAGTTCATATCCTGCCAGTTATCGGAAACAAGGCCGCGTATCGGGAACAGATCGAAATAGCGCCCGCCGGCAAACAGTATGATAAGCAGGATCGCAAACATGAAAGAGGGAATGGCATAGCCAACGAACACGGCAGCAGACGTCCATATATCGAACGCCTGTCCGTCTTTCACGGCTTTACGGATGCCCAAAGGAATGGAGATCAGATATATAATAAGCGTGGACCACAGGCCGAGCGATATCGACACAGGCATTTTTTCCAGCACAAGGTCAATTACCGAAACATCGCGGTAGTAGCTTTCGCCGAGATTGAAAACCGCATAATTTTTGACCATCTGGATAAAACGTTCATGCGCGGGTTTGTCGAACCCGTACATTTTTTCGAGTTCCGCCACGAGTTCAGGGTCCAAACCCTGCGCGCCGCGGTACTTTGACACCGCGCCATCACCGCCGCCCGCGGCGCCCACCGCCATATCACCGCCACCGCCACCGCCGAACCGCGCGGTTGCATCCACGCTGTGACCTTGGAGTTGCGAGATCATGCGCTCGACAGGGCCGCCCGGAACAAATTGTATGATGCAAAAAGAAATGAACATGATGCCGAGCAATGTCGGGATCATCAAAAGCAGGCGGCGTAAAATATAATTCAGCATGTGGGTTTTACATTCCAGTCCGTGACCGTCCAGCGGCCTTGGTCGAATTTTAGGACACAAACCGCGCCTGTGGAAATCTTTAATGGGTGTTTTGCCCGGAAACCTTCGAAATCCCCCGTGATATGAGGGGCAAAGCGGGCAATGCCGTTCGAGGTTACGACCAAAACACAATCTTGCTGGTCATCCACTATATGGCCTGCGAAATTCTTCCAGTTTTCGATGCATTGATCGGGATCGAAATTCCAGCCCTGAGGCACGGTGCCGTTTTCATCCCAATCAGAAATGGCTTTTTGCCCGACGCGTTTGGTGACTTCGTCTTCAGTTTTGTTTTCATCTGGACCGTAATCGGCCTCGTTGAAAATAGCCAAGGGGAATACGGGTTCTTTATATCCGGCTTCCTTGAGCGCGATTTGCGCGGTTTCGATTGTGCGGGACAATTGTGAGGAGTGTACTGTTTCAGGATAATGGCCGTTGGTCTTGAGCCATTGGCCCAACGCGCGCGCCTGTGCACGGCCTGTTTCCGTTAAAGGTAAATCCGTTCGCGCGCCCACACGGCGGGGCGTTTCGTCTTTTTCGAAAGTGTTGCCGTGGCGGGCGATAATCAGGGTTGTCATCTTATTATCATAAGACCCGAATTCAGCCCGCCTGGCAACCGCCTATGAATTCATTATGAGTTCATAGGGATATTGGATTCTGCCATTTTTTGGGCGGCTTCCATGTCCGTGGAGGTTCCTTGCGAAAGAACCACGCCGCTA
This sequence comes from Micavibrio sp. UBA7689, assembly GCA_002482805.1. Classification (GTDB taxonomy): domain Bacteria; phylum Pseudomonadota; class Alphaproteobacteria; order Micavibrionales; family Micavibrionaceae; genus Micavibrio_A. The sequence continues at coordinate 153,992 of DLGR01000034.1, read as the reverse complement.
TGAATAACACGCCATTTCCAGCTTTCGCTTTGGTCTTCACAGTGATGGCCGTGTTTAAAGCGTTCCACCAAAAGATCATATTTCCCGTGACTGGAACAAAGTTTTTCCGCTTTCCAATCCATTTTTCTATATTCCTCATTAAAATTAATTGCTTTTATGACCTTCAAACGCACGAATTTTGATCTAGGTTCCAAAAAGCTGATTTTTAATAAAAGGAATTTTCATGAAACACATTATCGTTCAAGGCACCAAAATGCCTGCTCTCGGCTTCGGGACATATGAGCTGATGGGCACTGATTGTGCCGCCGCCGTAGATTTGGCCATTCAAAACGGATACACCCACATAGACACGGCTCAGTTTTATCAGAACGAGGCGGAAGTGGGGGATGGTATTCAGCGCTCCAAAATCTCACGCGATAAAATATTCCTGACCACCAAAGTATGGCGCGATTATTTTGTTAATGACGCGGTTATGCAATCAGTCGATGAAAGTTTGAAAAAGCTGAAAACCGATTATGTGGATTTGCTCCTTATCCATTGGCCGTGGCCTGAAAAGCCGGTTTCAAAAATGGTAGAAGATATCGCCAAGGTAAAAGCAGCGGGCAAGACAAAATTGATCGGAGTCAGCAACTTTAATATCCAACAGATGGAAGAGGCGTTGAAAGTTGCGCCTGATATTTTTTGCAACCAAGTGGAATATCATCCGTATCTGTCCCAAAAACCCGTTCTGGATTTTGTCAGAAAGAACGACATGGCTTTGACGTCTTATTCACCCGTCGGGCGCGGCAAGGCTATCAAGGAACCGTTGCTTCAGGAAATCGGATTGAAATACAGCAAGAATGCGGGGCAGGTGACGCTGCGCTGGCACATGCAGCAGGACAATGTCGCCGCCATTCCCAAATCCGCCACACCTCAAAACATCAAAAACAATATCGATATCTTTGATTTCGAATTAACCGCGGATGAGATGGTGCAGATTCATGCGTTGGCTAAACCCGACGGGCGCATGATAAGCCCGGGCTTCGCACCCAAATGGGACAAAGCCGCTTAAGCGGCGGCGAGTTTCGCGAGAAGCTTTTCGGCGCGTTCCACATCTTCGGGGGAATCGATTCCCGCTTGTGCCATGCCCGCCGCTACATCGAGCGTGACGGTTTGAATGGAAATGCCGTTTTCAAGAAGGCGGAGTTGTTCCAGTCCTTCGAGCCGTTCATAAAAACCTTCGGGTAGCGAGACGAATTTTTTCAGCACATCGAAACGAAATCCATACAGCCCGATATGCTGGTGAACGGGGGAGAATTCTTCTTTGCGCAATTCATCTTCTTTGCGGATGGCAGGAAGAATCGATTTGGAAAACCACAGGGCTTTGCCTTTTGCATCCATCACGCAAGTCGTGCCCGAAAACGGCGTTTTCTTTTTGGATTCACGAAGGGCGTCGAGTTCATTCCAGCGCAATCTGGCAACGGGTGTTACCACTTCGAGCTTAGGGTCGGAAACAAAAGCCTGAATCATTTTGAACGGGGCTTCGACCGGTGTGAAAGGCGCGTCACCCTGCAATCCCACCACGAATTCAAAATCGCCATCCAGTATTTGCGCGGCTTCGAGCACGCGGTCCGAACCCGTCTTGCAGGCTTCGGAAGTCATGACGCATTGAACGCCGATCTCGTCGCAATGTTTTTGGATGCGTTCGTCTTCCGTTGCAACAGCGACGGTGACGTTCTTGAGCGAACCGGCGGCTTTTTGCGCGATGTCCACGACCCGCGAAAGCATGCTTTGCCCGCCGAGTTTGACGAGCGGTTTTCCGGGGAAGCGGGAGGAGCCGTAACGGGCGGGAATAATGATCGCGGTCTTCATAGGGGCCGACTTTACCTAACTTTAGTCAAAAACGGAACTGTTTTTGGCTGTCGGCGTTGGCCCCATGACCAATTTAAACCCCTGAAGGAGATAAAATATGTCCAAAGTAGACAATCTGCACGACCTGTTCGTAATGGAAATTTCGGACATTTATAATGCCGAAAAACAACTGACCAAAGCCCTGCCGAAAATGGCAAAACACGCCACGGATGCAAAACTCAAAGCCGGCTTCGAGAATCATTTGGCAGAAACCGAAGACCAGATTTCCAAACTGGAAGAGGTTGCCAAGCTGTGCGACATCAAATTCAAATCCGTCACGTGCGAAGCGATGAAAGGCCTCGTTAAAGAAGGCGGCGAGGCTTGGGAAGAATTTGAAAAAGGCGCTGTTCTAGACTGTGCTTTGATTATCGCTGCCCAAAAAGTAGAGCACTACGAGATTTCCGGTTATGGATCTTTGTGCGCCTTGGCAGAAAAATTGGATTATGCCGATGCAATCAAGATTCTGCGCGAAATCCAAGAACAGGAAGTTGCGACAGATGAAAAACTGACCGAGCTTTCCAAAACGATCAATCAAAAAGCCTATAAAGCTGCTGCTTAATCGTTAGCCAAATCTTATTGCGCGGCCCACCATGTATCGCTGACTGACGGTGTCAAAGGCGAGAGTGTTGTGGGCCGTTGCAGTTTTTTCCAGTAAGCCAGATTGAAGTGATCTGTGTGCCATTGCGGGATAACGTAATAGCCGGATAGCAAAATACGGTCCAGCGCGCGGCAATAGGCCACAAGATCTTCGCGCGATTTTGCACGGATGATCTGCATGATAATATCGTCTATAGGCTTGCTTTTAATGCCGATATAGTTGCGCGAACCGGGTGTATCGGCCTTCTCGGAACCCCAGAAATCAACTTGTTCGTTGCCCGGTGAATCTGACTGGGCTATGACCCCCACCGTCATGTCGTAATCGAATTCATTCATACGATTTTGATATTGCGCGGGGTCGAGCACGCGGAAGTTCGCCGCAACCCCGATTTTCTTCAAATTCGCGATAAAGGGCAGGACCCATCTTTCGAACATCGGGTTGGCGTCGATAATTTCGAATTTAAGTTTTTGGCCAGATGCGTTGGCACGGATACCGTCCTTGCCCAGCTTCCATCCCGCAGTGTCCAAAATTTGTGCGGCGGCACGCAGGTTTTCACGCATGTTGCCCGATCCGTCGGTTTTTGGCGGCGAATAGCGCGTGGTGAAGGCTTCTTCGGGAATTTGTCCGCGATATTTTTCAAGAATTTCCAGTTCTTTGCCCGTGGGTGGGCCATCGAGTGCCGCGAGGTCGGAGTTTTCAAAATAGCTGTCGGTGCGCGTGTATCCGCCATAAGCGAATTGCTTGTTCGACCATTCGAAATCGAATGCGTAGGCGAGGGCTTTGCGCACCGCGACATCCGCAAACAACGGGCGGCGCATATTATAAAGGAATCCCTGCATGCCGGCAGGGCGGTTGTGTTTCACTTCTTCCTTTATGATGCGTCCGTCTTTGACAGCGGGCGCGTCATAAGCGGTGTGCCAGAGCTTGGCGGTGTTTTCGAGGCGGTAATCATATTCACCCGCGAAGAAGGCTTCCAATGCAACATTGTTGTCCTTGTAGTAATCGATCACTTGTTTGTCGAAATTGTTTTTGCCTTTGTTGATGGCAAGATCTTTGCCCCAGTAATTCGGATCGCGTACATATTCTATGGAACGGCCGGGGGCGATAGCGCCGACTTTATAGGCACCGTTACCGAGCGGGGGTGTCAAGGTGGTATTGCCGATATCACGGCCTTCGGTTGTCCAGTAATGTTTGGGCAAAATGGTAAGCTGCGAGATGATTAGCGGCAATTCGCTGTTGTCATTGTGAGCAAACGTGAATTTTACGCGCGTGGGCGAGGTGGCTTCCACTTTCGTCACATCGCCGTAATAAGCCTTAAAGAACGGCGCGCCTTTTTCCAGCATGGTGTTGAAGGTCCACACGACATCATCCGCCGTCACAGGCTGGCCATCCGCCCATTTGGCTTCCTTGCGCAGATTGAATGCGACCCACGAATTGTCTTTCGGGCGTTCGATGGTTTCGGCCAGAAGCCCGTACATGGAGAACGGTTCATCAAGGGATTGTTCCATCAGCGAGTCATAGATAAGGCTTTGTCCCAGATACGTCATGCCCGCGGCGGGGGAGCCTTTGATGATGAAAGGGTTCAGGGAATCAAACGTACCGATCGTGTGGGATTTAAACGTGCCGCCTTTGGGCGCGTCGGGATTCACATAGTCCATATGCGTCCAGCCGTCTTTGTATTTCACATCGCCATGCATCGCAATAGAGGCTTGCGGCGTGGCTTCCTGTCCAAGAGCAGGCAAAGCAAGGCAGACGCTCAGGAGAGCAAGGATAATCAAAAGCGTTTTTGTTTTCATGTGTCTTTTCCTGTTGCTTTGGAAATGTGGTCGATACCGTCCTTTTCAAGGCACTGTGCCAAGCCTATCAAGAGATCATGAACCAATTGTGGCCCTTGGAAGACAAGGGCGGTATAAATTTGCACAAGGGATGCGCCCGCGCGGATTTTGGCATAGGCGTCTTGTGCGGACGATATGCCCCCTGCGCCGATGATGGGAAGTTTGCCTTCTGTGTGGTTGTAGAATTTGCGGATTACATCGGTGGATTTCTGAGTGAGAGGTCTGCCTGAAAGTCCGCCTTGCTGTTCATAGAAATTTGCGGGGAGATATTCGGGACGGTCCAGCGTTGTGTTGCCGAGGATAACGCCATCCACCTTCGCCTCAATCAGACAGGCTGCGACATCTTTGATCTGTTCGTCGTTCAAATCGGGCGCGAGTTTTACGAGCAACGGTGGAGCATCATCTTTGCCGCATGATTTATTGCGTTCTTCCATGATGCGGGCCAGAAGCGGCATAAGATTTTCCCGCGCCTGCAAATTGCGCAGCCCCGGCGTGTTGGGCGAGGAAATATTCACGGTAAGGTAATCTGCATAATTCCCCAGAAGTCGCACCAGCGTGCAATAATCTTTTGCGGGATCTTCGACACCTTTGTTCATACCGATATTGATACCGACTATGCCGGCGGGGCGCGGTTTGTGTTCCAGAAATTTTTCGATGTTGCGACGGAAATTTTCCGCGCCGCCATTGGGAAAGCCCATGCGGTTTATGACGGCCTCATTTGTGGGTTCGCGGAACACGCGTGGGCGGGGATTGCCTTCCTGCGCCTTTGGCGTCACGGTGCCCGCCTCGACAAAGCCGAAACCCATCGCGAACATCTGGGCGACGACATCGGCATTTTTATCAAAGCCGGCGGCCAAGCCGACTGGGTTCGGGAATTTGCGGTTCCACAATGTCACACGCAGGCGCGGATCGTTCACATGCGACGGGCACGGCAGGACGCCCGTTTTCAAAGCCTTCAACGTCATATGGTGCGCGGATTCGGGATCCATCTTGTGCAGGAAGGGCTTCGCGATTTGGAAAAGCAGTTTGGCCATCACATCGAGCGTCCATCGAAAGGGGTTATTTTGACGGAATCGATATCCACATCGTCAAGACAGCGAATATTGATGGCAACCGTTTCGTTGCCGTTCGGGTCGACGCCTTTGCCGAAAGGAAGGATACCGCAATTTTTGCAAAACAAATGATGGATGATGCGTTTGTTCCAGAGATAGTCGGTGAGTTTATCTTCGCCCGAGATAAGTTTGAATTTTTCGGCAGGTACAAAATTCAAAAGCGAGCCGCGCTTGGTGCACACGGAACAGTTACAGGCGATGGTGCCTTCCAAATCGGTTTCAACTTCGAATTTAACATTGCCGCAATGGCAGCTGCCCGTATGTTTCGCCATTAGCCTAACCTATATGTTTGAAGCCGACCTTTAAATAATTCCAGCCCGTGAAAATGGTGATGACTGCCGCGATTGCCAGAAGTATCTGGCCTGTCAGAAGGGCGCCGATAACCTGTCCGTCTCCTATGACCAGAAAGCCGAAGACATTTTGCATGGCTTGGTCGCCGTAATCGCCGATCACGAGGAAGCCTAGCGCCGTCATCTGGAATCCCGTTTTCCATTTGGCGAGTTTGGAAACCGGAACCTTGACGTTTTGCGGACCCAGAAATTCACGCAAGCCCGCAATCAGGAATTCACGCATCAGGATGACGATAGCGGGGATCATCCACAAACCATCAAGACGATCGAATGTGGCCAGCGCGACCAGAAGGGATGCCACCATGATTTTATCGGAGATGGGATCAAGAAACGTACCAAAGTTCGAGGTCGTCCCGAATTTGCGTGCCAGATAGCCGTCGAAAAAATCCGTGACCGCGCAGAAAACGTAAATCCACAACGCGGTCCAAGCTGCCGTGTTGCCCTCGATAAAGAACAATCCGATCAATACGGGCAGCAGCGCGACGCGCGAAATAGTAAGTATGTTGGGCAATTGGCGGAGCATGCTTCAGAATTAGCAAGATACGGCGCGGAATTCCAGCCGATTAGAGCCAAAAAGCGAGTTATTAAGGGCGGATTTCCCTAAGTTGGGCCAGCTTCGCCCGTCTCGGGTGGTAGGAGGTCCGTTTCGCCTTTTTTTCGTGTCGTGCGCTGGGATGCTTCGGCTGCTCTTATGGTTGCTTGATGAAATGCCTCGATATTTTCGGGTGTATATGGGACGTCTTCGCGAATGCGTCTGTCTACGCCATGCAACGTGCATTCCGCGTCCGCAGCTCTGAGGCTGATATACAAATGGTCGAAATTATACGTCTTGCCTACAAAAATTCTATCTATGGGTGTGAATGAGGTAAAGCGTACGGAGCGACCTTCGGCCATTTTTGCAAGCACGCTGTTTCTTTCGCCCACATCCGCAATGATACCCTCGATCAGCGTAGCTTGTTTGGATTCCACGTAATTTACAGACTTAATAAAAACTGCAGTACGTCTTAAATGGATCTCTGTTGGTTCTGCATGCTGATAGGTGGATGAGTAAGATTCGAAAGCAAATGTTTCCGAGAGTGTCAGTATTTTACCCTTGAGTCTTTGGGTAACATCTTTGCCGAAGGGAAGACGCAGGGCTGTTTTTCTGCCTATAAAAGGTGTTGTTAAAGTGTGGTTAAGTTCGCGGGAAATGGCAAGGACTTCACCGGCGAGGATCGAACGTTTGTTTTCGAAACCGACTTCGTTAAAATAAAATTCTATTTTTCGCAGCCGCGTGCGGCTGTCAGGCAAATGATCTTGTCTGCCGGTAATTACGGGCGGAAAATCGTTCCTTGGTATATCACTCATAAAGCCCTCTATGAGTTATGGCATATATGAAAATACTGATATTGCCAAGAAAAATTAGTGGGCCTGTGAAATCCGTACCAAATCCTTGTGAATCGGGGGGCGCGCCCGTGCCTGCATATCGAATTGCAGGAAGGAGAGCAACATCTGCACGCCGACCAAGACAGGTAGCGCCGAGAGCATAACGGTGCCCGCGCTGGCGGTGACTCCCATGTCGGCCGCCTCGTTCCATTTGATGCAACCAAAGATCAAACCGAATAACAGGAATGCCGTGCCTGCCACCAGTTCCAGTGACGCCACGCTGAAATCCCGCAAGAAATAATTATAAACGATGCGTTTGTAGAAATTTTTGGCGTGTGAGCAGAGGAACGAGGGAATGACCGCGCCTATCTTCAAATTGCTTTGTTCGTCTTCATACACGGCGGTCATGGGAATATCGCGGACCACCGCCTGCGCGATGTTGAGGCGGAAGAGCATATCGCTTTCGAAGAAATAACCTTGGCTGATTTTTTCGAGCGGCACTTCGGCCAGCACGGCGGCGTGCACGGCGGTGTAACCATTGGTAGGATCGAACACATGCCAGTAACCGGACGATATTTTTGTAAGGAACGATAACAGCGCATTGCCGACAAGCCTTATAAACGGCATTCCGGCGAGATCATCGGGGCGGTGGAAACGGTTGCCCTTGGTGTAATCGCACAGACCTTCGGCAATCGGGGCGGTGAAGGCCTTGATCATCGCGGGGTTCATTTGCCCGTCGCCGTCCAGTTTAACGATGATATCGGCTTTGTCCGCAAGTGCGGCCTTGTAACCCGTCACCATCGCGCCACCGACGCCCTGGTTTTTGTCGTGGAAGATAACTTTTACGCGCGGATCGCTGACATTGTTCTGAATATATCTGCCGCTCTCATCAGGGCAGGCATCATCCACGCAAAAGATGGCATCGACTTCGGGTCCGATGCGCGGGATTAAACCGCCTACATGCGCGGTGACTTTGTAGCAGGGAATGACAACGGCAATTTTCATGTTATACGCCTGCCTTGACCGTGATGAGCCACAGCCCCGCCAATATTAACGCGACGCCGCCTGCGTAATAGACGATGTTGACCCTTTCGCCCAAAAAGAAATAGGCCGCAATTGGTACAATGATGAAGCCGAGAGCGACGAACGGATAGGCCTGAACCAGGTTGATTTTTTGCAGGATATAAATCCACAACAGCGTTGCGCCGCCATAAAGAGCGAGCGCCAGCCAGAACCATGCATTGGAAGCAAGGCTCATAAAACCCGAGACGCTGGAAAGGGAATCCGCCGTACGCGCAGCCATTTTGAAAACGGTTTGGCCCGATGCGAGCATCAGCGAGAACAAGGTCAGCAATCCTATAATCTGGGCCGTCATGCGGTTTTACCTTTTGGTTTCCAGCGTTCCCATGCCCACAAAACCGCCCAAGCAAAGGCGATCCCCATGGAGGGCAGCAGGATCAGATTGTATCGCGCCACATTGACGGTGGTAAAGGCATGAAATCCGAGCATGAACAGCGGGATTCCCGCATAAAACACAAAATCCCAGCGTTTTCGACGGATGGCGGCAATAGCAAACACCGCCAGAGCGGGTATGGCGATAAGGCCCAGCTTGCCGCCTGTCCACATGCCGCGCCACACGAGCGAGAAGGTCACCATCACGTGTTTGAAAGGCTGGTTAAATAGGTAATGTTTGAGAAGGTGCGGAAATTGTTCATCGTAACTTCCAGCTTCTTTTAACGTTTCGGGACGCAGCACGCGGTTGCCGTATTGATAGAAGCCATCCGGATCGGAGAAATCATGGCGCGCATAAAATTCTTTCGGGAATATTTTTTCGGAGAGGTTGTCGCCGAACGAGGGCAGGCCATAGACGAACGACACCGTCCATTCCGTCCAGTTCATATCATTGAACGCGGCGCGTTGCGCGAAGGTGAACGGCGCCATGCCGTAGGAAATATCCCAGACACCGATCTTTGTGCCGTTGCGATACACCCACGGCGCGATGACAGCAGCGCATATAAGTGTGAACAGCAAAATCTGGGTGAGCGGTTTTTTGACAGACGGGTTCCAGAGCGAAACCAGAGTGAAAAACGGCACGGCAAAGATAAGCATGTAAACGAAAGACGGTTTGGTTAGGCTGAGCAAACCGAAACTGACACCGCACAGTACAGTCCACGGTAAGCTTTGTTTTTTCCAAGCCAGCAAAAACGCCAGCATGGAAAAACTGAATAGGGGAAGCAGCAGGCTCTCATTCATGGAAACAGTCGCGAGTTCCGCATAATCCTTGCCTGTGAATAAAAACGCGAAGGCTATCCATGAAACGATTTTGTTATTTGTCAGGATACACGCTGCCGCAAAGGCACATACCGCGCCCAGCGACATCAATATGATTTGTATGACGATCAGAATTTCTAGGTTGAGGGGCGCGCATTTTTCGGCGATATCTTCGGGCGTGGCATTTTTAACGGAACAACGCACGGTATCCGCAAAGGGCGTCGAGAGTTTCATCAAGCCAGTCAGAAAAGCCGGATAGAGCGGGGCGAAAAACATGCCTTCACCGTTTTTACCTTCTTTGCCGCTGACATTGCGGAAATTTCCGTCCTGATAGATACCCGTATCAAAAAGGGGAAGGGCGATGGCCATATACGTGACTTCATCGGCGTAGGGCGCTTCCTGCCAGCGGTCTTTCGTTTGGAAAAACAGGATGGCAAGCGCGGCCACAAAAGTCAGCAGGATATGTACGGACATATTTTGGAAGTATTTCCCCATGGGGGTTATTTAAAGCATAAAAAAACCCCCGCTTAAAGCAGGGGTTTCTTTGTAATTGATGTTAAGCCGTGGCTTTTTTCGCAGTGCCGGTGCTTGCGCCTTCGGCAGGGTCGCGCAGAACATATCCGCGGCCCCAGACGGTTTCGATATAGGAATCGCCACCTGTGGCTTGTTCGACCTTTTTGCGCAGTTTGCAGATGAACACGTCGATGATTTTCACTTCGGGTTCGTCCATGCCGCCGTAAAGGTGGTTAAGGAACATTTCCTTGGTCAGGGTCGTACCCTTACGCAAGGAAAGCAATTCCATGATGCCGTATTCCTTGCCCGTGAGGTGAAGGGTTTTGTTATCCACTTCCACCGTGCGCGTGTCGAGGTTGACGACGACGCGGCCCGTGATGATTTTGGATTGCGAATGACCTTGGGAGCGACGCACGATCGCCTGAATACGGGCAATCAGTTCGCGTTTGTCGAAAGGTTTCGTTAAGTAATCATCCGCGCCGAAGCCGAGGCCCTTGATCTTGTTATCAAGTTCGGCAAGACCGGAAAGAATGAGAATGGGTGTTTCGATCTTCGCGGCGCGCAGGTTTTTGAGCACGTCGTAGCCGTCCATGTCGGGCAGCATAAGATCCAGAATTATGATGTCGTAATCGTAGATTTTCCCCAGATCCATGCCATCCTCGCCCAGATCGGTGGTATCTACGACATATCCTTCGCTTTTAAGCATCAGTTCGATACTTTTGGCCGTCGAGCTATCGTCTTCTACCAATAGAACCCGCATTGTTGACCCCTTTGTCTAAAAATTGCGTTAGCCGTTTATGTCGGTGGTTACCGTTAAACTTTATTAATAAAAATATTAACATACTTTTAAAAAGGTTAACAAAAATTGTGAAATTATCGGCAATTTTTTCTTTATTTTCATAATGTTAAGGTTTTTGACGTTTTTTGGCAGTTAGGACATATGCTATCCTCGGCGGAATTCATGCATTTATAGGAAAGTTTCATGAAACTGATTTCCGGATTTTTAATTTTTTCAGCTTTGGTTCTAGCGTTTCCCTCCTATGCATCCGATGCGGTGCCCAACGAGGTTTACAAACGCGTTGTCAAAACCATGACACTCAAATGCGCCTACACGATCTATCCGACTTATTTTGAAAAAGACCCCAACACGGGAAAATATTCGGGAATTTCGTATGATTTCATGGAAGAACTGGGCAAGGCGCTTAACATCAAAATCGAATGGACCGAAGAAGTGGGTACGGACACGCTGTTCCAAGGTCTAGGCACACGGTATGACGCGAACTGCACGGGATATTTCCAGACGCCCGCACGCACGTTCGGCGGGGATTTTTCCAAACCTTTTATGTTTCTGCCATCCAACATGTATGTGCGCATCGATGAAAAAAGATTCAATACATTCGATGACGTGAACAAAGAAGGCGTGAAGATCGTCTTTAACGATGGGGAAATGTGGCAGGCCGTAATCAACGAACAGTTTTCCAAGGCAACACCGCTCGGACTGTCCGGTTTGACTCCCGCGACCGACCGTTTCGAGAACGTCATATCGGGCAAAGCCGATGTGACATTTACCGAAGCCGCCATCGCTGAAGCCTATATGAAGGCCAATCCCGGCAAGATAAAGCAGATCGGCAAAACCACATGGCGTGCCGATGGCGCGGCCCTCATTCTTCCGCATGATGAGTATTCGCTTAAACGCATGCTGGATGTGGCCATCGACTCTCTCTTGTGGACGGGGACTTTAGAGCGCGTCATCAAAAAGCATGAAAAATATCCCGGAACCATTCTGCCTCCGCGCAAGGATTTCGACTGATTGCAGGGATTTTCTGCGCCTATTGGGCGATAGAAAAGATGACAGAAAGCCGATAAAGCCTTAAACTGAGAGGATGGAACGCCTCTCGGAAAAAGCCCTCGCATCGATAAAACCCATCCCCAGTTTCGAACTTCACGGAACGGTTGTGAAAGTGCTTGGCCTGCTGGTCGAAATATCGGGTTTCGGCAAGGAGCTTTCGATTGGCTCCATAGTTCATTTGCGTCCCAAACCTGACAAAGACATTCCGTGCGAGGTCATCGGTTTTCGTGAGAACCGCGCGCTGTTGATGCCTTTCGGCACATTGGAAGGTGTGGGCCTCGGCTGTCCTGCCGTCATTCAAAGGACAGAAGCCGTGGTCGCGCCCGATGACCGCTGGCTGGGCCGCGTGATAAACGCATTGGGCCAGCCTATCGACGGCAAGGGCCCGATGATGCAAGGGGCACATCCCATTCCACTCAAGAACAAAGCGCCCTTGCCGCATGCTAGGCAGCGCATCGGTGAAAAGCTCGATCTGGGCGTGCGCGCGGTGAATACATTTCTATCCACGTGCCACGGCCAGCGTATGGGGATTTTTTCGGGGTCCGGCGTGGGTAAATCCGTTTTACTCTCGATGATGGCGCGCTACACCGAAGCCGATGTTTCCGTGATCGGCCTGGTCGGCGAACGTGGCCGCGAGGTGCAGGAATTTCTGGAAGACGATTTGGGTGAGGACGGTCTGGCCCGTTCCGTCGTCATTGTGTCCACGGGCGACGAGCCCGCGTTGATGCGCAGACAAGCCGCGTATATGACGCTGGCGATTGCGGAATATTTCCGCATGCAGGGCAAGGAAGTTTTGTGTCTGATTGATTCCGTTACGCGTTTTGCGATGGCGCAGCGTGAAATCGGATTGTCCGCAGGTGAACCGCCGACATCGAAAGGCTATCCACCCACGACGTTCGGTGAATTATCACGTTTGTTGGAACGTGCGGGCCCCGGCGTGCAGGGCGAGGGTTCTATTACGGGCTTGTTCACCGTTCTGGTCGAAGGTGATGATACGAACGAACCTATATCCGATGCAGTGCGCGGTATCGTGGACGGGCACATCGTCATGGAACGGGCGATAGCCACGCGCGGACGTTATCCCGCCATCAATGTTTTGAAATCCATTTCCCGCGCCATGCCGAAATGTTTGAGCCAAGAGCAGAACATGATTGTCACACGCGCCAAGCAACTTATCTCGCGTTACGAAGACATGGCGGAATTGATCCGTCTTGGCGCTTACCGCAAAGGAACTGACCGCGAAGTGGACGAAGCCATCGCCCGTTATCCCGCACTGGAAGATTTTCTGCGTCAGAACAAGGAAGAATCCAACACGATCGATGAATCGTTCTCCAAACTCGCAGCGATTTTGGGTCTTCCCTATGGTGGGGACCAGCCTTCGCAACAATCACAGGAATTCCAGAAGGGATTCCCTGTGCCGCCGCGCAAGAAGATCTGATAAATGGCCAATCTGCTCTCCCTTATCAAATTGCGCCGTCACACGGTCGATGAGAAGCAGAAGATGCTTGCTGAATTATACCGCCAGGTTGAGATGATCGAGGAAAACAAGAATATCCTGATAGAACGCCTGCGCACGGAACGCGAAGTGCTCGACCAAAACGGCACGCTGGAAATGTATGCATATTTCGGGCGCTTTTCCCAAAACATTCATCGGTCTTTGGAGCGCATGAACGTTGAAAAACAAAAACTGGAACTGCGCATTCAAATTGCACAGGAAGACGTGCGCGAAGCCTTCGCCAACATGAAACGCATCGAGATTGTGCAGTCAGAGCGCGAAAAGGCCGATAAGAAAGAAGCGGAAGACAAGGAAACGCGCGAGATGGATGATCTTGGCATAGAAGCGTTCCGGCGCAAGGAAGAAGAAGTTTAGATCGAGGCTGTAAAGTTCTCGTCACCCTTGATGACATGCATCCATTGTTTCAGATCGCCTTGGAACGACAATTCTCCGAACACGTCTGAACCTTCGAGCGCGCCCGCATAGGCAACTTTCATCGCTTCTTGCATAGGATAGCTCACCGGCATTTGCGTGCGGACGATCAGATCGAGACGTTTGCCATTCACTATACCATCGAGTTGCACTTCCCCCATGCGTGGCAGGGACAGATCGAGAATAAAACGCGTGTTGCCGTCTTTATCCTGTTTGCTTCCCTCGTTCGGCTCCTGACGCACATGGAACATTACCTTGGAAATTTCATTCTGCCACAGCATGGGAATGGGAAGGCTTTTCCATTCCGTTGCAGGCAAATCGTTGTTGTTGGAAAGCGAAGCTGTTTCGGCGGATAAACGCGAGATGAGCGAGTCTTTCCCGAGTTTGTGAATCATCTCTAATTTCTTGTCACCAAGCCAGTTCTGCAATTCACCCGCCCGCGCGGCGGCAGCAAACAGCATGATAGCAGAGCCCAGATTTTGTGCGTTGGCAGGTGACGGAACAACGCGGCCAAGAACTTGCGCGGCTTGCGGCGTCGCTTGATAAAAGCTTTGAAAAATATCGTCCATGATCGGCCATGTGGAAGACGCCTGCAGGAACGGTAAAAAGCCGCGCCATGCCTGCGGCACCACCGAAGGAATGCCCGTTGCGGTTTGCTGCGGTATTGGCATGAAAGTGATCTGCGTTCCGACCGGCAGTGTTCCAGGCGGTGTTTGAATGACGAAATTCTGCACCGCGCCGTTTATGTTGAGCGGCAAAGGAACGACGGGTTGGTTTTGCGGCGTCAGGGACGTGACCGTAACAGTTACATTTTGAACAGGTGTTTGCGGGACTATCGAATTTCCTGTCTGAGTCACAACGGGTTCGGGCGGCGCATACATCGTCTGTCCCGTCGGCGACGTGATCGCCATGATTTTGGCAATCAACGGCGCGGTTTGCGGCAAATCGGGAATAACAATCTGCGTTGTTGCGGCACTGGTAGGCAAAAGGGTTATGCTCGTTGCCGTAACTGTGTTCGCAGGAAGCGGCATGGTCGTCTGGCCCGTTTGCGGGTTCAAGTTCGGCGGCGGCAAAAGATTGGGCAGACTCGCTTTCAAGGATTGCAAAAGCGCATTCACGATTCCCGATTGCGGTTTTTGAACGATGTCGTCTTCGATTGGCGCTCCCGCGTTGACAATTGGTTTGGGCGCATTGTTGTCCTGGGCAGGCGGTTGAGGCAACGGTGCATTGGGTATCAGTGCGGTCTTCGTTTGTGCAAACACTTCGGGTAACGGCACCATCTCCACAATGTCGCCAGTTGTCAGCGGCGGCAGCGATGGCAAAGGTGCGGGCTTGGTTGTAGGTTGCGTCGGCGCAGGTTGCTGTGTGGTCGGCTGTGTCGGTTTATCGGGCGTGATGGGTTGCGGCGAGGGAGCCGTCGGAAGAGGCATAGGTGTTTGCGTTGTTGGCGTTTGCGGCAATGTCGGAATGGTCGGCAAAGGTTGCGGCACGACGGGCGCGGGTCGCACAGTTATGTTGCGCGGAGGATTACCCGCAGGTACTTCCACTTCCAGTTTTGTTCCGACTTGCGGTTGTTTGCCACGGAACGTGACATCGATATTGCCTTCAGCGGTTTTGATGCGCGTGGAGCCGTCTTTGTTCTGGCCGATGACTTCGCCTTCGAGTCGTATCGCGCGCGCGTTGTTTTTCAAACCCTCGGGAAGGGTGACGACCTGCAACACCTGACCCGATTGCCCCGCAGGTTTTGCAGGTGCAGGGGTAACGGGCGGTATGTTGTTGGGCGGGGCCATACTTATATTATATGACCGAAATCCTTAAAGCGAAATAAGGAGTTTAATAGGTAAGGTGGCGGGCCAGCTTGATTTCGGCAGGGGTTGCTCGGCAAAAAGGCTGCAAAGCCTCGTTGGTCAGGGTTAGGCGCTTGTAGTAAGAAACGCCGGCATAGGGAGTGGAGGCAAAGGTCACGAATTGTTTGTAATCTCCCAAATTCGCTTTGAAGATATCTTTCATGGGCTTTTGGGATTCATCATATTGTCTGGGCAAAAAAGGTTTGCCACAGCGCATGCGTTCACCCTCGGGGAGGTAGGACCAGAACCCGTTTGAATCCTGACGGAAAGCGCGCTCCTTTTTACCATTTGAAAAAATCGCAATGACATGGCCATTGCCTGCTATGGGAAAGTCGAAAAGATTCAGGCCGTCCGCTCTCAATCTTGCCTGAAGATCGGACGGGCTGGTCGATGGGCGGCGCTCGACGATTCCTTCAAGTCCGGGTTTTTGTAAAAGTTCACCGGGTCTGACATCGCCCGCTTGCGGTATGTTCAAGGCATAAGCGTAGCCGCTGACGTTGTCGAAAATGGGTCGCCATGCATGAGGATTGAAACGCACCGCAATCTGCGGACGGTGTCGGCGCGGACGCACTTGTTCCTCGAAATTTTCGTTTAACTCCACAACACCACTCACTCTGACCGTTTCTTGTTGCGGTAAGAGTAGGAAAAAACCCGAAAAAAGGGAAGGAAATTAAGCGGCGGCGGTCTTTTTGGCTTCAACGGCCAGTTCCGCCAGCACGTTTTGGGCAATTTTCTGCACGTCTTCTGCGGCATCGGCATTGGGTGAGCGGATCAGGATCGGCGTCTGGTGACGGATGGAATCCTTAACACGGCTGTCATGACGGATCATACCCGCGAGCGGGGGCGTCAAACGCAGGAAGTTTTCGCATGCCTTGAGGAGTGTTTTATATGTGCGTTCTCCTTCGGTGATCGAAGATGCCTGATTAATGACGATCGAAATATGTTTGGACATGCCCGCGGCGGAACCGAGTTTGATAAACGCGTAAGCATCGGTCAAAGAGGTCGGTTCATCTGTCGCAACCAGCAATGTTTTTGTCGCGGTTGCGGAGAACATGCGCACGGTACGATCAACACCCGCGCCGAGATCGAGAATGACGACATCGTAGGAATTTGCGACTTCGAGCAATTGATCGCGGAGCAGAGTCAAACGTTGTGAAGGAAGTGCGGAGAGGGAGGCTTGTCCCGAGCGTCCGGCAACGATATCGAAACCGCCTTCTTCATATCTTTGGGTAACTTTATCCAGACCGAGGCGGCCACGAATGACATCGTTCAAATCGCGTTTGGGCATCAGGCCGAGCTGGACGTCCACATTGGCCAAGCCAAGATCACCATCGAACAGCAGGACTTTTTTGCCTGCCTTGGCGAGAGCATGTGACAATGTTATCGAAAACCAAGTTTTGCCTACGCCGCCTTTGCCCGAAGCAACGGCCACGATGTTTGTCCCCCGGCGGAAGATGGGCGGGGCGGTCTGCGGATCGTTTGGTTTCGTGTCTAGTGTCATGTCTGACATGGATTCTAACCTGCTTTTCTGGCGTTGGCGAGAGCCTCGGCGGCTTCTGCCCGCGGCATCAACAATTGGGTCATACGTTTGGCGGACAGCGGGGAAAGCCCGTCTGCCACCTTGGCTGTATTGGATACTTCTGCAAGAACGAGGCCACCATAGTGTGCAGCCGAAAGCACCGATCCGAGGCGGCGGGCCACGTCCACGCGGGTAGGAATCATGGCCTTTGCGCCTATGGTTGCGAACACGCGGGCGATTTCACCTGATTCATCGGCGTCGATACCTGCGGGTATCACCAAAATAGGATCGCAATCCGCTGCGCCGATCAAACGGGCGATGACTTTCACGGATTCAGGTTCGAAGGGATTGATGCCTGCCGTGTCGATGACGATCTGGTCCGCGCCTGCGGCTTGCGCTTCGGCGATGCGCTCACGCAGCTCTTTAGGCGAGGCGGCTTTCTTCAAATCAATCTTCATCAAACGTGTGAAGGCTTCGAGTTGTTCGACACCGCCTGCGCGCACCGTGTCTGTGGTGATCACGGCCATTTTGATTCCGTTCAGGGCACCGCGTGCGGCGATCTTGGCGGCACAGAGTGTTTTGCCCGCACCGGGAGGCCCGACCAACAAAAGCGGGTGGCCGTAGGATTTTGTAGGAAGTGGTTTGAACACGAACAAATTCTGCAAGGCTGCAAACAGTGCATTCCGAGACTCTGTAAGTCCCATAATGTTGACGGCACCGACGACGGAATCCAGAACTTCATCAGGGACTGCATGGCGGAGCATGACTTCGGTGATTTCTTCGACCACCGTGGCTTCGTCATCGTCATCTTGATATTGCCAATCCTGAAGCGCGGCATCGGAAGCCTGTTTGGGCATGGTGGCTTCGGTGTCTTTGTCGATAGCGGCAGTCACGCGCACGCCTTTGCCTCCCACCATCTCTTGCGTCGAGACAATGATGGCGTCTTCGCCGAGCGTTTCGCGGATCATTTGCATGGCATCTTTCATAGTGTTGGCCGTGAACGATTTTAGCCGCATGGCAGAAATTATACCTAAAGTTCGATGAAACGTACGTCTTGGGAATCAGTATAGCCCAGCGTAAAGACAATTTGAAGTTATGTCTATACCGCCAAAAAGGCTTGTATACGGCGGGATTTAGCGGTTTTTCTTGTCAGTTTTCCCAGTGATAGCGTAAGAAGGCTGAAGGTAATAAGAGTGTGATATGTCCGATACAAACGAACCAGACCAGAAAAGATTCCCATGGGTCTTGCGCCAGACATTCCGTTTGGCGAGTCTTGCAGGCGGCGTTGCCCCTTTGGCTCCCGCTATGGTCGCTTCCTCAATCGATATCAAGAATGCCGGATTTTATTTCTGCACTGCAGGCTTTTTGGGCGGCTCTGTCATGTTTAACGGCATGGAATTGGCGCGCAGTACGGGGCGTACTTTCCTGGAACGTGTGCGCAATGCCTTCACTGAGAAAAAACTGATTACAAACTTCGCAAGTGCCGCGGCCATTCCCGCTTTGCTGATGGTTGCCGCTCATTCATGGGGTTGGGATAAACAGCCCGAGCCGCGTGCGAGCGAATGGAGCGCGCAACCTTGATCAGAGTGCCAAAATCCTCTGGCCCAGCAGATCTTGTGCATCGGCAGTTGTTTTAAAGCCGGCTACGGCATCGCGGTGAACCACTACACCTAATGAGCCTGAAACGGTTGCGGAAATTCTTTCAAATCTTTCTGATGTCGGCATGGCGGCAACATAATAGTCTCCGCGCAGGAAATCGCCGCTGTGGATTTCGTCATGTTCGCCGCCGCGCGTTACGACGATTTTGGCGCCGGCATTGTGTGCACCTGTGGCCCATGCGTTTGGCACTTTGTAATAAGGGCTGATACTGACCTCGCGGTTGAAATTATATCCCTTGTAAAGATCGTGGTACGCTTCGCCAAAATTTTCGTACGCGCGGCCTCTTTGCAAAGGGTGCATTTTATCGATAGTGAGATAGTCTGCCTGGATGTTGCAGACAGCGCAGACTATCAACAAGTCGGCCTGCGGAGCATCAGACCCGGGCAGGGTTGCCTGAAAAAAATCGTTCTTGATGGGCGGAAGCAGATTGTAAAACTGGAACGAAGGGATGTTAGCGACGGTAATCCCGGCGCGCTTTAAAACGGCGACGGTGCGCTTGATGGTGACTTCATCGTCCCTAAACAGATTGTAATCCTTATCGAACAACGCCCCCACAACCCCGATAGTCGAAATATCGGGCTTCTCGACATCCGAAAGTTCGGAGCGCAAAAGGACATTCAGTAAAGAACTGGTATAAGGTTTCGAAGAAAGCCTACTCATGCGCGTGTTGTATACGGGCGCAGGATTTTAACCAAATTTTTTCTGTAAGCGTTTGATTTTATAGCGCTCTAGTCTTTTTCAAACAATGTCCGCAGGATGGCGTTTACGATGCTGAGCACAATGGCACCCAAGAACGCGGCGAGGAAGCCTGTGATGGCAAAACCCGGAACCAGTTGGGCCGCTACCAGCAACATAAGCCCGTTGATGATAAGCCAGATGAGCCCGAGCGTCATGATCGTGAAGGGGAAGGTAAGAACCTTTAACACCAAACCCAGCGTGGCATTAACCAGACCGATGACGGCTGCGGCAATAAGCGCAGAGCCAAGGCTCGCAACCATGAAGCCCGGAACGATTTCCGATACAAGCCAAACCGCAACAGCGGATAAGAACCAATGCACGAGTATTTTCATGGCGTAACTCCTTTATACCTGGCCCAGCGTTCTGATTTTCGCTTTGGGATGGATTTCGTTTTGTGACATTACGATTGTTTGGGGGCGGAAGCGTTCAATCACCGAGCGTACGAACGGGCGTATCGTAGGCGAGGTGAGCAACACGGGTGTTTCACCCATCTGCAAAAATTTCTCATAAGCATCGCGTACGCTCGAGATAAAGTTTTGCAGTTGTGTCGGCGCCATGGCGAGCTGGCGGTCTTCGCCGTCACCAAGCAGGGATTCACTGAAGGCCTGTTCCCATTCCGGCGAAAGTGTGAGCAGAGGCAGAAATCCTGCCTGGCTGGTGTTCATATCGCATATCTGGCGGGCGAGGCGTGTGCGCACATGTTCTGTGATATAGGCGATGTTCTTTGTGTATGCGCCCGCTTCGGAAATGCCTTCGAGAATAGTGGGAAGATCGCGCACCGACACACGCTCGGAAACAAGATTTTGCAAGATGCGTTGGAGTCCGCCCACGGTCATGTGCGCGGGAATAACATCGGCAACCAGTTTTTGATATTCCTTGGGTAGTTCGTCGAGCAGTTTTTGTGTTTCGGCGTAAGACAAAAGATCCGCCATGTTGTCTTTGACGAGTTCTGTGATGTGTGTGGTGATGACGGTCGGCGCATCGACAACCGTGTAGCCTTTAAAATGCGCTTCTTCGCGGTATTGTTCGTCGATCCACATGGCAGGCAAACCGAATGTCGGTTCCACGGTGTTTTCACCGGGAAGTGTGATGGGTGAACCCGTCGGGTCCATTGCCATCAACATCCCTGCGCGCACCTCGCCGCGGCCTGCTTCGATTTCTTTTACCTTCACGACATAGGCATTGGCAGGAAGTTGCAGGTTATCCTGAATGCGCACGGCGGGAAGAACATATCCCATATCTTCGGCCAATTGACGGCGTAGGCCCTTGATCTGGTCGGTCAGTTTGTTGCCGCCTTCGCCTTGGACCAACGACAACAACCCGTAACCGAGTTCGAGACGGATGATATCCATCGCGAGTGCCTTCGAGATCGGTTCTTCCGCAGGACGGGCGCCTGGTGTTCCGGGTTTTGGAAGCAGGGCCTGCGCCTGTGTTTCTTTTTCGACCACTTGGCGTTGCCATGAAACATAAGCAAGTCCGCCGAACACGGCCGCAAGAAACGCGAAGGGCGTAAACGGAACGGCGGGGACGAGGGCGATGACCAGCATCAAACCTGCCGACATGGCCATCGCTTTCGGATGGCGCTGGAACTGGTCAAGCAACGCTTGGTCCGCGGTGCCTTCGACATTGGCCTTCGAAACCAAAAGACCGGCGGAGATGGAAACGATCAGCGCGGGGATTTGCGATACAAGACCTTCACCGATGGTCAGAACGGTATAGGTTTGCGCAGCTTCACCGATCGGCATGCCTTCTTGGACCGTGCCGATGATAATGCCGCCGATGATGTTGATGAACACGATGAGCAGGGCGGCGATGGCATCACCGCGCACGAATTTTGCCGCACCGTCCATGGCCCCGAAGAATCCGCTTTCCTGTTCCAGTTCTTTGCGGCGTGTTTTCGCCTCTTCTTCCGTAATCAAACCCGACGACAAATCGGAATCGATCGCCATTTGTTTGCCGGGCATGGCATCCAAGGAGAAACGCGCCGCGACTTCCGCGATACGGCCCGAACCTTTGGTGATAACGACGAAGTTTACGATGACCAGAATGGCGAAGACGATACCGCCGACGATATAGCTT
The DNA here is from genome assembly GCA_002482805.1 of Micavibrio sp. UBA7689. Lineage (GTDB taxonomy): Bacteria > Pseudomonadota > Alphaproteobacteria > Micavibrionales > Micavibrionaceae > Micavibrio_A. Next base: position 132,440 of record DLGR01000034.1, on the reverse strand, counting down.
CCCGAAATAATCAATCCGCCGAAGGCTTGAATGATTGCGCCTGCGGAATCCGTTCCTTCATGTCCGTGTGCTAAAATCAAACGCGTCGCCGCGATGTTCAAACCGAGACGCAGTGCCGTAGAAATCAGAAGTACGGTGGGGAAGGTGGAAAATTCTAGCGGCTTTCGGATAGCGAGCGTCAGCATCAAAATGAAAATCGAAAACAGAATCGATAATGCCAAACCCATGTCCAATAGGAATTTGGGAATGGGGATCAGCATGAACACCAAAATGATGACGATGCCGAGCGCGAGCAAAACATCCCCGCGCAAGACTCCGCCCATGGCACTGCGTGCTTGGTTCATACCGCTGTTGGGATTGGCGGCCGGCTGAGGGGCTGGGGCGGGTAGGGCCATAGGGTGCGTTAACTTATTAAGGAACTTCAGGTTAAGACGGAGAACGTTAATTCCTCCCATTTTAAGGCCCAACGTGGCGATTTGTATAGGGAAATCAGCGTTTTGCGCGCTAGGCGTTAGCCTTTGAAATTCCTGTCTATTTGGGAAACTCTAGGCAAGAGATGCAAATCGGCTTACTATTTACCTATAAGAATGCTTGCCATTTTCAATAATATGGCGTAGTTATAGCAAATAATTTTTCCAAGGGGTCTGTTACCGATGAAAAACATTTCGACATTTGCCGTTATCACTCTGGCTCTCGCACTTGGCGCTTGTGGCCATTACAGCGACGACATGGCTGCGCTTGATGGAGCGATGAAATCCAAAAACACCACCGTGGCCGCGTACACGCAACCACAGGATATCCAGCCCGCCGCAGGTATTGCGGCACCTCTTAATGATTACCTCGCCCGCGACTATTACGAAATGGCGCGCTACGAAAACGACAAAGCTTTCGATTACAAAGCCGCAAAAATGTACACGCAAAAAGCGCTGACCGCTTCCAAGGGTACAATTGTCGTGCCTTCCAAAGTTTCCAACTTCGATGTTACGGAAGAGCAGGCGGCCGAATTGAACAAAGCACGCTCCGAACTGATCGCCGCATTGAAAGAACAAAAATCTCCTGAAAACCAGCAAGCGCTTGCAAAAGCACAAACGAGCTTTGATTGCTGGCTGGAACGCGCCGAAGAAGCCGTGGACGAAGCACATTATGCTGAATGCAAAGGCACGTTCGAGCAATCAATCGCATCCTTGATGATGCCTGCCGCCGGTGTTGCCGCCACGGCGATGCCGCAGGCTTACAATGTAGAGTTCGCCCAGAACAGCAATATTCCCGATCCCGCTTCAGCAAACACGATCGAGTATATCGCACAGTTTTTGAAAGCACCGGAAAACGCATCTTACACGGCATCGCTCACAGGCTTTGCCACGACGCAGGGTGAATTCGCCACCAACCTTGTCAATGCCCGCGTCGCCGCGGTGCGTGACGCTCTGGTTGCCAAAGGCGTTACCGAAGCCAAACTGAAACCCTTCATTTCTTCGCCGGCCACCGCGATGCCCGCAGGCGTTGAAAACCGCAAAGTGGAAGTTACGCTGATCGCGCCGCAACCGGAATTTGTTCCCGTAACGCCGGTACAAGTACAATAGTTTAAGAGAGAGACCTCCTGAAAAAGCCCGCCGTGCAGAGGCGGGCTTTTTTGTGCATAGTTTTGTATGGGGTGGTGGAAATGCCGATTCGGGGATGCTAGAATCTTCCTACGTTAATCTTCTCGGAATTCCCATGCGCTTTGTTTCCCTTTTAATTTTGTCCCTCACGCTGGCTGCCTGCGCGCACGAAGCCGAAAACACCGGCGTCGAAAATTCGAGCGTGTATGTTCTGCCCACGCAAACTTTCGCGTTCGAACAAACCACCCCTGCAACGAATGTCGGATACAAAGAAGGCAAGATCAGCCGTTTTCAAAGAACGCCGATCGTGCCGGGCGGAATGGATACGAGCAAGTTCTCGGCTTGGGGCAAAGGCTTTGATGCCATGATGGACGATCTGGAAGAAAAGATGGCCGACCAGATCCGCGAGAATAACGAAATCGCCGCCCAGCAGGAAGCAATTCCCGGATATTCATTCTAATATAGTTTGATTTAGAGGCCGCCGCCGACCGCAGGCGGTACTTCCACGCCTTCGTCTTTGTATTGGGCGAGCTTATTTCTCAGCGTGCGGATGGAAATACCCAGAATATTTGCCGCGTGCGTGCGGTTGCCCAAGCAATGATCCAGCGTGTTAATGATCATGTCGCGTTCTACGTCGGCAATAGTACGGCCGATCATGCCTTCGACCACACCCGCATTCTTGACGGGAGCGGACGATACTTTGCCGACGCCAGAAGCGCTGGGTGCGTTGTTCGGTGTCGCGGCGCTTGACCCGATGCCCGTGGAAAAAGCGGTATCTGAAATATGGATTGCGTCGGGTTCGATTTCATTTTCAAGACTCATCAAAATCGCGCGGTGCATCGTGTTTTCAAGTTCGCGTATGTTGCCGCGCCAGTTATAGGCGCTGAGTTTCTTTTGGGATTCTTTGGACAGTTTCTTTTTGGCAACGCCGTTCGCTTCGGCGTATTTGTCCGTGAAGAATTGTGCGAGCGGCAAAATGTCACCCGGGCGTTCGCGCAGGGCGGGCAGGCGGATATTCACGACATTCAAACGGAAATATAAATCTTCCCTGAATTCACCTTTTTGGACGGATTGTTCCAGATCGCGGTTCGATGTTGCCAGAATGCGCACATCCACCTTTACGGCGTCGTTGGAGCCGATACGTGTGATTTCTTTTTCCTGAATGGCGCGGAGCAGTTTGGCTTGCAACAATGGGTGCATTTCCGATACTTCGTCGAGCAGCAACGTGCCACCATTAGATTCTTCGAATTTGCCGATGCGGCGGCCATTTGCACCCGTGAATGCGCCTTTTTCATGTCCGAACAATTCGGATTCCAAAAGATTTTCGGGGATGGCGGCGCAGTTGACGGCGATGAACGGGCCGTCTTTGCGTTTGGATTTCTTGTGCATGTAGCGCGACATGATTTCCTTGCCCGTGCCGCTTTCGCCCGTAATAAGGACAGTGGCTTCGGAAGGGGCTATTTTGTCGGCGAGTTTCAAAACATTCTGCATCGCGATGTCGTTGGCGATGATGGATGAGGGTTCTTCCGTGACGGCTTCCAATACAGCCGCGATTAGTTCCGCATCGGGCGGAAGAGGAACGTATTCTTTCGCGCCGTCCTGAATGGCCTTCACGGCCGTGCGCGCATCATTGCCGATTCCGCAAGCGACGACGGGGATGACGATGCGGTTTTCTTCTAGCGCTTTGACGAACGGCCCGATTTTTTGTTTGATGTCGCACATAACGACATCGGCGCCTTTGCCGTTCAGCAAAGCGCCCAAGGCCTCTTCGGTGTCTTCGCAATGAATAACCTTCGCGCCTTTTTGGAGCGCGATTTTTCCGGCAACGGAGATATAACCTTCAAGATGTCCGACGATCATTAAACGCATAGTTCAGTTCTCTCTTTATTGTTCCGAAACACCCAGTGTGCGGTGTATATCGGCCACTATTTTCTCTTCGCTTTCCATCACGCGGTCATCCGCGAGTAAGGTCAGCCGTGCAATTTTTACTATCAGGTCACAGGCTCTGGCATCATCCTTTACCCTGCCAATGACGGAGAGCATTCTCGGCTTCTCCTTTTCAAAATCCTCGTTCAGTTCCTTCACAAGATCGAAAATGTCTTTTTGCATTTGATCGGGGCCCACATCCTTGAAGACACCGTGCGATTTAAAGACATTCACCAGCTTCATCAGCTCCGCGACATGCACTTGGCCGTCAGCGTTGGCTACCAGTGTGAACGCTGCAATGGCCGCCTGATACAAATCTGTGTTATCGGAAGCTGTCATTGCGAAAGGGATTACCTAGCTGCGGTCGGATTTAACAATCTCGGTCATCGTAACGCCGAGCTTGTCTTCCACGACCACGACTTCACCGCGCGCGACAAGACGGTTGTTGACGTAGATGTCGATGGCTTCGCCCACTTTGCGGTCGAGTTCTACAACGGCACCGCGTCCGAGTTTCAAAAGTTGGCTGACCTGCATGGTGGAGCGGCCGAGCACGGCGGAAATCTGGACAGGGATGTCGTAGATGGCGGAAACATCGTTAGCCATCGGTTCGCCGATCGGCCATTCGCGTTCGGCTTCGCGCGCGCCTTCGGCTTCTTGAATCTGGTTATAGGACAGATCCTTGTTTTCTTGGGTTTCGTCGCTCATGACTTGTCTCCTGCCGATTCGGTATTCTCTTTAGATAATACATCACTCTGCGCCGGTTCACTATCGCCCAATAAGGCGACCGGATGACCCAGCAAACCCTCGAGATTCCGGCGGATATCGCGGGCCGCACGGCCTGAATCCCGCACCGCGCCGCCGTCGCTCCATTCAAGGTCGCAATCGCCTTGGGCCAGAGCGGGGTCTTCGGACACCCGCCATAGTACCTCGTCATGCTCGTTAGCCCTGATGCGCGTGATAAGAGTTTCGATCTCGCCCTTCATGCCTACAGGTACAGATATGGATATTTCCTTGGTTTTTCTATGGTCTGAGAGTGTTTTTTCAACCACTTTCAATACTTCCTCGCGCCCGATCTTATCGTTCAGCGAAGGGAATAGGACATCGAGCGAGGCGATAGCGATTTTAAGTGCTTCTTTTTCAAAGATGCTTTCGCGCACCGTTTCGGCTGCAAAGAGTTTGGAGAAGTTTTCCGCTATGGTGGCCAATGTCTGGGCCACGAACTGCTCGCGGGATTCAACCTGTTCCTTCTGGCCCTGCTGGCGGCCTTTTTCAAAAGCTATATCCTTGGCGGCGGCAAGCTCTTCTTCGGAGAATACGGGGGGCGGAGGCGGTAAGTCCTCGACGATCTCCTCCTTCGGCGGTGCGTCGAAGACATTAACGTCAAAGAGGAATTTTTTGTCCGGTTCCATTGGTCAGTATAGCATACTTCTCTAGTAAATGAGTTCGTCTTCCTCGTTGCCGGTGGCAATGGTGATCTCTCCGCGGGATTCGAGGTCTTTCGCGACGGCTACGACATGCAACTGCGCTTCTTCCACGTCCTTCAAGCGCACAGGCCCCATGGCGGCCATATCTTCTTTCATGATTTTTGCAGCACGCTCGGACATGTTCGAGAAGAACAAATCGCGCAATGTTTCGGTAGCGCCTTTGAGAGCAGTGGGGAGTTTTTCCTTGTCGCAGGCACGAATGATGGCCTGAATACCCGCAGGCGTGATTTTCTGCAGATCTTCAAAGGTGAACATGAGAGAGCGGATTTTTTCCGCGCTCTCGGGTACGGTTTTTTCCAGCGCGTCCATGAATTTGGATTCTGCGGCGCGGTCCAAATTGTTGAAGATTTCCGCCATATGTTCGTGGGAATCGCGGCGCTGTGTTCTGGCAAGGTTCGACATGAATTCCTGCCGCAGCGTTTTTTCAACGTCATCGAGCACTTCTTTTTGCACGGCTTCCATCCGGAGCATGCGGTGAATGACTTCCATCGCAAAGCTTTCGGGAAGCAGGGCGAGCACTTTACCCGCGTGGTCCGTAGTGATTTTCGACATAACGACCGCAACGGTCTGCGGATATTCTTTTTGCAGGAAGTTTGCGAGGATTTCCTCGTTCACGTTGGCGAGTTTTTCCCACATGGTACGACCCGCGGGACCGCGGATCTCTTCCATGATCTGGTCGATCTTATCTTTGCTCATCCCCGCTTTAGAGAGCAGGCGTTCCGTGGATTCCTGAGAGCCAACAAGCGTACCGGAAGAGCTCATTTGTTCCGCGAAGTCTACGAACAGGCGTTCCACGACGTTCGCGTTGACTTTACCCAGTGTGGCCATGACTTGGGAGAGTTCAAGGATTTCCTCGTCATCCATATGTTCGAAAATCTTGGCGGTGTAATCCTCGCCGAGCGCGAGCATAAAGATGGCCGCCTTTTCGGTGCCGGTAAGTGTTCTATAGTCTTCCCTGATCCGCATACTCTATCTGACCTTATGCTTAATCTTGCGTCATCCAGCTACGGATAACGGAAACCGTTTCGGTGGGGTAGGCATCAACGATGTCTTCGACCTTCTTGACCGAAGACGCTTTGACTTTGCCCTCGACCTTTTGGACGTCGATCATATTGGACGCATCCTCCTCCAGCAGGTCCGCAGGTTCGAATTCCTGTGAAGGTCCTTCGAGTGCGGGTGCGGGGGGGCGCAAACCTATCAAATCTTTTTCCGTCTCTTCATCAAGGCCCGTACCGCCTTCAGCCGCGAGCAGGCGACCCACCATCGGCTGGAGAACCAGCAGGATGACGAGAATGATCATGACGGCGACGGTGACGACTTCCGCAACATCGAGAAGTTTGTTTTTGTCAAAGCCGAGAATGGTGTTGTCGGGCAGGTCTTCGGATACATCCACTTCGGCGAAGGGCATGTTGACGACTTCGATCGTATCGCCGCGCTCTTCGCTGAAACCGATCGCGGATTTTACGAGAGCTTCAATCTGGCCGAGCTCATCCTCGGAGCGCGGCAGATAGGTTTTGGTTTCCTCGCCCTCGGCGTTCTTTTCGGTTTTGTAAGTACCATCCACCAGAACGGCGATGGACATGCGTTTGATTTCGCCGCCTTCGCGCACGGTATTGCGCACCGTTTTGCTGATTTCATAGTTGGTTGTTTCTTCAGTGCGGTTGGAATTCGATTGCGGACCGTTCGTTCCCAGAATGTTTTCGCCAACACCCGGAAGGTTGTTTTCCATCGTGACGTTTTCTTCACCAGCTTCTTGTTCCTGCGCGGCTTCTTCTACGGTTTGCGTAGAGCGGGCGACCTGTTGTTCGGGGTTGTACAATTCTTCCGCCGTTTGAATGCGGTCATGGTTCATTTCCGCAGAAACAGATGCGCGCACTTTGCCGTAGCCGACTGTGCGGCCGACCAGGTCTTCAATGGTCTGGATCAAACGCTGTTCTTGCTTCAGGCGCAGTTCCTCGGCCTTCATCGCAGCTTGTGTTTCGGATGCTTCGCCTCCGCGGGCCAGAAGCGTGCCGTTTGAATCGATAATGGATACAGATTCCATTTTCAATTCAGGAACGGCAGAGGCCACCAAGGATTGAATGGAAGCGATTTGTTCGCCTTCCAAACGTTTTCCGGGACGAAGCTGGATTGCGACGGATGCGGAAGCGGGACGGGATTCGCGTGCGAACAATTCACGTTGCGGCAACACAAGGTGGACACGCGCGCTGCGTACGGGCTCGAGCGAGGAAATTGTTCTGGCGAGCTCGCCTTCAAGGGCGCGCATCGCGTTGATATTCTGCACAGCGTTGGTCGTACCAAAACCGCTTTCTTTATCGAAGAGTTCGTAGCCCATCGATCCGCCGTTCGGTAAACCGGCTTCCGCCAAAAGCATGCGCGCTTTGCCGACTTCGGTGTCAGGCACCATGATGCGCGTGCCGTCGGTAGAAACTTCGTAGGGGATTTGTACTTCTTCGAGTTTCGCGGCCATCGCGCCGGAATCGATTGTGGAAAGATCGCTGTAGAGCAAATTCATTTCGGTGGAAGACACCCGGAGGGATACGAAGATGAAAAAGATCATCAGCCCCATCAGGACAGAACCCATAATGGCGAGGCGGGCGGGGCCAAGCTGCTTCAATGTTTCCAGAAAACTATTCACGTATCTTTATACCCGTTTTATTGTTCTTTGGATCTCCTGCCCACGAAGAAACCCCCGAGAGGACAGGGGCGTGAACAAGATTTAACCGCCTTGGCCGGCTTCGTGCCGTGTCACGAATCGGGGGGCGTTTCATTAACTATTATAAACACTTTTGAAGAGCTTTTCCACCGCCCATCTTAATGAGGGCAAGGGGTGATTTTACGAAAAAACGGCAAAAATGCCTATGGTCTCAATGCGTAAGCCCGATCACGTCCGCCCAGGTCGGCCTTGTCCAGCTTGTAATAATCGCTGTCATACGCGTTAAAAGCGCGGGGAACCCCGAAATTCGGATCTATTTCGCCGGGTTTAATGATCTGCATGGTGCCTAAAGTGACGGTGGCGGCGCTGCGGTCAAAACCCAAAGAAACGGCAATGCCGCGATTGGGAGATACCGGAATAATCGACAGGCCGGTTACCGAGGCTTCACCCGTTTTGTTCAATTGAAGAACATCATTTTGCAAAACATGTGTGCCGTTGGACGCCATGGTGCCTAGAGGCGCGGATTTGCTCCAGGTTACTTTGGAAGCTTCCCCCATCGTCGTATTGAAAAGTCTGTTTGTTGCGGAATTCCATTCTTGTGACGTGCCGTTGCGTGCAGAAATGCTTATCTGGCCGTCACTTCCTAACGTTACGGTGAACGTGTTTCTCACACGCATTTGCGCCCTCACGCTGATTACATCATCGGTGCAGGTAACGGAATTGTTGTTTTCATTTTTCACGCAAGACTCGCGTACGGCGGTTTTGGTGGCAGCGTTGAAATAGGAAGCTGTGTGCCCGACGGGCAACGCGAGATCGGCTATAACGCCATCTATATTGCGCGCGGAAGTGGGGGCCTTTTGCTGCGATTGCGCGAAGGCATCGTCGGCCGAGCCAAGGGCTGCGACGCTCAGCATCATGGCGCTGGCGATACTGACTTTTGAAACTGTAATCATAATTTTCATAATCTAAAGAAGTATACAGGTGGTGTCAAACGGTTAGTTGACACACATACAGCTTAAAAACGAGGAATTTCCTAGCTTTGTTGGGAAGGCGGCTGTTTTGCCGGATCGTTGCGGCGGTAGCGATTGATATGGGTCGTGCGCAAGGCACCAGGGCCGAAGCGATTCAGGGCGCGCTTCCAAGAATCCAGCTCTTCCTGTGACAATGAATAGCGCTGGCAGGCCTGTTCGTCGGAAAGGATGCCGCCTTCTATCGCCTTGATAACGGCCAGCTTTCTGGATTTTACCCATCTTTGTGTAGTCGGTGGGGGGAGGAGCGTTATTTCGGCGCTATAAGTGTGAATATTGTCAGACATGAATCGTACCCATAATTTTGTAATATGAAAATATTATGGGGTGGTTTCGGTTAAAATATCGCTAAGAAGAACTGGCGCGACTACGTATAAGAACAACGCAGACGAAGCAACTGATATTAAAGAGTTTTATTGTAGATATTATTTTTGTTGATAAAGAATAGTAAGTATAAAGCAAATAAATAAAGTAATAATTTTTTATTTATTATAATAATTTGAATGTATTGGGAGGAATCTAAAGAATTAAAAATTCCTTACTTCTAATACACGGGTATGTTCACTACACGAATATTTGAAGAAAACAACGAAAAAAATTGACTTTGTGCCTGTTTTCCAGTAATATGATAGTAGGGTAGTGTGCGATTTTTTCCGTACACTTTTTTGGAAGTATAAGGGTTTGGAAATTCATGCTTGAAGCAGTGAATTCAGTTTTATCAAACGCCGCCTACACAAAAGCGATCGCAGATCAGCAGAGTGTAGCAAATTCGTTCGCCGCGAACCCCGCGCGCGTTCAACAAGCTTCGTTGCAAGCTCCATATATTTCTCTCTACATCAAGGTCGATGTGAATTTCGACAAAGCACTTCTCCTGCAACGCGACCGCGACACGGGTGATGTTGTCCGCCAGATTCCTTCCGAAGCGCAACTCGAAGCTTATAAACGCTCGCAGGCTGTAGTGGCGCCGAAGATTTCTTATGAAGATACCGAAGTGCAAACCACTACCGCTACTGCGTATGAGCCACGCGTTGCCGAAACAGCGGCGCCTGAAGTTTCCACGTCTGAGGTTTCTGCACCTGCAGTAACCTCCGCGCCTGTAACGACGAGCGCACCGGTTTCCATCGATACGCAAGCTTAAGGTATTTTAAGCGGAAGAATTCCAGCCGCCTGAGGGCGGTTTTTTTGTGTCTGCGTCTGCCGCGGCGGGTGCGCCGGTTGCAGAAGGCGCTGCGGGCGCTGCTTTGGCAGCTGCAGCACGTTCATTCTTGATACCGTCGAGCAAGCCAGCGGCGATATCGCGGTTGATGCTTATAAGGATGTCGAATTTTTTCTTTTCCGGCTTTGCCAGAATGTCTACCTCGCGCTTGAAGATAAAGTTAGCGAGATTGTATATATTGTTACGCAAATCTTGCGGACGTTCGTCGTCGGGATTTTCCACGGCCGTGTCGTAGAACATCATCCAGATATCGCGGTTGTATTTAAGCGTTTCCTGGATGATTTCGCTGTCCGCCGCGTCCCAATTATTCTGCAGATCCTGCAGGAACTGCGCGGATTTCAATAGCGCGCGCGCCTCTATTTCACGCGGATCTTCGCTGTGTTTCTGTGCGTTCATCCCGTAGGCGCCCGCGGCGGACGCATGGGGGTTATGCGGCTGGCTGTGCTTGGGTGGCATGGCCAATCAACTCCTCTTCCAATTTGATCAATTCACGCGCATCGCGCATCGCCTTATAGTAATGGCCTTCCATGATTTTTTCGTTGATGGCCAAAAACACGAACGACAAAGTAGGAGCGGCGTGTTGGATTTCTTTCAGTAATCCGAAATATTTTTGGAAATACTGTTTCGGATCGGGCGAAATATACATGCACTGAATCAAAAAATAGACTTTCTTGCAGGGTGTATTAGCATCTTGTTCCTGCATAACGTCTTTTTCGCGCAAGATCGCGGCTTCGCCGGATATGTGTAAACGCGTGCGCTGCGAATCATTGGTGATGACCGCTGTGCCTATCAGAATTTTTTCGCCGGGTTTTAAATCGATTACAAGGGCCATGGGATTTCTTCCTTTCTTGTCATGGCAGGAGTTCTTCCTACTATATTCATTATATCAAAATTCGATGACCAAAACATTAAAAATCAAAATTATTTGAAGGAATCCATCGGCAAATTTTGCCCACCAAAATAAAAACCGCACAAAAGAAAACCGGCGGATTCTTCCGCCGGTTTTTGTTTTCAATCTTTTTGCCGCCCCTCCTGGGCCGCGAAAGACAATTATTAGAACAGTCTGAGTACGGACTGCTGGGACTGAGAAGCCAGCGACAGAGCCGTAACGCCCAACTGTTGTCTCGTTTGCAGAGCGAGCAGGTTTGCACCTTCTTCGTTCGGATCAGCGTCTGTCAAGTCGGCCGAGCCGGCTTTCAGAACATTGATCGTCTCTTGCGTGAACGTTTGACGCGTCTGGATGATCGACAGGTTGTTGGCCAGCGAAGATCCGAAGCTACGTACTTCATTCAATGCCGCCCTCGTAATCGAAGAGAATCGTTCGATAGCAGCGGAGCTTGAGAAGTTAGCCACAACCAGACCCAAACCATCCGAAGTAAACGTCGCACCTTGTGTAACCAACGTGCTGGTGTTGTCTTCGTTGAAGAAGGTCGTCAGGTTGTCGCCACGGAGCAAGTTAACGCCGCGGTAGTTGGCATCCAGAACGAGGTCGTTGATCTGTTCGCGAACCGTGTTGAAGTCGGCAGCGAATTGATCCAACGCTTGCGTACTGCTGTTGAAAGCAAGAACCGTTTCGTATGTACCGCCAGCGGTAATAGCACCAACAGCGGAGAGACGGTCAAGAGCACCAGAACTATCGCCCCAACCCAGGTTGAACGTACCTGCGGTGGCGCCGCCCGTCGTGGTCAAGTTGATGGATATGTTTTCAACAGAGTCGGCCAGGGACGTCAGTTCGATCGAACCCGTATCGCTGTTGAAGCTTGCACGTACCAACGTGTTGATTGCCGGCGTTTGGTTGATTTGGTCGACAACGTCCTGCCATGTGGTGTTGGTAGCCAAGGTAATGTTACCGGATTGGGTGGCTGTGGTGTTGTTGACCTGGAAGTTCAAGACGTTTGTACCCGTAAGACCGCCAACTACCGTCGTACCGCTAGCATTGGTCAGGGTAGATCCGTTGATGACATCCCCTGCATCCACCAGGTTACCGGCAGATTCATACATGGAAATGGTGCTTACTCTGTTACCAGCAATGATGGTAGCTTGCGCCGTGGTGCTACCTGCGGGCATACGCAGTTCGTCTTCGAAGTAGCGTCCGATACCCAAGGCCGTGTAACCAGCGAGCGTAACGTTGTTGGCTGCAGTCGTGGTATCGCCGATTTTAAACGAACGACCGTTTGTGCTCGAGATTTCAAGGAAGCCTGTTGTCGTGTTGAGACGGGCCGAGATTTCGCCAGCAAAGTTGTCAGCAAAAGCATCGGTGATTTTAGCGGCGAGCGAGTAGCCCGTGTCACCCGTGTTGATCGTGACGTTCTGCGCAATTTGTGTGCCGGCATCGTTCGTTGTAACAATACGAATGATGTCGTTGTTTGCGATACCCGAACCGGAGAAAGAAGCTACCAAGTCGGTGATGTTGCGAAGGTCGACGTTACCGACAACGCGGGCTTCGCCTGCGGAAGCAGCCAGTTCGTCACGTGCCGAAGACACGATAGAATCTGCTTGCTCGACGAGCGACGTAAGAGCGGTTACGCCTTTGTCAGCTTCCTGAATCGTTTTGATCGATTGACCGATACCGTCCAGAAGACGGGTAAGGTCCGATGCACGGTTGCTCAGAGCTTGCGACGTGAAGAAGTTTTGCGGGTTATCCAGAGCGGAGTTGACCTTTTTACCTGTTGCGAGACGCAACTGCGTAATGTCGATAGATCTCTGCGTTTGCTGGAGGGTCAAAAGGTTCGAGCGGAGGGCCGAACCCAATACGATATCGTTAGCCATTGTAAAAATCCTTTCCTAGGGTTGTCTTTGGCATATTTTCTTCGCCGCCCATACTGGACGACATTTTCAATACTATAACATACAAATTAACAGGGTGTTAACGGCAAAAACAGCAGGAATCGCAGTTAGTTAATGTTTTTCCCCGCAAAAACTCAGTATTTTCATAACGTTATCAATAATCAATGATTCGGGAAAGCCGCTTTGTTAACTATTAGGTAGATAACATTCCTAAAATTTTAGAATTATTTTTAAAAACCAGAATCTTATCTGCTTGTCTTCATATAAGGCCTCAAATTATACGAAAACGCCCCGCCGAAGGAGTGGGCGGGGCGCTTATTGAAGGAGGCTTATGTATTAGCGAAGTCTCAGCAATTCCTCGGTCATCTGGTCGACAGTGGTGATGACCTTGGTGTTGGCCGAGTAGGCGCGCTGGGAGATGATCAGTTTGGCAAATTCGTCCGCCAAATCGACGTTGGACATCTCCAGAGTCGCGGGTTCGATAAAGCCTGCGCCGCCCGATCCTGCTTCACGCAGGTTCTCCTCGCCCGATTCATCGGTTTCGGAATAGGCCGTTCCGGACACTTCCTGCAAACCGTTCGGGTTAGAGAAGGTTACGAGCGGGAGTTTGTACAGTCTCGAAGATGCGCCGTTAGAGAATTGTGCGATCACGAAACCTTCGCGGTCGATATCCACGCCCGTTCTCAAACCAAGCTCGGCGCCGTTCTGGTCAGCAAACAGAACCGTGTAGTTACCGGCGAACTGCGAGAAGCGTTCGACGTCAACTTCGATCGTTTGCAAGGCGGAGCCGTTGCCCCAATCGATACCGGCCAATTCGATATCGATATTGCCATCGGTATCGGGCAGGGCGTTGATCGTTCCGGACGGTGTGAAGTTCATCAAACCTTGAGTAAGCACGTTGTTGTTCGGGTCGATCACGCGCACCTGCCACCAGCCGCGAGCATTATAGTTTGCATCACCGGGGAAGAATTGCGGAGCGGGGAACGCTTCGGAGCTGTACGGAGGTGCGTCAGCAGGACCGCCGTTTGCGTAAGTGGCGCTGTTCAAAGTGTTCGAAGCAAAGGCTCCTGCCGTTAGACCGAGACCAGCCAGTGCAGCGGGAACGCCGTTGGCAAGGTTGAGTGCGTTACCGACAACCCGGAATTCATCGCGCTGGATAACCAGTTCGCCATCATTGCCGAGAAAAGCGGAAACACCGGCAATGGCATCCACTGCGTTGATGAGTTCGCCCATCGTCTGGACATCGGTAACGCCAGGAATAGCAACAGCACCGGTATTGTTGATACGGATGGTTGCGAGCACCGCGCCTCCGTCGATGGCTACCGTAAAGCTGCTTAAGTTGGTAACGCCCATGTCCGACACGAGGTTCGTCGTAGCAGATGTATCGCCGACGTTGGAGGCGGCGGTACCTTGCGGGCCATATGTTTTTACGAATTCAAACGTCACAGGTTGGTCGTTACCAAGCGAGTCATACATTGTGATGGAGCGTGTAAAGTTCGGCGGAGCTGTCAACGCACCTACCAACGTGCTGTCAACTTCATCGGAGTCAAGGTTCAGTGCGAGTTCCGCCGTTGTCGTCGGACGGGTCAAGCCGCCGAGGAACGCCACATCTACCGGCACCAACGAGGTCAAGTCGCCTTGGTTGGAAGGCAGGTTGCCATCCACATCGAGCGGCCAGCCAAACAGGTAGAAGCCTGCCGTGTTGCGCAAGAAGCCTTCTGCATCTTCGGAGAATTGGCCGTTTCTTGTGTAGAGATATTGGGATAAACCGGAAGAGTCGTTATCGCGTTTGACGGCGTAGAAACCGTTTCCGGAAATCGATGTATCGGTAGACGAGATCGATTGCTGGATCGGACCTTGCTGGTCGACGCGCTGAATACGGTTCACGGAGACCGTACCGGGCGAGTAGCGCGATGCGCGGCCTTCAGTTGTCACTAGCGAATAGAACGCAGCTTCGGAGCGTTTAAAGCCCACCGTGTTCACGTTCGCGATGTTGTTGGAAATCATCGCGGTCGACTGCGACTGGGCAGAAAGACCGGACACTCCCGTATATAATGATCCAAACAAACTCATGGCAGTCTCCTTTGCTAAATAGCGTTATGCAGTGGGCGTTGTTGTTGCGGGTTTTTCGGTTGCATTGACGATGGAGGAAATCGCGACCGCGCGATCACCGACCAGAACGTAAACAATGCCGTTTTGTGTTTCGATGCCTTTTACGTGACCGGATACAACAGTAGAATTTTCGATTTCTTTGTTGTCTTTATCCAGAGCGGCAACTTTGACGGTGTAGGTTCCTGCCTCTACGGCATTTCCATTGGAATCTTTTCCATCCCACGTGAATTTGTTGGTGCCTACATCTTTGGGTGCGTTGCCGGAATAAACCAGATCGCCTTCTTCGTCGAAAATGTTGACCTTGCAGGTCACGGCATCTTTGCCAAGGGCATAGTTGATATCAACAGGCTTGGAACCATCGAAGTTCAGGTCTGCGCTGATATAGGAAATATCCATGCCTACATAGCCGAGCGCAACCGACGAAATGCTTGCGAGTTGCAGCGAAAGCAGCGAATCCAGTTTCTGGTTGGAGTTGATGGCTTGTTCAACCTGCGAGAACTGAACCAACTGGTTCGTGAATTCGGTGGAATCCATCGGAGAGAGCGGGTCCTGGTTTTGCAGTTGTGTCGTCAACAGCTGAAGAAACTGAGAGAAATCTTCAGCAAGACCCGTGACGGAGCTGTTTGTTTTGCTGGCATCTGTAGCTAAGCCGGTGCTTGTTACTGGTGATATGGTCATGGTTCTTTACCTCAAACAAAAATGTTATAGCGAACATGGCCAGTCGAAGGATCGACGTTCCATGTCATGCTGGATTGAAGGATTTCGCCGTCCATGCCCACATTCTGAGAGCCGGAAGCACCACCACCAAAATTATTTTCCGCACCTTGCCCATTGTTGTCATGGCCGAACGCGGAATTGTCCTGTGCGAGTTCGAAGCTAATCGCTTCGCCCGCGCTTGTGTCGAGTCCTGCGGTTTGCAACGCGCGCTCAAGCGATTGCGCGTCGCGTTGAAGCATCATGTAGGTCTCAGGTTTTTCCACGACGATATGGGCTTTGACCATTTTATCTTTGCCGAATTGCAAGCGGACATTGACGTTGCCGAGTTCAGGAGGGTCGAGGCGCAGTGTCATCGTTTCAATGCCGTCTTTGGCGTTCTTCATGATGTTCGCCGCAACCGTTTGCGTGGCGGGATGTGGTTGACCGGCCACTACGTTCGCCGAAACCATGTTCGCGGCTTGCGCAGTCGAACCAAAGGACAGGGAAGAAGCTGCCGTCATGCCGTAAGGTTGGGTGAGAGCGCCATCCATACCGCCATCAAAATAAGTAATGGGGAATATCATTTCGCCGGCCTGCGTTTTCATGTCATTGAACATGTTAACGAGATTATCTTTGAACGATTGAGTCTTCGTATCGGCTTTCACATCCGCCTTAACATCCAATTTGGGCATTTCGATATCCACATTGCCCTTCAGACCTCTTTTTGCTTCATCGTCAGTAGCTTCTTCACCGCCGACATCCATCGCGTTTAATTGTGCGGCGAGATCGTCCGTAGGAGCCGTATTTTTATCGATGCCATCAAGAACAACAGAACCGTCTTTTTTAACGCTGACGGTAACAACTGCGTTGTTTTGGGCAGGTAACAAGCCGCCGACACCGGCGATCAAATCTTCAACCGTGATCTCACGGCCGAGTTTTTTCTCCAGATCCTGAATGCGGTCGGTTACTTGGGAAATTTCAGAAGGTGAGAGGCCCAGCGCAATAAGCATGGGGAATGGAATATCTTCCACAGGTGTATCTTTGTTAATAACACCGGATTCCAGTGCCGCGATCGATGCCTGCAAAGTATCGGATTTTGTCTGCAGTTTGGACAACAGTGTGTTCAGAAGACCTTTTTGTTCGGCGGAATCAGGTGTTACGCCCTTGATGAAGTCGATAATTTTGTTGGTCAGGCCGAGCTGGGTTTGCAGCTTTTCGCCTTTGGCATCGACGATGATGTTGCCGTTCGCATCTACCGTTTGCGAAGCCAATGCTACTTGCAGCATTGCAAGCGGATTGCTGTTTGCGGGGACAGGTTTTTTGGCAGCATCAGCGGGTGGTGTAACTGTTGCGGCTTGCGCTTCGCCGGAGAAGTTAAGTTGCGCCAAGATAGTGTCCCAGAAATTGCCGTTCGCAAACACGCCCGACGTAGAGCCGCCGTTGGTAGACGGCGTGCCTTGAGCATTGGCAACTTTCGTGGTGGCGATAGGGTTAATATTACTCATTATATATATGTGTCCTTATGCCCGTTCGTTGACGCCGATGGTGGCTTTATTGCCGCGGGCCATTTTGCCCGAGGAGCCGTAGGCGAATTGCGTTGCGTTTTCCGCGGATTTGCGGGCGGAACGCATAATAAGTTCGCCCAGTTTCTTGGTGGCGTTACTCATGCGTTCGATCTGTGTACGGTTGGTTTCGGCCACCGTGCCGAAATCATTTTGCAGGCGGTGCAGCTGTTCTTTCAATTTCTTGTCGGCATTTTTGATTTCAGGGCCGCGCTCCATAAGATTACCGATAAGCAGTTCATAGCGGCGGGCGACTTCGACCTTTTCTTCCTGCAGATCCATAAACATGCCGGTCTTGTTGTGCTTAAGGGCGTCGATTTCCTTCAAAAGGACGTCGCGCAGGGCGGTCACAGCAATGATAGTGTGAAGCAGGGCGACATTGATATCACCCGGCACGCGGTAATTCTTGGCTAGGACTAAGTCCTGATTAGCTTGCATCGTCTGTCGCTCCATCTTCTAAGGGATTTTTATGCATATTCTGTGCCATCGCGGGTTTATCGGCCGCGCTTTGCATTTCTATCAACTGGGCTTTTACGAGATCGGCGATGCCGAGACCACCCGAAGCCGCCATGTTCTTCCCGTATTCATCGAGCATGAAGCCGCGGAAGATTTCTTCGCCTTTGCCACCGCCGAAAGTTTCATTCACTTCGATCGTGTCGAACATCGGGCGCATCATTTCGGTAACAAACATCGCTTCGAAATCTTTCGCCGTTTCGTCGATGCGCGCCATTTTGGCGGCGTTGAGACCTTGGTCCATCGCGAATTGGTTCATCAAAGGTGCGGTATCGAGTTTCATATCATGCACCTACATCGTCGTGATTTCTGCCTGCAGTGCGCCTGCGGCTTTGATGGCTTGCAAAATCGTAATCACATCACGCGGGGGAACGCCGAGGCGGTTCAAACCGGTGACGAGATCTTCCAGCGTTACGCCCGTTTCCATGACGGCGAGTTTCGCATTGGGCCCGTTATTGACTTCCAAATCTGTGCGCGGAACGACAATCGTTTCGCCTTCTTCGGCAAAGGGGTTGGGCTGGGATACTTGCGGTGTTTCGGTGATCTTGATGGTCAGGTTGGCTTGCGCAATCGCAACAGTGCTAATTTTCACATCGGAACCCATGACTATAACGCCAGAACGTTCATCGATTACAACGCGCGCGATTTGATCGGGTTCAACGGGCAGTTGTTCGACATCTGTAATCAAATCGACAATCGTACCTGCATACATGCTGGGGCGTTTCAAAACCACGCTCGCAGGGTTTTCAGCCGTGGCGATGTTGGAAGCGGAGAAGCCATTGATGGCCTGCGCGATGCGGCGAGCGGTGGTGAAGTCAGGGTTACGCAAGGAAAGTTTTACGGTATCCAGATCTTCGAGACGGAAGTTTAATTCGCGCTCCACAATCGCACCGCCGGGAATGCGCGCGGCGGTCGGTGTGTTTTGTGTGACGGAGGTTGCATCACCTGCGGCGGAGAAGCCGGAGATGTTCACGGAGCCTTGGGCTACTGCATACACTTCGCCATCAGCCGCCATCAAAGGCGTGACCAGAAGCGTCCCGCCTTGCAGGGATTCGGAATCACCGAGCGAGGAAATGTTTACATCAATGGTCGTACCCTGGTTTGTAAAGGGGGGTAGGGTTGCCGTTACCATCACGGCGGCGACGTTGCCCGTGTTGAGGTTTTGATCGCGCACGTTGACGCCAAGGCGTTCCAACATGGCGATCAAGGATTGTTCGGTGAAGGGAGAATTGTTCAGCGAGTCACCCGTGCCGTTCAAGCCGACAACCAAACCGTAACCGACCAACTGGTTTTCACGCACGCCTTCGAAGGCGACGATGTCTTTGATGCGCGTTGTTTTTGCGTCTGCGGTTCCTGCAAATCCGGCAAGTGTCAGAATCAGAACGCCCATGACAAACGTGGCGAGAAGGGCCATTTCGATCATCGATCCGCGCTGTTTTTGTTTTTTGTTAAACATAATTCGGTCTTCACCCTGCATAAATTCGAAAGAAACCTTGCGAAGACCGTGCCAGAGCGTGTGGATATATTTTGAGAAGTAAATCAGTCGCTTAGTTTGAAAATCGCCTTGCGCACACAAAACCGCCCGGAAAAAATATCCTGCTTTATCTTTGCCTTAACCAACTCGGCAAAATTTGCCTCTTATATATGTGGGGTGAGAAGGGGTATAATGAACCTATGAAGATCGAAGGCCCATCCAAGACACAAGGCGCAGGCGGAACCAAAAAATCCGGCAAGGTGGATTCTGACGGCAGTTTTGAGGATTTCATCTCGTATGCGCCCAAGGGTGCTACGGGCGCCGCGCCCACAAATTCCATCGCCCGCGTTGATGCTCTTTTGAGCGTACAGGGGGCTGAAAGCCCGACTGAACGCGCCGCCCGCAAGCGTATGCATGCCCGCGGCGAGGATATTCTCCAAGAACTCGACCGGCTCAAAATAAGCCTTCTGACCGGCACCATGACGCTGGGTCAAGTCATTGATATTGCGGACGTAGTGGCCTCTCACCGTGAAAAAGTGGCCGATCCGCGCCTGACCGCTATCCTCGACGAAATCGACCTGCGCGCGCAGATTGAAATCGCCAAGGTCAGAAAAGCCATGGAAACCACCCACTAATCACACCCTAGCCCCTTGCCAGAGAAGGGCTAAGTCCCTATATTCTCCTCGCTTTTCAGCATTGTGTAGTTTTACAAGGACCAATTATGCCTACAGAAAAAAGCGTTATAGTTCCCCCTGATTACAAGCCGGAAAAAGACAAAAAAGGGTACATGAATCCGATCATGCTGGAATATTTCCGGCTGAAGTTGATCATGTGGCGTTCCGAGCTGATCCGTGAATCGACGGATACTATCCATCACACGTTGCAGGAAACTGAACTCCAGCAACCTGACCTCGCAGATCGCGCATCGGCTGAAACCGATCACGCGCTCGAACTACGCACCCGTGACCGCGAACGCAAACTGATTTCCAAGATCAACGAAGCGCTTATCCGCATCGACCAGAACGAATATGGTTTTTGTGAAGAAACGGGCGAGCCGATCGGCGTTGCACGTCTGGAAGCGCGCCCCGTTGCAACGCTTTCCCTCGAGGCGCAGGAGCGTCACGAGAAAATGGAAAAAACCCATCGCGACGATTAATCGCGGCAAAGGAGAGAGATATGAGCCTTAAAAATTTGAGCACACCCAAGAAAGTAATCTTAGGCCTCGTAGCATTGATCGTGCTTCTGGTTGCCATTGGCATTTTCGGCCCTCCGATGAAGGTTGAACGCTCGATCGTCATCGATAAATCCGAAGCTCAGGTTTTCAATTATCTTCTGAGCATGAGAAATCAGGAGAAATGGAGCCCATGGCTGAAAATGGATCCTGAAGCCAAAATAAAATACAAAGGCGATGCCCGCGTCGGCGCTGTTTCCACATGGGACGGCAACGATGACCTCGGCGCCGGCGAACAGGAAATCAAAGCCATCAAAAAGAACGAGCGCATTGATTCAGAATTGCGCTTTTCCCGCCCGATGGAAGGCACATCGCAAACATGGTTCGTAACCGAGCCCGTTGAAGGCGAGAAAAACAAAACCAAAGTGACGTGGGGTTTTACTGGTGAGAAGCAATTGCCTTGCAGCGCGCTCACCGTTTTCATGACGCCCTACATGAACCATGTGTTCGATAAAGGTTTGAAAGACCTGAAGACCGAGCTCGAAGGCTAAAACGCGGTTCACGCATAAAGTTTAAAAAGCCTTTCACCACTATGAAAGGCTTTTTTTGTTGAAAGGATGTGTCATGAAGAAAGCACTGACTGCCATCGCGGGATTTCTGGCTTCGCTGTTGGGCCTAGTCGTCGTGCTGGCGGGTTATTTTTTCTTTGCTTATCCGTCCGATGAAAAGCCGTACAAGATTTTCGGGTTCGATGTGGAATCTATGACGCTCGCTTATCTGAGCTCTTTCTTCGTATTCATCGCTTTCATTGCGCTTATCAACGGACAGTGGAGATTGTGGCGCGGCAAACCTGCAAAGAAACTGATCTACGGCCCGCTAATCATGGGGGGGATTTATATCTCCGCCGTCATCACGCTTGCAACATTACAATAAAGGAAAAAGCCGGCACATCCTGTGCCGACTTTTCTTTTGGAGTAAGGGTGGTTTTACGCCGCCCCAATCCCAGTCCTTTCAAGCAGAGCTTTCTAGCCCTAGAACGGGAAGAGGACGTCGTAAACTTGTTGACCGTAGCGTGGCTGCTGCACGTCGGTGATCTGGCCTTTGCCGCCGTATGAGACGCGGGCCTCGGCGACCTTGTCATAGGAGATAGCGTTGTCGATGCCGATATCTTCGGGGCGGATCACACCTGCCAATTCAAGAATGCGTTTTTCAAAATTGACGCGCACTTCCTGACGGCCCTGGATAACCAGATTGCCGTTAGGCAATATCTGCGTGACCGTGGCGGCAAGTTTCATCTGTATTTTTTCTTCGCGGTCGATTTTGCCCGAACCTTTATGACCGGATTCAGACGTCGCGCCGACGAGTGCGCCGCTGTTTACGTTTTCCGGCAAAACTTCGGCGAGTGAAGCTTCATAACCGAGAAGGGCGTTCAGCCCTGCACCTTCGTCTGCTTCGCGTGTGCGTTCCGTTTCATTGTCCAGTTCGGCTTTGTCCTTGATGTCGATCATAACGGTCAGGATGTCCCCGATATTGTCCGCACGCTGATCTTCGAAAAAGGTCTGGCGGTTGGATGCCCAGAGCGAGTTCTTTTCTTTTCTGACGATTTCAGGTGCTGGCATCGGCATCGACACGGCGCGGTAGTTAGGGTCCGTTGTGGGGTTTTCGATTCCTGCCATGGCGGGCGCGCGGCCCACTTCGGCCAGACGTTCACCCGCAGAACAAGCCGTCAGCGCGGTGGAGGCTAGGGCAAGCCCGATAACCATCCATGTGCGTTTCGATTTAATCATTTTCATTACTCCCTTACTCTTACTTTCCAAAAGCTTTCCAAAAAGTGGTTTAGCGGATCGTCACTTCACGGTGGCCCGTGATGACGCCTTGTAAATTCTTATTGCTGTCCGAATTGGATACGCGCACGGTGTCGCCCATGGCGCCTGCCTGCAAGGCTTTGCCTTTGGTCGTCAGGTACATGACTCCATCATCGAACACGAGCGTGATGAGGTCGCCGCGATCGACCATTTTTGGGGATTCCAGATCATTTAAGGAAATGGGTTTGCCCGAAGCCATCGTGCGGCGCGGTGTCATATTGACGAGATCTGATTCCTCCATCACCACTCCCGAAGCGATTTTGTTTTTCGGCAGTTCAATATAGTCGATGTCCAGAGCGCCGATGATATCGCCATTTTTCAAAGAATTCTTCAAAACCGGAACAGAAACAAGACGCTCGACGCGTCCCGAAACATTGGTGCGTTTAATCGGGTTTTCAGCGGAAGGGGCGACGATTGAGGCATTAAACGTGTCTTTTTGCACATCATAATGGAAGGCCGTGATTTCAAAGCCTTCATCCGTGCCGGCAGGCATAACCATTTCCGAAGGTTTCGTCATGTAGGAAATAGAAAAGCTTTCCTTCACATCATCGCGGATTTTTTCTTCCAAAGCGGAAGTGATATCGTCTTGCGGAATGACAACGGCTTCACGGCGCAGAATGATTTGCTCTGCGGAGGTGGCGGGTTTCCATTCAACATCGAGCGCGCTGGCGATTTTGTAAAGCGTGCGTGCGTTCAAAACCATGTCTTTGCCAGGCGCGGGCGCAGGGCCAAGAACATATTCCGCGTTTTCCGTGCCATCGAAGATATCGCCGAGCTTGATATAATCACCCGTGATAACAACGTCCGGGCGAAGGGAAGCGGCGAGCGCTTCCTTCGATCCGATCAGAATGACGATCATGCCAAACGTGATAGTAAAGATCAGCAGCATAATGCGCGCTGCGATATCCAATCCTATCAATACTTGTTTGCTCATGATCGTACTCCTTTTATCTCAGTGGTTACCTAAGCTGTGTAACCGTCTGAAGCATTTCATCGGACGTCGTTATGACGTTCGAGTTCATTTCATAGGCGCGCTGCGCGGAAATCAGGTTGGTGATTTCTTCCACGATGTTGACGTTGGAGTTTTCCAATGCGCCTTGGCGGATTTCACCGAAATTTTCCGTGTCCGGTACGCCTGCAGTCGCGGCGCCCGAAGCTTCGGTTTCCAAGAAGAGGGTGTCGCCGATACCTTCGAGGCCGGCTGGGTTCACGAAAGTGGAAATTTCAAGCTGACCCACGTTTTGCATCGCAACCGTGTTGGGCAGTTTTACCAGCACCTCACCGCTGCCGTTGACAACGACATCGATAGCATCGTCGGGAACGGTGATGCCGGGCTGCACCGTGTAACCTTGCGCCGTAACTATTTCACCGTCTTCGTTCAACTGGAACACGCCCGAACGCGTATAGGCGGTATCGCCCGAAGGCAAATCGATTTGGAAATAACCTTCACCCGTGATGGCGAGATCGAGTGGGTTTTCCGTCATTTTGATCGTGCCTTGTTCATGCAGGCGGTAGACGGAGCCAATGGAAACGCCAAGACCGAATTGCATACCGGTCGGCACGGTCGTGCCTGCATCGGAAGAGGTGGCGCCGGGGCGTTGCTTGTTTTGATAGATCAAATCATGGAACTCTGCGCGCTGGCGTTTAAAGCCGCTTGTCGTCGAGTTGGCGATGTTGTTCGATATAACATCCACATTCAGCTGCTGTGCCAGCATTCCTGTCGCGCCGATATCAAGTGATCTCATCATGGTTTTAGTCTTCCTTCTTACCTAAAATTAGCTTCTGCCCGTGAGCCGCTGGATAACGGTGCGCTGGCGTTCATGTTCGGATTGCATCATGCGTTGTACGGCTTGGTATTCGCGCAATACGTCCACCATGCGTGTCATTTCGACAACGGGTTGAACGTTCGCGCCTTCGATCTTGCCTTGTAGGGCGCGCGTTTCGGTTGCGGGTTTCGCGGCTTGATCGGTTTTGTAGTTGCCGTTGCCCGTGGGTTCGAGTTTTTGATAGTCGTCGAATTCCGCAATCATCAGATTCGAAACCGCCCCTTGATCCGTGGAAATCACGCCTTTTTCATCGATCGTGACGTATTTGGCTTCGGAAGGAATGGCTATGGTTCCGCCGCCCTGATCCGCGACCAGCATGCCCGTCGAGGTAATCAATTCTCCCTTGGAGGAAAGAGAGAAGTTTCCGGCGCGGGTATATTGAACACCATCGGGTGTCTGCACGCCCATAAAACCGGGTCCGACCAGCGCGACGTCCAGCGGGTTGCCCGTCAATTTGATGGGGCCGGGGTCGGTGATCTGGTATTGTCCATAGCTGTAAGTCAGCGACACGTCTTCTTTCATACGGCGCTGATCGGAGATAAATTCCTTGAAAACGGCGTTCTGCCCGCGATAGCCGGGCGTGTTCAGATTCGCCACGTTATTGGCGATCAGGGCCATTTTTTCTTCGAGAGCCACTTGGCCCGATAAACCTACGTAGAGTGAATTTTCCATGGTTTCTTCACATCCTCATTCCCGTAAACCGTTGCGAATGTTGTGCCAGAGCGGAAAACCGAGGGAATAAAAGACGTTATGGATTTATCCACAGCACGATAGCGCCATTCCTTCAGGTAATTTCGATAGTGCGGATCCGAGTCGGGGGGAAATTTTTGCCTGCCGTTTTTGCCTTGCGGGGCAGAGGGTTGTGGGCGAAAAACACAAACGGCCTGTTGGAAATGTGTTAATCTGATTTATAATCTTCCGACTGTTCCAAATTCACCAAAGGCGACCCCATGGCCCAGCCACCGAAAAAAGACGACAAAGAACCGGTAAACGCATCGCTGGATGATGAAGCTCCGGCCGGTGACGGCGAGGGCGAAAGCGGCGGCAAAAGCAAGAAGATGCTTATCATCGTTGCCTTGATTGCCGTTCTGCTGATCGGCGGTGGCGGTGCGGCTGCATATTTCACCGGTATGCTCGATAAATTTATCGGCAAGACACCGGCCGCGACCGAAGGCGCGGAGCATGCCGCAGCTGGCGAGCACGGTGAAGCCGCGACTGAATGCGTGAAAGGCGCTGACGGCAAAGAAGTTTGCGGCCCTGCCGGTGCGAAGTTTTTGAAAATTCCCGATATGATCGTGAACCTGAACTCCGAAGACGGCACGCCTCGCTATCTACGCCTGGCCGTGCAGTTGGAGTTCAAGAGCGCGGCGGACATGGCGGCGGTGGAGCAGGTGATGCCCCGCGTGATCGACCAGTTCCAAACGTATTTGCGCGAATTGCGGGTAAAGGATTTACGAGGTTCGGCAGGTATTTACCGCCTGCAGATCGAGCTTTTGGCCCGCGTGAACCAAGCCGCTTACCCCATAGAAGTGCAGGATGTCCTCTTTCAGGAAATCCTGATACAATAGTATGGAAACCAAACGGCCAAATCTCGGCATGATTCTTGCGAAGTTGAAGATATGAGCGACACAACCGAAACCGCCAATATGACGGACGAAGAAAAGGCTATGGCGGACCAGTGGGGCGCCGAGACCGAAGGTGCGGCCGCAGGCGGTGATGACATGGCCGCCGCAATGAGCGGTGATACGGCGACGCGCATTCTGAACCAAGATGAAATCGACTCTCTTCTCGGTTTCGATGACGATCTGGCCGGCGGCTCCGAAACTTCGGGCGTTATGGCCCTTATCAATTCCGCGATGGTCAATTACGAACGTCTTCCGATGTTGGACATCGTGTTCGACCGTCTGGTGCGTTTGATGTCCACATCTTTGCGTAACCTGACGTCCGACAACGTGGAAGTATCCTTGGACAACGTATCCACGGTCCGCTTCGGCGACTATATGAACTCTATCCCGTTGCCCGCTATGCTTTCGGTGTTCAAGGCTGAAGAATGGGACAACCACGGTTTGATGGTGACCGACTCTGCTCTGATTTATTCTGTCGTCGATGTTCTGCTCGGTGGTCGTAAAGGTACACCCGCGATCCGCGTCGAAGGCCGCCCATATACTACCATCGAAACCAAACTGGTCGAGCGTATGGTGCAGGTATCCTTGTCGGATCTATCTTCCGCGTTCGATCCGCTTTCTCCTGTATCGTTCAATCTCGACCGCATGGAAACCAACCCGCGTTTTGCCACGATTTCACAATCAGGCAATGCCTGCGTTCTTGCACGCTTACGCGTTGATATGGGCGATAGAGGCGGGCGTGTCGAGATTGTGATTCCATACGCAACGCTTGAACCGATCCGCGAACTTCTCTTGCAGATGTTCATGGGGGAAAAATTCGGTCGTGACTCCATCTGGGAGTCACACTTGACCAAAGAATTGTACCAGACGGAAATTCAGCTTCAGGCAGTACTTGGTGAAATCGCCGTGCCGCTGCGTGAAATGCTTAGCTGGAAGGTGGGGACTAAAGTTTTGTTTAATACACGTCCCGCCGATGAGCTGGAATTGCGTTGCGGCCAGTTCCCGATGTTCAAAGGTCCTGTCGGACAAAAACAGGACGGCATTGCCGTGCGGATCGAAAAATACATCACGCCGAAAGCGCCTGAAGACGATTAAAAAGATAAAGACGGAGTATCACTATGAGTTTCAATTTCGCGTTTTTTATGGATATAAGCATTCTGGTTTTGTTAGCGGCGACTGTGTTTCTCGCTTTCCGCCTGACCATGAGTTTGAAGAATTTCAAAGAGAGCAGAACCGAAATGGAAGGCCTCGTAAACCGTCTGACAGGCAACATCGATAAGGCCGAACGCGCCATCGCCGGCATGCAAAATGCCGCGCGCACGGCAGGTAAAGAATTGGACGAAATTATCAATGAAGCCAAAGCACTATCGGATGAACTTAAATTTATGTCGCAAAGTGGTGACAATCTCGCGAACCGTCTAGAAAAACTTGCCGACCGTAATCGTGAGCTTGTAGAAAAAATTGAAGCAGGTGGTGGCGTTAGCCGTTCTTCTTCATCTCAAACATCATTGCAAATGGCATCCAAAATCGGTTCAGAAGAATTGAATTTGAAAGAAGTTCTGGGCGGCGGCGGATTTATGATCAAAGACCGCGAGTTTCAGGAGTTGGACGATGACGCCGAACTTGAAGCTGAATTCGAAGCACAGGAACAGGGCGGTTTTCAAAGCCAAGCCGAGCGCGAATTGTACGAAGCTCTGCAAAACCCCAACCGCAAGGCGAGAGCCCAATGAATTACCTGAAAGGTTTCCGCATTCTGCCCGTACTCATGGTGGTCGCCGCCATCTGTTTCGGCGTGCGGTTTTCGCAGGTGATGGCGAAGGTTTATGAACGATCCAGCGGATCGGCGAATGTGGAATATCTCCCCTCTATCGAAACCGCCGCGGGTGAAAGCGATACGCCAAAACCGCCGTCTGCCGATCAGTTAAAAGATTCCAATTCTCCGCCGGAGCCGCCTACAGCCCCTAAAAAGGACGCGGCCACAACGGAAACCGTTCTTCCCGGTAAACCTGAAATCGAAGCTCCGTCGCTCGGTAATGTAGCGCCGAAGAAGGAAGAGGAATGGAAAGGGTCCGACGACCTCGACGATGAATATTCCGATGTGAAGATGGAAATGTTTTCCGACCTCGCCAAACGCAGGAAGGATCTCGAGAGCAAGGAAAAAGAACTTGTGATGCGCGAGGCGCTTCTGAAAGCCGCCCAAACGGAACTGGAACAAAAGTATACCGAACTGACCACTATCAAGACTGATATTGAAACCTTGCTCAAAGCACAAACCGAGCAGGAAGATAAACGTATTACCAGCCTTGTGAAGATATACGAAGGTATGAAGGCGAAAGATGCGGCCCGCATTTTTGATTCACTGGAGATGGATGTTTTATTACAGGTTGTCACCAAGATGTCGGAGCGTAAAACCGCGCCCATTCTGGCCGCCATGGACCCTGAAAAGGCGCGTAATCTGACCATTTTGTTGGCAGAACAGAACAAATTGCCCGACCTTCCGGCACTGCCGTTGACCCAATAGGGTTAATTTGCACTAGATTCCCTATATTTGATATTATGGCCCTAGAGTAAAATTTAGGGGATTTATATGAAAGTTACACCGCATCGCTGGAACCCGACGTCAAAGGAATTTCTGGATTTTGCCACCAGTTTAATGGGTGATTTCGGGGGCAATCCCGCAGCTGTCGACGCTTACGAAAAAATGCGCAACCACATTGATTTTGAGCGCGATGGACCGGCGTTCGCGCTTAAGCCAGAGTTTTTACGAGAAGACCTCAATTTAACAACCGATATCGTTAGCAAGATGTGTAAACTCGGTGTCGGTTTGCGGACCAACGACGACTATGGACGTAGTGTCGTTATAACAGGGCCGGATCTTTTCCAAAAGAGCGAACATCCGCGCGTTCAAACCCAAGTTAAAGGTGTTAGTGGGGCTCAAACTCGCGAACTTTCAGAGGTTTTCGACAGCTCAAGCGATGTAACCATATTCAATGTAATAGGCGGCCAAGTCAGGCTCAGAGACGATAACGCGTTTTATGATATCCCATTGCAGTTGACTGATCGTGCCTTGGAAAAAATCGCCAGATTTTCGCCAACGGCACCCACAGGCGGCACGC
>DLGR01000034.1:86915-103778 GCA_002482805.1 Micavibrio sp. UBA7689 | reverse complement strand
GCCCCAGCAGCTTGACACTCTAAGCTTCAAGTCCGACAATTAAGCCCGCGCTGACCCCTGTGTTAGGAAACGCTTAACCATATTTGGGGCATACTCAAGTTCATACTTTGTATTCTTCCAAGCATCTATTTCTACAGGAGAAACTGCCGTGGCCGTTGATAAAAACATGAATGTTCTGGTCGTTGACGATTACCAGACCATGATCCGCATCATCAGAAATCTTCTTAAACAACTGGGTTTTAACAACGTGGATGAGGCGACCGATGGTGGCGCGGCATACAGTATGCTGGAAAAGAAGAAGTACGGGCTCGTGATATCTGATTGGAACATGGAGCCTGTGTCCGGCCTCGAACTGCTCAAAAAAGTGCGCAGCACCCAAGGTAACGATAATATCACCAAAGTTCCTTTCATTATGGTCACCGCCGAGAGCAAGACCGAAAACGTTATCGCCGCAAAGCAGGCGGGCGTGAACAATTACATCGTTAAGCCGTTTAACGCTGAAACGTTGAAAACAAAAATTACGAGCGTCATCGGCGAGTTCTAAGGAACAAATATGCCCAATACACCGAAATACGGCCGCGGTCAGGTTATAGAGATCATCAACTCCGTCATCGATAAAATGGATACGGGGAAAGGCAGTCGCCGTGAAATCGTCAACGATATCGCGGAACTTTCAGCCATCATCGATGGCTTAAAAAGAGACATTGCCTCTACGCGGCCCGAACACGTCAAAAATTCGCATATTCCGGACGCAACGGACGAATTGGACGCCGTGGTTACACACACGGCAGAGGCCACGCATGCGATCATGGCCGTGTGCGAGGAAATCGACGCTTTCGCCGGAACATTGGATGAAGGCAAAAAAGCGGAATTGCAATCCAAAACCCGCCGTGTGTACGAAGCCTGTTCGTTTCAGGACGTGACGGGCCAGCGCATCAGAAACGTCATCAAGGCGCTCACCATGATCGAGCAAAAAATCGACTCCATGTTGGAAACGCTGGGCCACAAGGTTGGGCTCGACGTCAGTGATTCGAAATTCCAGAAGGTTGTATCCATTCACGACGAAAAGAGCTTGATGAGCGGCCCGCAGCTGAACGCCACAGCAATTTCGCAAGAAGAGATAGACAGGCTTTTGGCCGAGTTCGACGAAAAATAAAGTCATTTAATTATGGAAGATAACCAAAGCGTGTAAAACTCACAGGCTTCGTGTGCCGTTCCTTGTTCTTTAAGGGGCGGTGTGGCAGGGTTTTATGATGCTGTTTCTGCGCCTTATCATAGTTTACTGCACCTTTGTCCTTGTCAGTGTTACACCTGCAAGTGCGCAGGATTCCGTGAACGTCAGAACGGGCAACCATGATGGTTATTCACGCCTCGTTTTCGAATGGCCTTCCAAACCCGATTACTCCGTTTCCAAACAAGACAACCGCGTGCTGCTGCGTTTTAACAAGGCGGCGAATGCAACCATCGGCGCAGCCAGCGGCAATGTGCAGAAAGTGGAAACCCTGTCCGGACCGACCGAGCCTTTGCAGATTGCCGTAACCATTCCGTCAGGTAGCAAGTTCCGCGATTTCATCGTCGGCAACAAAATGATATTGGATGTATATGACGCGGCGGGCGCAACGCCGACGAAAGAAGCGGCGAAGCCAGTTGTGGAGGAACCAAAACAAGAAACCTCAAAGGTAGTAAAGCCGAAACAAGAGGTTGTCGAAGAACAACCGAAGAGAGAAGTTCCCCCCGGAGAAGAGGTAAAAGGGGATTTCACCGTAAAGCCTGCTGAGTCTGCTAATCCCGTACCCGTGGAAGAGGTTTATGCGGAGCCGACGCCCGCGCCCACAATCCCGGCACATGTTATCACGCTTACCAACACTACCAGTGCTGGTCTGGCTGTATTCGTGCGCAACGGCTGGCTTTGGATTGTCAACGATGCGCCTGAACTTGCAGGTGTGCCCGAAGTGGCGGGACCTGAGAAAGACAAATTGCCGCCGTTGGAAAAAATCGAAATTCCGGATGCCGTGGCATATCGCATGGATTTACCCGACGGCGTGAAAGTTTCCGCCTCGGGCGGAGGATTGGGTTGGAAGATCGTTCTGGGTGCCAAAGACGGCATGGCAGGTGCGGCCGGACCCAGCATAGTGGATTCCAAACTTGCATGGCCCCTCAAAGACATGCGCAAAATCATCACGTTTGATGATCCCATTATCGGCGATAAAATTACGGCGGTAACGGCTATCGATGCGGGACAATATACGGGCAAAGCGCGCAACTTCGTAAATTTGCAAACGCTCGACAGCGTAGTGGGGCTTGCTTTCATCGGAAAATCCGATGACATAGCAGCCGAAAAAGGCGTGGACCAGATTGTGGTAGGTAAACCCGGCGGCCTCGCACTTTCACAAACCAAAGATATCCAGCCGGAAAAAATCCGTCAGGAAATGGAGCAGGCCAAAGGGGAAGAAGAAACGCCTGAAGCCGAAACCGCAGAAGCACCTACAGAAGAAAAACCTGCAGATGAAGTTGCCGCGCCCGCAACCAAGGAAGAATTGGCGCAAGTTGCCGAAGAAAAACCCACGGGCAACAATGTCTTTAACTTCCCGCGTTGGGAAATGGGCGGAACAGAGGCGCTCGACAACAACCTTCACGTAATGATGGTGGATATTTCTAACAAGAAAGACGAAGCGCGTAACGAAGACATCCTGACCATGGCAAAACTCAATATTGCCAACAACCGTGCCGCGGAAGCGCTCGGTCTGATGCGGATCGTTCTGACGAAAGTACCGGAACTGAATGACAACGCCCAATTGCAGGCATTGCGCGGCGCGGCTTTGGCGCTCGCCGGTAAATACGACGAGGCGATTGTCGATTTGAGTAATGAGACGCTGAAAAAATATGACGATGTTAAATACTGGCTGGCTTACACACTGGCGGGACTGGAAGACTGGAAACAGGCCGGTAGTGTTATGCCTACCAATTTTGCAGGTATCTCGAACTATCCAAAATCAATCAAGACACCGATGATTTTGACCTTCGCAGAAATCGCGTTGCGTGGCGGTAAGGCTGACCTCTCGGCACAGATTCTCGATCTTTTGAAAAACGATTTGCCCAAGCTTCCTTTACATCAGGCATCGTCGTGGAATTATCTGGCGGGTGAAACGCAACGCCAGAAAGGGAATGCGGATAAGGCAATTGAGTACTGGACGCCGCTGGTTAAGGACGGAAAAGACGATTTATTCCGCGCCAAAGCAGGGCTGTCACTTACCAAGCTCGAAATAGATCAAAAGAAACTGAAAGCCGACGATGCGATCAATCGTCTTGAAGGATTGCGCTATGCTTGGCGGGGCGATGAACTGGAAACGCTGATCAATTTCCGTCTCGGCCAAATGTATATGGACAACAAGGATTACTTGAAAGGCCTGACCGTTCTGCGCAATGCCGCAACACTTTCACCCGAAAGCGCTCTGGCCAAAGAAGTCAAAGAATATATGACCAACAAATACCGCGAGGTATTCAAAAAGGACATTCTTAAATCTATTTCGCCGCTGGAAGCCATCAGCCTGCATGAAGAATTTAAAGACCTTCTGCCTGTTGGAGATGAGGGCGATCAATATGTTGAAAAACTCGCTGAACGTTTGGTGGAAGCAGATCTGCTGGGGCGTGCGTCCTCACTTCTCGAATACCAGGTGAATAACCGTTTGCAGGGTGACAAGAAGGCGGAGATTGCCATTCGCCTTGCAGCCATCCGTCTGCTCGACGGCAATCCCGAAGGGGCGCTCCGGTCGTTGGAAATAGCCGAAGCAACGCTGGACAAAATGGACGGGAAAGCGCCGCCCGCAGCAGTTCCTGCGCCGTTGCCGGCAACGACAAATCCTGCAGATGTTGCCCCCGAAGCCGGTGAGGAAGTCAAGCCTGCCGCAACTCCCGCGGCTGCCACGCCTGTAGCCGCGACAACACCGGTGGTAAAGGCTGATCCCGAAAAATACCGTCAGGTTTCTTTGCTCCGCGCCCGCGCGCTTTCTATGCAAAAGAAAGTGAATGAGGCGATGGCGATTTTGGAAGGCATGCGCCCCGATCCCGATGTCAATAAACTCCGCACCGATATAGCGTGGACAGCAGGGAAATGGGGCGATGCCGCGCTCGCACTCAACGACCTTATTGTTGCCGAAGATATATCACCCAAACGCCCGCTAACGGAATATCAACGCGATTTGATTTTGAACCGCGCCATCGCGCTTAATCTTTCAGGCAACCGCGTTGCGCTCTCCAATCTCCGCGAGCGTTACAACGCACAAATGAAAGACACAACCAAAGGACAGATGTTCGAAGTGGTGACACGTCCGCGCCGTCCCGACATGATCGGTTCGCGCGAAGCAATCACAAGTATGATATCTGAAATCGATTTGTTTAAGGGCTTCCTCGACAATTACGCCAAGGTGGAAAAGGACAAACAGGATAGGGCTGATGGCGTAAAACCACAGCCGCCCGTTGAGAAAGCGCCCGCGCCAACGGCAGAAGGTGATGCCAAAATGACGACGAAAACGTTGCCGGAAGTAGAAGCGAAAGAGCCTGCACCAACACCGGAAGCCAAAGCCGCAGAAGAAGTGGCGAATTAGTTAGTCCGGCGTAGCTCGCAATTGCGTGTCTTTTTTGAGCAGGTTGTAGACGAACACCGCGACGATCACGACTTCCATCGCCACCATCAGATAAAGTCCCGCCATATAAGCGAACACAGCCCATATAAACGCGCCGGCAATGATCGCCATTTTCAAAAGCTTTGCTGATTGCTGGGCTTCGCTGATGCGTAGCATGAATGTAGAAAGGCAGGGCAGAATGTCGGCGGGCTTCTGGTAAAACAGCAAGCACGCCATGGCGGCGGCGCCCACCGCCAGCGTGTTTCTGATGATCACGTATTTAGGTTCATTCGATGTAGGGATCAACAATTGAGCAATGCCCGATCCAGCGGCAATCGCCGTCATGGCCGCTGCCACATGTTCATCTTTGAGAATGGCGTACAGGGTGAAAGTCAGTGCCCCAGTGACATTGGCCATGAGCATTTGTTTGTAGTTTTTGATGGTCGATACAAACAGAACGATCAAAAACCAGATCACTAGAAGGATGTCGTAATAGTGGAAAGCGAAATGCATCGCTATCCCGCAGGAGATGCGGGCGCGGAATTAAAGCTTTGGATCAACGAGCCGCAGATCAGATACCAGCCATCCACCAGCACGAAAAAGATGATCTTGAAGGGAAGGGAGATCATGACTGGCGGGAGCATCATCATACCCATCGACATTAGGATTGAGGCCGTAACCATGTCGATGATGACGAACGGCAGGAACAGCATAAAGCCGATTTCAAAGGCGCGTCGCAGTTCCGAAATCATAAAAGCGGGGATCAAAACCTGTAACGGCACGTCGGCTTGGGTTTCAAACGGACCTTCCTTGGATAGTTCTGTAAAAAGGATCAAATCCTTTTCCCGCACATGTTTCATCATGAATTCATGGAACGGTGCGACGGTGCGATCAAACGCTTGCACTTCGTCGATTTCCGCATTCAACAGCGGCATTACACCGTTATCGTATGCGGCCTTCAATGTGGGCGCCATGATGAAGAAAGTGAGGAACAGCGCAAGCGAAACCATGACGGTGTTCGGGGGCGTTTGCTGGATACCCATCGCTGTACGGAGGAAGGACAGTACAACAATGATCCGGGTAAACGAAGTCATCATGATGAGAATGGAAGGCGCTAGGCTGAGGACCGTAAGCAAGGCGACCATTTGCACGACGCGGCCCGAAACGGTACCGTCTTCTTCTGTGCCGAGATCGAGCGTGATGGCCTGGGCGAGGGCCGAATGTGTGAGTGCGAACAGGGTTATAGCCGCCGCAAGTGCAGCGAACAAAAACTTTCCTGAAAGAACGCGTTTAAACATCTTTGGCTTTAATGTTGGTTTCGACGACAGTTTCACCCGATGGCCCCAAAATGACAAGATGATCCACATCATCACGGCGGATCAATACCGCTTTTCTGCGGGCGTCGAGGGGTAGTGTTTCCACGATCTTAATCCGGCGTTTGCTGTCTGGTGTGATTCCTATATTGCCAAGATTGAGTTTTTTCAGGATCAAGGCGAGCCCTGCCATTAAGCCCATAACCAGAGCAAAGGCCGCGAAGAATTTTATATAATCATAGACGTCCATGGCTATTTCTTCCGCACGTTGTCTTTAAAATCTTTCAAAGAACTGGAGAGGCGTTCCAGATTGCCGATGAGTTCTGCCATAACGGGTTGAAGGTCATGGGCATCTTGCGCGGGCAGGGCGATGGCCTGCGTGCAGATCACAGCGACTTCTTTATCAAGGCCGCTCAAATCCACCATTTTGCCGTCGCGTACGGAATTGTCCGCATCGGTGATGTAGTCTTTGAGTTTTTCCATTTTATCGCGGATCTGCGTGGCGTTCATCGAAAAGGCTTTCGTTAGGTGGTCGGCGGTTTCTTGTTGTCATCCATAGCATCCCGCAGAACGGCATCAAAGGGGTTTGGTTCGCCGTTCGCGCGGTAGACGTAATAGAGAATTTCGGCGATCGCCATGAAGGCTTCGGAGGGGATCGGGCTGTCCAATTCCACCGCCGCCAGCATCTCGGCCAAAGGCCCGTCTTCCTTGACCTTTATCCCGTTTTCAAAAGCCAACTGCATGATTTTCTCGGCAATTTTTCCCCGACCCGCGGCTACGACCTGCGGGACCTTGCGTTCCTTGCTCCGATCCTTCACCGCAACGGCCGTTTGGCGCGGCTTTTTATCCTTTATATTCAAAGGTTTAAAAGGGTTCTGGGGATCGTTTTTGGGGTCGTCCGTCAATGGCACGGTTCCTGCAATGTTTCCGGAAGGTAAGTGTAATTAAACGGTACGGGAAACACTATGTCCATACAGAATTTGCCCCTGATGCGTGCCATTGGCTCCAAGATCCAGTATCTTGAGAAGCGTCAGGGTGTCATCGCGCAAAACATCGCGAACGCGGACACACCGAACTATCAATCCAAAGATTTGACGAAGGTCGACTTCGGCTCCGTGCTGAAACAAGTGCAACATGCCGGCTCCATCAAACCCGTCAATATCGTCGTGACCGACCCCAAGCACATGGGTTCGCCGAACATGATCAACAATGCCAAAGACAACAAAGACCGTCTGACATACGAAGTCGCGCCCGACAAGAACGGCGTGATTATCGAAGAACAGCTCGTAAAATCCACAGAGATCCAGATGGATTTCAATTTGCTGACCGGCCTTTCGAGCAAGATGTCCGGTATGTATAAAATCGCAATCGGCCGTCAGGGCTAAGGAGTAGGATATGCCTGAAGTAAACAACAGCATGTGGGACACGATGATGATTTCTGCCTACGGCATGAAAGCCCAAGGCGAAAGAACGCGCGTGATTTCCGAAAACATAGCCAACGCCGGCACAGCCGCGCTGACCCCCAATTCCGAACCCTACACCCGCAAAATCATCACATTCAAAAACGAGATGGACAAACAGTACGACACCGACCTTGTGAAGGTGAAAGACATTCAAGACGACCGCAAAACCCCCCCGACTCTGAAATACATGCCCGATCATCCGGGCGCCAACGCGGCGGGTTATGTGAAAATGCCGAATGTGAATATGGTCATTGAACTCAATGACATGAGAGAAGCCCAGCGTTCCTACGAGGCCAATCTTGGTATGATGGAAAACTACAAAACCATGTCGATGCGTACCATCGATATGTTGCGTTAATATGTGATATAGTGAGAATCGAACATGGTTGATAAAATCGCAAATCCCGCCGCCGCCGCCAATGCTTACGCCAATATAGCGAAGATAGGCACCAATGCACCGACCGAAAAAGTTGCGGGCCAGCCGAGCTTTATGGACGTTTTGAAAACCTCCGTAGTTGATTCCATCGCCACCATGAAACGCGGCGAAGATATGTCCGCCAAAGCCGTTACGGGCCAAGCCAGCCTTCCTGAAGTCGTGCAGGCCGTAAACGCCGCGGAACTTACGCTTTCCACTGTAGTGGCCGTTAGAGATCGCTTGATCAACGCGTATCAAGAGATCATGCGTATGCCTATCTAAAGGCTGGGAAATCCTTCAAAAAACTCTGTCATGGGAAGGGCATTAGTCCTAATATAACGCCATGAATGAAACCGAACTGATCGATATGGCCAGAGAGGCCATTTGGCTGACCATCGTCATCGGCACACCCATTATGATGGTGGGTCTGATCGTCGGTGTTGCCATCGCCCTCATTCAGGCGCTTACCCAAATTCAGGAAATGACTTTGGTGTTCGTGCCCAAAATTATCGCGATCTTCCTCGCGATTTTTGTACTGTTCCCCGCGTTCGTTTCTTCGATGCAAACCTTTATGAACGAGATTGCCGACAAGATTGTCGGGATAGGATAGGGGACCATGGGATTTATCCCTGCCGCCTTTCTGCCGTTCGTCCCCATAGTGCTGCTCTGCGCTTCCAACATCTTCATGACTTTTGCGTGGTACGGGCATTTGAAATATCCCAATGCGCCGATGCTCGTCGCCATTCTCGCCGCGTGGAGCATAGCGTTCATCGAGTACTGCTTAGCCGTGCCTGCAAACCGTATCGGTTACAGCATGTACAGCGCGGCGGAATTGAAAACGATGCAGGAAGTAATAACATTGATAGTGTTCGCTTTGTTTTCCGTGTTCTGGCTCGGTGAGAAATTCACGCTTTATCACGGGCTGGGTTTTGCCCTGATCGCGGCGGGCGCTGTGGTTGTATTTTACGCACCGAAACTGGCGGGGGCATAATGTCCTTCCTCGAACAATTTCTGGTAAACGGCGTTTTCGCCTTCATGATCATCTTTGTTCGGTTTGGCACCGCATTGATGATCATGCCCGGAATCGGGGATTCATTCGTGCCTGGCAATATTCGCCTTTACATAGCCCTCGGTTTTTCCGTTGCGCTTTCCCCTGTACTTCAACATCACGTACCAAATCCTCTTCCCGGATTTGGGATTATGATCTCTCTGCTCGTCGTGGAATTCATCACAGGCCTTTTCATAGGTACCATAGCGCGTATTCTTATGATGGCTATGGATACGGCAGGGATGTTGATATCCCTTGCATCCGGTATTTCGAACGCGCAGGTGTTCAACCCATCCATGGCGGTCCAAGGTTCCGTATTTGGCGCGTATTTGTCCGTTGCCGGTGTTACGTTGTTGTTTGTCACAAACCTGCACCATCTTCTGATCCATGGACTTGTGGAGAGCTACACGATGTTTCCGCTCGGTGGTATTCCTGACACGTCCAGCATGGCGCAATTGATGGCCAAAGCGGTTTCGGCAAGCTTTTTGACAGGATTCCAGATTGCGCTCCCGTTCGTAATAATCTCGCTCGTCTTGTACGTAGGCATGGGTGTGCTTTCACGCCTGATGCCGCAACTGCAGATCTTCATGATCGCGATTCCACTCCAGATCATGCTGGCGCTGGTCACATTGGTGATTACGCTTTCGGCTATCATGTTGTTCTTTATCCAGCGTTACGAAAGCGGCATGGTTTTCTTTCTCAGCAATGGCGGTGCATAAGCCATGAGCGAAGAAGACGACGACACCAGTAAAACAGAAGACCCCACGCCCAAAAAACTGGAGGAAGCCCGTAAAAAAGGGCAGGTGCCTTTATCACGTGAAATCAACAACTGGGTGATGCTCACCGCCGCGACCATCGTCGTTCTTGCCATGGGCCCAGCGATGATGGTCGATCTTACGCATCTCATGAAAACCTACATCGAGAATTCGCACAACATGCCCGAAATGCCGGGCGGGATGCAATTCGCGGTCGTAGAAGCGCTGAAAGAAACGTTAGGCATCATCGCGTTACCTTTGATATTTCTCGTGGTAGCCGCGTTTCTGGGACCGTTTATACAAGTTGGTCCGCTCTTTGCGCCCGACATCATTAAGTTCGACGTCAGCAAGATTTCCCCCTTCAAAGGATTCACGCGCCTTTTTTCTATGCGCTCCATCATGGAATTTATCAAAGGCATTTTGAAAATCGCAATAGTTAGCATCGTCGGGATCATCATTCTTAAGCCTTACATGGGTACGATGGAACACATGGTGGGATTACCTATTGAAACGGCGTTGGATGAAATCTGGATTCTGACTATGAAGCTTCTTATCGGCATTCTGGTTGTGCTGTTCATTATCTCTGTGCTGGATCTGATGTATCAGCGTCACGAGCACATGACCAAAATGCGCATGAGCAAGCAGGAATTGAAAGACGAATACCGCCAATCCGAAGGAGACCCGATGGTCAAGGCGAAGTTGCGCCAGCTTCGTCAGGAAAAAGCCAGAGCGCGCATGATGCAGGCTGTTCCCACTGCCGACGTCGTCATCACCAACCCCACGCACTATTCCGTGGCACTGAAATACGATCCCGATAAAGACGATGCGCCTATCCTTGTCGCCAAAGGTGTGAACGAACTCGCCATGCGTATCCGCGAAGTCGCCCGTGAAAACAATGTCATCATCCTGCCTAATCCGCCGCTGGCGCGTATCCTGTTTGATCAGGTGGAAATTGATCAGACCGTACCGCAAGAGCACTATAAAGCCGTCGCTGAGATCATTTCCTATGTTTTCAGGCTCAAAGGGAAGCTCAAATAGCCCTTTTTGGCTGGCCAACCCCTTGAAAATTCTGGTATTATTTACGCCGTCATGAGCCTCGACCATTCCGAATTCATCGCCCGCCACACGCCCGGTCAGAAAAATCCCGACACGGCGCAAAAACGCATGCGCCGGATCATCTATTCGCTGGGCTTTATCGTCGCTTACATAGCAGGGTGTATCGGTCTTGCCCTTGTTTTCGATATCGACCGCATGACCATGCTGGCGGCAGGGGCGACTTTCATTCTCGCTTCCGTTCTTGCTTTTTTGTTCCAGCGTTTCCTCCACAATTACAGCGCGCAGGAAAAAGAACGCTGGTTGCTACGTGAAGTAATTGAGGGAAGCCACGGCGGAAGGCTTATCACCGACGGCGCGGGCCATCCTGTTTATACGAACCAGAGATTTGATGAACTTTGCGAAGAGCAGAAAAACCCCGGCATAGATGCGTTGGCCAGCCTTTTCACCAATACCGAAGCCAATACATTGTTCCGGGATTTGGCGGAGCAAGCGCAGCGCGGAGTGCCTGATGTAGTGGAACTCAAATCCGTACAAGGCGAACGCGAAAGATGGTTCACGGTTTCTGCGCAGCCCGTAGCAGGATGGGCGGGATATGTGCATTGGCGCGTCGAGGATGTTACGCATGAACGCGAGATCCAGCGCACCATCCGCGAAGAGCGCGAGAAGCTGATCGATTTCACCGACAATGCCCCCGTAGGATTTTTCTCTATCGACGAGCAAGGCCATTTCGTGTTTGCCAACGCAACGTTGGCGAGGTGGCTGGGTGAGGATTTGCAAAATCTACTTAAAGGAGGCGCGCTGCACTCTTATATGGAGAGCGCGCCCGGCGGTGCACCCTATGACATCACGGAAAAAGGCGGCACGCGTCAGGTCGCCGAAATTTTGATGAAAGGCGTGGGCGGCAGAACTTTCCTTGCCTCCGTCAACCAAACCGTGGTGTTCGAGGAAGACGGGCGTGTCAGAACACGCGGCGTCATGCACGATCTGACGGCCGAGCGCGAAATGCGCCAGGCCTTGCAGGCATCCGAAGATCGGTTCCAGAAATTCTTCGAAGAAGCGCCGCTTGGCATCGCGCTTGTCGATTCCAAAGGAGTGGTGCTGGATTGCAACGCAGAACTTGCGCATATGCTCGGCAGTACCGAGGACGGAGTAGAGGGTAAAAACCTCAAGAACCTGTTCACGGACGAAAATCGTAGTGTGGCCCTTCAGACGTTGGCGGCTATTGCCGAAGGCGCGCAATTGCCAGGGGCAATCGAGATCACTCTCAAAGACAAGAAAATCGTATCCGCGCAGATGCACGCGCGCAAGATCAAGGGTTCGGATAATATCGTTCTGCATTTTATCGATTTGAGCGAGAAGAAACGCCTCGAAGCGCAATTCGTGCAATCCCAAAAGATGCAGGCTATTGGGCAACTTGCGGGCGGCGTTGCGCACGACTTCAACAACCTCCTCACTGCCATCATTGGTTTCTGCGATCTGCTTTTGCTGCGTCACAAGCCGGGCGATCCGTCTTTCGCCGATATCATGCAGATCAAGCAGAACTCCAACCGCGCCGCAAACCTTGTGCGCCAACTTCTGGCATTCTCGCGTCAGCAAACGTTGCGCCCCAAAGTGCAGGATATGACGGACATCCTGACCGAAGTATCGCACCTGATCCGACGCCTGATCGGCGCGAATATCGAACTGGATCTGCACCACGGTTTGGATATAGGCCTTGTCAAAGTCGATGTGGGCCAAATGGAACAAGTCCTCATCAACCTTGCAGTCAACGCGCGTGATGCGATGGAGCAAGGCGGCAAGCTTTCCATTTCTACCCATGCGCACGTGAATGCCCAGCCGCAAAAATGTTGTGACGATGAAATGCCCGCCGGACAATGGGTCGCAATCGAAGTCAAAGATACAGGTTGCGGCATCAGCCCCGAAAACATGTCGCGCATCCTTGAACCATTTTTCACGACGAAAGATGTGGGGCAGGGAACGGGATTAGGTCTTGCCACGGTTTACGGAATTATTCGTCAGACGGGCGGGTATTTGTCCATAGATTCCACTGTGGGTATCGGCACGTCTTTCACGATTTATCTCCCGCGCCTTTCGGAAGCCGAAGCAAAAGCATCTCAGGCCGAAGTCAGAAAGCCCGAAGAAGAGACTACGGGCGACCTTACGGGCACTGCACGCATTCTCTTGGTAGAAGACGAAGACGCGGTGCGTACTTTCTCCACGCGCGCACTGACCAACAAAGGTTATCAGGTGTTGGGCGCGGAAAGCGGCGAAGCAGCACTCACGCTTTTGGAAACGCAGGATATCAAGAATATCGATTTGCTCATCACTGATGTGATGATGCCCGGCATGGACGGGCCTACCATGGCGCAGAAAATCCGCGCGATGAGCCCCGATCTCAAGATCATTTTCATTTCGGGCTATACCGAAGACCGCCTTAAAGACCATATGGGCGCAAACATCTTCTTCCTGCCCAAGCCCTTCACGCTCAAACAACTGGCGGAAAAAGTTAAAGAGGCGTTGGGTTAGGCGGCAAGCGATATCAATGGCCGCGATGTGTCGAATTTGGGACCACGCAAAAACGCCAGAACAGTGCTTCCGGATTTTGCCGTGTAGGTTGTGACTTCTTCGAAATCTCGTTGAAAACCGCGTTTCCATGCCGAGGCCGTTTTGCGATAGGAAACGCCTGTCGTAGCACTCTGGCCTGGCCTGAAGAAAATTACGTCGCCATGAATAAGTTCTTCAAGGGATTCGATGGTGTTTTCCCAAACGCTTGCGA
The DNA here is from genome assembly GCA_002482805.1 of Micavibrio sp. UBA7689. Taxonomy (GTDB): domain Bacteria; phylum Pseudomonadota; class Alphaproteobacteria; order Micavibrionales; family Micavibrionaceae; genus Micavibrio_A. The sequence continues at coordinate 90,330 of DLGR01000034.1, read as the reverse complement.
ACGGACGCTCGTCTGTAATTATATTTTTTAAATCTACTTTGTTGATCTGCTTATCTCTAACCACATCTTCCCAGATCTTTTTGAATGTGTGCGTGCATTCAATTCGGCCCGCGGCTTTGTTGAATACCGCAGCGTAATCCGTTTGCTCTATTTTAAAACCGAGATTTTTAAGTGGGCCGAAAGTAAATTCCCGCACCTCTTCGCCCTGATACTGCTGGAGGATTTTTTCAATAGGATTTTTAGATGTTATGGTTTCATAAATGACCACGGCTGTATCGTCGGGATTTTTCATCATCGAACCGAGTAAGCGTGAAGCATAGGATTTTGGGAAATTCATGACCGTTGGGCCGAGCATGAAAATGTTGGCTGCATTCTCAGGGTTCGGGATATTGAGTTCCGACATTCTTTCAAATCTTCTGTGCAGGCGAAAAATTTTCTCCTCCGGCAAATATTCTTCAGCCGCCATGGCGGCAACTTCCAAAAACATTTCGGATATATCTACGGGCCAGTAGGAAAGATTCACGCCTGCCGCTTCTGCGGCCCGCATGACGGGAAGGGTGGTATCGGGATAACCCGGACCGAGTTCAAACAAACGGACATTACGACGTGGGAAAAAGAGGGGGATATGTGCCGTTGTGAGTTCTATGCCGTCAGCATGAAAGCCGCTTGAATATGTCTTACTGCGCCTAGCGCGCAGATAGTGTTTTGCGCTGCCGACATCCCGATACAGATCCGCGGGATCGGTGATAAGTACGCTCCCGTTTCTGCCCCGTCGGACTCCACCTATTGTGGCGTCGTGAATTTCTGTATTCCGGCTCATAGCACGCATCTGTTTGTGATGGGCTATATATAACCAAAACAGGATTTATGTCAATAAAACTTGAGAATCTCTCAATCAGCTTGGACCGGCTTTTGGCCCTTCAGTCCAAGGAATCCACCACTTTGCAAGGCCCAGAGACGGGCATAAAGGCCATTTTCGGCCAATAATTCGGCGTGGGTGCCATCCTCCACGATCCGCCCGTTATCCATGATGATCAACCGGTCCAAGTGGGCAATGGTCGATAAACGGTGCGCGATGACCATGACGGTGCGATCCTTCATTACATCCTCAAGTGCACCTTGGATGAGTTTTTCGGATTCGGAATCAAGGCTGGCCGTTGCTTCGTCTAGAATAAGAATGGGTGCATTTTTCAAGATAGCGCGGGCGATTGCGATACGCTGGCGCTGCCCGCCTGACAATTTCACGCCGCGTTCGCCGACGGTGGCGTCATAACCCGTTCTGCCTTCTCCATCCTGTAACTCTATAATAAAATCATGCGCCTGCGCACGTTTTGCGGCCGTGATGATTTCTTCTTCCGCAGCGTCAAGACGGCCGTAAGCGATATTGTCGCGTACGGTTCTGTGGAGCATATCTGCCATCTGTGGAATGACGCCGATATTGTCGCGCAACGAATCTTGCGTGACATCTATAATATTTTGTCCGTCGATCAGAATTTTTCCCGACTGAATATCATGCAGACGCAAAATCAATTGCATCAGTGTGGATTTGCCCGCACCTGAAGGTCCGACAAGCCCAATGCGCTGTTTCGCAGGAATATCGAGTGTGAATGCATCGAACATCGGGCGGGCGGGGTAAGAGAATTGCACGTTTTCGAATTTTAAAGATGGCGTTTTGACAACAAGCGTGCTTGCGTTAGGTTTGTCGACCACATCATGCGCATGGACAATAGCCTCCATGCCTTCCTGCACTTCGCCCAGACGTTCAAAGAAACCCGTATAGATCTCCGTGAGCCAGAAAGTAGCGGAAACCATGGTAAGGCCCATCGGTAAAATCATGGATATCTGCGCCGTAGTCAGCGCATCTCGTTGCCATGCATATACGGCCGCGATAACCATGCCGAACATGAAAGAAGAGTTCAAAACATGCTGGATGCGGAACATGCGCGTGATGGTGGTTTCCTGTTTAATATGTGCCATGGCATTCGTATGCAGGCTTTCCTTGAAATAAGCATCTTCATGCGCACGTCGGGCGAAGATCTTTACAAGAAAAATATTGGATACGATATCCACAAAACGCCCGCGTATAACGGAACGCGCACGGGATGATATTTCGGATAGGTTTCTGATGCGCGGGATGAAATAGCGCAGATTCAAAAAATACAGCACAATATAAGTAACCGTAATCCATGCGAAATGCGCGCCGATCCAACTGAACACAGCCAGCGTAGCAACAAAAGTTGTACCCGCATAAACGAACGGACTGACGATATCCTGCACCACCATACGCATCGCATAAGGCATTTCCACAATTTTTCCGGACAAACGCCCTGCGAAATCATTTTGAAAATATCTGTAGGAATGTTGGTGCAGGTACAACGCGAGTTGACGCCGTATCATTGCGGCGTATGGGGGTAGGGTGGTCGATTGCATCCAGCCTTGCGCATTATAGAGTGCGGGTGAAGCGATCAGGATCAGCACCGTATATAATGTAAGCGGCGTGGTTAAGTTATCCCATAGCAGGGACTTATCCGTGGTGTTGACGAAGACTTCTATGATCTGCCCGAAGAAGAAAGCGGAGAGGGAGCCCAACGCGCCGCCGAATACGCCCAGCAGAATCAAAACGGTAAGCCGTGCTTTGATCTGGCGCATGAAAAACCACAGAAACGCCCAGACGGTGTTGGGGAGTTTCTGAAGGCCTTCGGGTGGCAGTCTTTCTATGATGGCGGCGTGGTTCATGCGCGCGAGCTTAGGGCCGGAAATGGCGGATTACAAGGGGTTACGAGTTATAAAAGAAAATTTGTTCTTTTTTCGTTCTTTTCGCTTTACAGTGAGAACAAACCGTGTACGATTAGTTCCACAATATCGCTGTGAGTAGCTCTTCCGTTTCATTCGAAACACCCATTAACTTATGTCAGAAAAGGATATATCGATGTCAGTAACCCCATTCAAGAAAGACGATTCCATGGATAAAATCTCCTCCGCCGACAAGCAAAAAGCCCTCGATGCGGCCCTAGGCCAGATCGAACGTGCTTTCGGCAAAGGTTCGGTCATGAAACTGAACGGCAGTGCGGGCGTTCCCGAAGTCGAGGTTATCTCCACGGGTTCGCTTGGCCTGGACATTGGCCTTGGCGTAGGTGGTCTTCCCCGCGGTCGTATCACGGAAATTTACGGGCCGGAATCTTCGGGTAAAACAACACTGGCTTTGCAGGTCATTGCCGAAGCCCAGAAAATGGGCGGCACCTGCGCCATCATCGACGCGGAACACGCACTTGATCCCGGCTATGCCAAAAAACTCGGCGTCAATCTGGACTCTCTTTTGATCTCTCAACCCGATGCCGGTGAACAAGCACTTGAAATCGCCGATACGCTGGTACGCTCCAACGCCGTTGATGTTCTGGTTGTTGACTCGGTTGCC
>DLGR01000034.1:86739-86877 GCA_002482805.1 Micavibrio sp. UBA7689 | reverse complement strand
GAACTCGAAGGCGAAATGGGCGATACCCACGTTGGGTTGCAGGCTCGTTTGATGTCCCAGGCTTTGAGAAAACTTACGGGATCTATCTCCCGTTCGCGTTGCGTCGTTATCTTCATCAATCAGATCCGTATGAAAATC
>DLGR01000034.1:0-86643 GCA_002482805.1 Micavibrio sp. UBA7689 | reverse complement strand
GCTGAAATTCTACGCCTCCGTCCGTCTTGATATCCGCCGCATCGGTTCCATCAAGGAACGCGAGATCGTGGTCGGCAACCAGACACGCGTGAAGGTCGTCAAAAACAAAATGGCGCCTCCGTTCCGCCAAGTCGAGTTCGACATCATGTACGGCGAAGGCATTTCCAAAACGGGCGAGATTGTCGATCTCGGCGTGCAGGCAGGCTTTGTTGAAAAATCCGGCGCTTGGTTCTCGGCCGAGGGCGAGCGTATCGGTCAGGGCCGTGAAAATGCCAAAGTCTATCTGCGCGAACATCCTGAAATGATGGCGGTCCTCGAGAACAAGATTAAAGGCAATTCCGGTATCGTCGCCGAAGCGCTTCTGGTCGGACCTGATTCTGCTGATCCTGTCGAAGCTGCTATGGGCGGCGAGGCGGCAACGCCTGAGGAAGACGATGCTCCGCCTCCCGCGCGTGGCAAAGGCAAAAAAGGCGCAACTGCTACCGAATAAATTTTCCGGTCTCCACCGAAAACAAAAAATCCCCTCGTTACACAGGGGATTTTTATTTTTTAGCATACGGAATTTTTAGTATTCGTAATCAAATCTGCGGGAACGAGGATAACCGCTAGAGTCATCGCTCAAGGATCGTTCACGGCGGACTTTTGGAGTTTCGTCCCTATCGTAAAGACCTAGCCTATCGTCTCCGAATCTGCTGCGTAAAGTGTCCCCATCAACTTTTTGTGTTCTTGATGGCTGATGGGCTGAAATCCATGCTCTTTCACCGGTCATTGCATTGTTTCCTTACAAGGTTGCGGTTGCAGGATTCATATCAACAATTTCAATAAGGGGCAAAGAAATAGGTTCCTTTGTTGCTGGGATTCCACTTCTTTTAATCTTAAGTTTTGCAGCTAGTGAGCAAGCGCCCATTTGGATATTTGGTCTGCAATACGGGTTGGTTCGGGTAAGCGATAGCCTTTAAAGCATTGTTTTGTAATCGCAAGCGCGGTTTGCTGGTCGATTTTATGTCCGGCAGAAATGTAAAGCGGATTGCATTTTTCTTTGCTCCTCAAGAGCGTACCAATCATTTCTCCCTTATCCATCAAGGCCGTTTCGGCAAACTTGGTGAATCCCAAAGTGTCATGCTTTCCGTACAGGCGCGACTTGCCCACCCCGATGGCGGGAAGGTTCATGACCACGCCCAGATGCGCGGCGATTCCCATGCGCCGTGGATGCGCAACGCCTTGGCCGTCGACCATCAACAAATCGGGGGGTGCTTTCAAACAGGACAGTGCTTTCAAAATCGAAGGGATTTCGCGGAAAGCCAGCAATCCTGAAATGTAAGGAAAATTGGTATCCGCATATGCGATCACCGAAGTCTGCAATTCCAAAGACGGCCATGCCATCACGGCTACCACCGCCTTGGTCAGGTTTTTCTTTAGATCGTAACCGACATCCACGCCCGCGATGGTGCGCAGCGGTTCAAAATCATTCTTCAAAACTATCTTATGACGCAGTTCATTTTGCGTAGCGATAGCCGCGCGGATTTCTTCCGAGGGAGGTTTGGAAAAATCTATACGGGCAGGGTATTGAAAGGCCATCAATTATATATAGGACGGCGGCGGGGCAGGAAAAGCGGTGCTTATTCTTTCTCGTTCCTCAAAACGCGGCTTTTCTGGCGGTCCCAATCGCGCTGTTTGATTGTTTCGCGCTTGTCGTATTCCTTTTTACCTTTGGCCAAAGCGATTTCGAGTTTGGCCAGACCTTTAGTATTGAAATAGATGCGCGTGGGGACAATCGTGTAGCCGTCACGGTTCACAGCGCCCATCATTTTGTCACGCTGTTTGGCATTTAACAAAAGTTTGCGCGGGCGTCGCGGCGCGTGCTGTTGCTGTGGACCTGCTTGCTGATATTCTGGAATGTGCGCATTCCAGAGCCAGAGTTCGCCTTTTTTAGCCGCAACATGGGATTCCTGTAAACCGCATTGGCCGTGACGTAAAGACTTCACTTCTGTACCGGTCAGGACAATTCCGACTTCGAGCTTGTCTTCCAAGAAATATTCGAAGTTAGCCTTGCGGTTGTCCGATATCGTGACATCCGTGGACAGCAGTTGGGATTTTTTGTCTTTCTTTTTACCCATGGGCGCGTTTTGCAGATGCGCTTTCGATAAGACCTGCAAATTCCATGGCTTCGTCAACTTTCGCACGCGCGGATTTGGAAGCGGAGACCAGCGGCAGGCGAACTTCGTCCGTCGAAAGGCCAAGTTTGGATGCTGCGTATTTGACGGGTGCGGGTGAAGGTTCGCAAAACAATGCTGCGTGAAGCAAAGCGAGTTTATCGCGAGCCTCGTTCATGGATTTTAAATCACCCTTAACCCAGGCGCTCTGCACTTGTGCGCACAGAGCCGGCGCGACGTTGGATGTCACGGAAATACAGCCATGGCCGCCTTGGGCGAGATAGGCGGTGGCTGTGTCGTCATTGCCTGAAAGCTGGCAGAATCCATCTCCTAAACGGTTACGAATGGCAAGCGGGCGGCCCAAATCCGTATGTGCCTCTTTGATCCCGACAACGCGCGGTAGTTCGGCCATTTTGCACATCGTGTCGACGGAAATATCGACGATGCTCCGTCCCGGAATATTGTACACGATGATCGGAATATTCGTCGCGTCATGCAGCGCTTTGTAATGGGCGAGCAATCCATCCTGCGAGGGCTTGTTATAATAAGGTGCGACGACGAGTGCTGCATCGGCACCGGATTTTTGCGCTTCTAACGTCAGACCGATCGCTTCCTTGGTCGAGTTAGAACCCGTACCCGCAATAACGGGAATGCGCTTGTTCACGATTTTGATGCAACGTTCGACAACTTGGTGGTGTTCGGCATGGGAAAGGGTGGGGGATTCCCCCGTGGTTCCGCACGGGACCACGCCTGAAGTGCCTTCAGCGATTTGCCATTCGACAAGCTTTTCAAAGGATTGCCAGTCGATCTCGCCGCCCTTGAAGGGAGTTATCAACGCCGTAATGGAGCCTTTGAACATTTTTCACTCGTCTTATTAATGGGTTGTGTCTTAGAATACTCTATAGTTTCTGACAAATAAGGCAAGGATGAGGATGCGTCTTTTCGGGGCATTGTTGATATGTTTATGCCTGCTTCCGTTGGCTATGACCTCTTCCGCATGGGCGGAAAAAAACAAAAATTTCGCCGCGGCCAAACAGGCGGGTGAAGTTTCGGCCAAGCTTGCACCCTCGAACGCAGCGGCGGCGTGGCTTTCCTATTACAGGGGTGAGCAAAACAATGTTGATTACAAAACCATTTCAACCTTCATCAAAAACCATCCCGATTTTCCTGCGATGAACACACTCCGCGAAGAAGCGGAGAAGGCGATGCCCTCATCCATTTCCGATGCGGATGCCATTGCGTGGTTTGGGCATAATCCCCCGCAAACCACATTTGGCGTGAAGACCTATGTGCAGGCGCTTACCGACAAGGGTGATTTTCTGAAAGCCAATGCGGTTATCAAGGAATGGTGGACGACATCGTCTTTAAAACCCAATGACCAGAGCAAAGGTTACATGGCATTTTCGACGGTTCTAAGCAAAGCCGATCATGAAAAACGCCTGCGCATGCTGCTTCATAAACAACAATACACGAATGCACGCGCCTTGGCCGAGGCCTTGGGCGGCGGATACAAATCACTCGCAGAAGCACGCATCGGTTTGCAAACGGGAAAAGGGAATGTGAACGCGTTGCTTTCCCGCGTGCCGGATTATCTGCAAAAAGATGAAGGCCTGATGTTCGATCGCCTGTATTACCGTCGCAAAGTGAACAACGATGCCGGCGCGCTTGAAATTCTGAACAGTCAGCCTTCGTATGACAAAATGTTTGATTCCGAAGATTGGGGTAAAGAGCGCGGCATTATAGCGCGGCGTTTGTTTGAACAACGCAAATACGGACAGGCTTATAAAGTTTCGGCTCAGCATGGCATCAAAAAAGGCACGGGTTTTTCCGCGAATGAATGGATGGCGGGCTGGCTGGCGCTCGAATATTTGAACAAGCCATGGGATGCTTTCGAACATTTTGAGCGGCTATATCACGGCGTGGAGACACCGATCAGCAAATCCCGTGCGGCTTATTGGGCGGGGCTGGCGTCTGAAAATCTCGGTCATAAGGAGGTGGCCGTAAAATGGTATACGGCGGCCGCGCGCCACACGACGACATTCTATGGCCAACTGGCTTCCGTAAAGCTAGGTCACAAAGACAAGGTTCAAACCCTTTCTTATTCTGCGAATCCTGCACTTAAGGGTGGGTCACTGGCAGCTGCGGCAAAGTGGTTGAAGAGAAACGGTCACAAGAGCGAGGCCGGTATGTTCCTTACCAAGATGATCGAACTGTCGCAAACGCCGCAGGATTTTGCCGCCGTCGCAGATACCGCCAACGATATGGGGATGAAAAACTACGCCATCAAAGCTGCGCAGGAAGGCGAAAAGAAAAACGGCACGGCCATGGTGGGTTATGCTTTCCCGAAAATCGAAAAATATATGGGCAACACGAACGTGGAATGGGCCCTCGTTCATGCGCTCGTGCGGCAGGAAAGCCGTTACGACACCGAAGCTGTAAGTTCTGCAGGCGCACGCGGTTTGATGCAATTGATGCCGCGAACGGCTAAAGAAGTGGCGCAGAAGGCGGGACTTTCTCACCAGCAAGCTTGGCTCACGTCCAAACCCGAGCACAATGTCGCGCTCGGCTCGCGCTATCTCAATCAATTGCTGTCCAAATATGATGGTAATTACGCCATGGCTCTTGCCGCCTACAATGCGGGGCCGGGGCGGGTGGATAAGTGGATCAAAGAAATCGGCGATCCACGCAATCCCAAAGTGGATCTGGTCAACTGGATCGAGATGATCCCGATTTACGAGACGCGCAACTACGTTCAGCGTGTGCTCGAAGGAGTTTATGTGTACCGCCAGACCCTGTCCCACAACAATGGCAACAAGAATGGTATCAGCGGCATACATATGGCTTCTCAATAGTCATTCCGCTTTGCATTTTGCAAAATACGCAGAATGCAAACTTTCCAGTCTTTGATTTCAAACGGATTTTTTCGGCATCGCATTTGCAATCCCCTTTTTGAAGGAGATTGCCCATGCGTTCGATCGTTATCGCCGATTCTCACACGCTGTGCCGCGAAGCCTTATGTGCCTATATTCGCCATGCAGAACCGGAATTTTTGGTAAGAGAAGCGTCAGACCTGCAAGGCTTGCAGGTCTGCATGAAGACTGGGCCGGATATTGTATTGGTCGAAAAGAACCTGATTGAAGATGGTTTTATCCAAGCCATAACAGCCAAGATCGGATTAATAGTAAGCGATATTTGCGAAGCGGAAGCTATCGACCTGCAGGTGATGGGAATTTTCCCCAAGACACTGTCGTGCAAGGAGTTCATAGAAGGCATTGATGAAATGCTGGCGGAACGTAAATTTTTTCCACGCACCGGTAAGGTCATCATCACCGAGAACGTCATGGCGTTCAAACGCCCGAAAACGGATTTTAATTTGACGCAGCGGGAAAAAGAGGTGCTTGGCCATCTTATCAAGGGCGAAAGCAACAAAGAGATCGGGCGCGCGCTGGATCTGCAGGTTGTCACCATCAAACTGCATGTGCGGGGTATATGCAGAAAAATGAAGGCGCAGAACAGAACGCAGGCCGCGTTGATCGCCATCGAGAACGGATGGGGTTGAGATGGGATTTTTTCAAAGACTAAAAGAAGAACTGAGGTTAGTCCGCGATATGGACAAGATTGCGGAGCAATCGGCGCTTCTTAAGATGATTAAAGTGGCGGTGGAGGCCGCTGACGATGGTATTGCTATTACTGACGCACGACACAGGATTATGTTCATGAACCGCAGCTTTTTAAGCATGCATGGCTATAATCCAGATGATGTGGATTCATATCTGCACAGCGACTGGCGGCTTTTGTATAACGACTCTGGCAAGAAGTTTATTAATTCCACTGTCATCCCGACGACGTTAATGAAAGGTGTCTGGTCGGGGACGATTACAGTAATGAAGCGTGACGGCACGTTATTCTTGGGCGATGCGTCTTTAACAAAATTGCAGGACGGTCTTATTTTGGGTGTGATGCGTGATGTCAGCGAAAGATCCAAAGCCGAACAAGAACGTAAAGCTTTACAGGATCAATTGTTTCAAACACAGAAGATGGAGGCTGTCGTGCGCCTAACGGGCGCGGTGGCACTGGATTTTGATGAATTGCTGTCTAATATGCGCATCGATCTCGATAAATTCAAGGGAATGCAGGATGCGCGGCACCTGAACGGGATATCGTCATCAATTCGCAAAGCGCAGGATCTGGTAGACCAACTGCTCGCCTTCTCGCACAAGAAGAAAGTCAAACTCCATGCCGTTGATGTGGGGCGGATTATCTCCGATGTTACCCAAAACGAATTGCCCCGCCTACCTGCTGATGTGACTTTTTGCGCACAGTGCGTAAGCGAAAAGTTTTTTGCCTACACTAACGAAGGATTGATGCAAAAAATCATCCTGAATCTCTGTTTGAACGCGCTCGAAGCGGTGGAAAAGAATTCCGGTGTGGTAAGCGTTGTGGTCAAAGATATGCGTGATACGGTTTCGGATATCAGCGATCTTTTGATCGTCGATATCATACCTGATAAAGAAAAAATGGCATTGGTGCGGACCAAAATGGGATATGAACGCAATTTGCTGATTAGCGGTTATTTGCAAAGAGGCAGGGAATATCTCCACATCATAGTTTCAGATACGGGCAAGGGGATAGAGGCAGACATTCTCCCCAATATATTCGATCCGTTTTTTTCCACCAAAGCAGCCTCAAAGGGGGCGGGTCTGGGGCTTTCTACCGTACAAGGAATAGTAACTTCGGGCGGCGGCGCGGTGGTTATAGAAACCACTCACCGCCAAGGCACGCACGCCCATGTTTTTTTGCCGCGCCATATACAAAAAATACAGCCTATGGTCGCGTAACAGAAGGGTTTTTTGAGCTTTACGGGCGCAGCTAGGCCATAGTATGTTTTTGCCATGCAACCCGCCCGTCATATCACGCCGACCGATTGGATGTTGGATTACAAATGCGTGAAGGTCATGCGCGTTCTCGGCGGGTTCGAGGAAACGCCGCAAGCACTTTTTGTCGGCGGATGCGTGCGCAATATGCTGATGGAAAAGCCCGTCAAGGATATAGATATAGCTACATCCCATCATCCTTTGCAGGTGATAGAAAGATTGCAGGCAGCTGGCGTGCGCTTTGTTCCTACAGGGCTGGATCACGGAACGGTTACGGCGCTGGTCGAAGACGCTTCGTTTGAAATCACGACACTCAGAAAAGATATAGACACGAACGGTCGCCACGCTGTCATCGCCTTTACCCAAAAATGGGAAGAAGATGCCATCCGCCGCGATTTTACGATCAACACATTGCTTTGCTCCATCGATGGCGCAGTGTACGATCCGACAGGCATGGGGCTTGCTGATCTCGAAAAACGCAAAGTTGTTTTTGTAGGAGATGCGTCGGAACGTATTGCTGAAGACTATCTACGCATCCTGCGTTTTTTCCGCATTCACGCTGAATACGGAGAAGGGGAGATGGATAGTGATGCGTTGAACGCCTGCAAGGCTTTAGCAGATAAAATTTCCCAACTATCGAAAGAACGCGTTATGCAGGAATTTTTTAAAATTCTGCGTGTGTCGGATCCTGCACCTGTTTTGGTCACGATGTTTGGGTGCGATGTCATGAAATCTATGGCGAAGAATTTCAAGCCGCAGGCTTTGAAATCTCTGTGCGATCTTCAAATCCGTCACAATGTCATGGATGTCATGGCGCGGTTGCTGGCGGTTGGCGGAATGAAAGAAACATCATTTGAAGAATGGTTGGTTTTATCGAACGCGCAAAAGAAAGCTTTGGAATCCTATTCCCGTGCATTCGAGATATTAAAATCGGTTTCTAAAAAGGCGATACGCAAGGCTATATATGAGGTTGGCAACGAAGCAGTGTTACAATCCTATTTCCTCCGGTTAGCACAGAAAAACGAGTTGCCCAATTTGGACATCATTGACGTTGCTCGCTATTGGCATGCACCCGAATTTCCTATCAAGGCGGACCAACTCATCGAAAAGGGTTTTTCGCGCGGCCCCGCGCTCGGCAAGAAACTAAAGGAGCTCGAGGAAAAGTGGGTCGCGAAGGATTTCCCTGAAGGGTATGCCTATAAAAAATAAAGCCCCGTATGAGGGGGCTTTATCTTATTCAAAACCTTTAAGCCTGAATTGCTCTGCTGGAATACTGGGTATTTCTTCGCCGCGTTCAATGCAATCGCGCACTTCGCGCATGGGTACTGTAATAACAGGCAGGTTGCTTGCGTATTTCAAAGCTTGCTTTGGGTCTAACAAAGCGTCAGGATTATGTGCGCGGTTATCCGACATTGATCTCTCCTTTATTGTTTTGATTATGCTAACTCAAGACAAGTCCTTTATCATCGAAAAAATGGCGGAAAACAGGGATTTTACAAAGTTTGAAATCTTTATTTAATTTGCATAATGTATAATTATGCGGTACAAACAACACCTATGAAAACAAGCTTTCACAATGCTGCATGGCGCCTAAACCCCGCCGAAATTATTGCTTCAACGCAACCTCCGTTGCCAGGTTTTGCTGTGCCGGATTACGTGGATGCATTTTACGCCACGTTGAAATCACATCAGGAAGCGTTGGGACGGAATGTGAGCGGTGGCTTTATGCATGGCGGGGGTATTCCGGATATTGCCAGAGGAAAACGCCCTAAAGATATCGATATGTATGTTTGCATTCCCGAACTTGCGGCGGCATTGAAAAAGGCATGCGTGAAGCCGAGCGAAGATGACCGCTTGAGTTTGTTCGGTCGCACAGACCGCATAGAAATGGCCATGGGTAGTGGTTTTCCGCTTATTATTCTAGAAGATCTACCAAGCCCGCAAAACAATCCTCTGTTCGGCGATTATTTCGAAGTGGAAGGATATTTCCACCGCGCCGATGGCGGTCATCATGTTTATGATTTACGCGTAGGCAGCGAACCTTTGAAGATGGAAAAATTCCTGTCGTGGGTACATGCGCCCGTTATGGCGGTGGCGGCATCGTTGGAAGAAGACGGTGGGTTCGCATATCATAAAGATATGCCTGATCATCATGCACGCAGGATCATGCGTATTGCGGGAACGCCGCCCGATGTTCTAAAACGCAAGGCGCAACGTAAGGGCATGACCATCGAAGAAGCGCCGTTGCCGCCGCCTCCGTTATAATCAGGGCCATTTCACTTCGGGTGGCAGTGACATCAATATCGCTTCGGTATTGCCCCCAGTTTTCAATCCGAATGTTGTGCCTCGGTCATACAGCAAGTTGAATTCCACATAACGTCCGCGTTTGACCAATTGGTGCTCGCGCTGTTCTGGTGTCCATTTTTCGTTCATATGCTTGCGCACGATGGCGGGATAAACGGAAGCGAAAGTTTTACCGACATCTTGTGTAAAGGCGAAATCCCTTTCCCAGTCATTCTCCAGATAATCATAGAAAATGCCGCCGATGCCGCGCGGTTCGCTACGATGCGGCAGAAAGAAATACTCATCCGCCCATTGTTTGAATTTTGGATGATAGGCGGGATCGTGGCGGTCGCAGCATTCTTTGAGCGCGCCATGGAATTGGGCAGTGTCTTCGGCATTCTCGAACATGGGTGTTAAATCGGCACCACCGCCGAACCATGCCTTGGAAGTAACGATCATGCGCGTGTTCATGTGGACTGCAGGCACAAGAGGGGATTGCATATGTGCAACCAGCGAAATGCCTGCGGCCCAAAATTGCCCGTTTGATTCTTTGGCTCCGGGAATTTGTGCGGCGAATAGTTCCGAAAATGTGCCGTGGACGCAGGAAATATTGACGCCGACCTTTTCAAAAACCTTGCCGTCGCGCAGTAGGGATATTTCCCCGCCGCCGGAGAGCGCGGAGCCAGAATGATTTTCCTCGCCTGCGCGGTCCCAAGGCTTGCGTTCGAATTTCTTTGCACCGTCGATGGTTTCAAATTCTTGGCAGATTTGGCCGCGCAAGGTGGTGAACCAATCGAAAGCCTTCGCTTTGCGGCCCTCCCAAAGATCAGAATTTATTGCGTTTTTCTGCATGGTTATCACACGTTCTTAAACTGTTTTTCGGCCAATTGCACCTGTCTTGAAGCCTCACCCAATATCATCGCACAGGCATTTACAACATTGAGGGAGCGAGGCCCAGAAGCCATAGGAATGGTGATCCTGGAATCGACGCTCTCGTGGACGAAGGTGGGGGCGCCCGCGCTTTCCTGACCTGCCAGTAATATGTCGCCAGCCTGGAACTTGAAATCAAGATAAGATTGGTCCGATTTCGTGGTCATAAGTATGATGCGTCGATCAGGGTAGGCGGCACGGAAAGCATTCCAGTCGGCATGCTTCTTCAGTTTGACGAAATCTATGTAATCCATGGCCGAACGGCGTATTTTGGCTTCATCCCATGCAAAACCGGTGGGTTCGATAATGTCCAAAGTCATGCCAAGGCAAGCCGTCAGGCGCATTGCCGCACCGGTGTTTTGGGGGATTTCAGGTTGGTATAAAGCCAGATTGATCGGGGTCATGACGCACTGTATGATCTTTTCTGCGGAGATTCCACATTTCCTCTCTTGTCCGACAAGGGTTTTTGATGGTACTCCAAAGCGTTAATTCTGGCATAAAATCCAAATTCAAGAACGGCATAGCACAATATGAGTATAGAAAATCCAGCCCCCGATCATGGCGCGCACGAGGACGAAGGCCGCCGCGATTTCCTCTTTCTGACCGCAGCAGCCTTCGGCGCGGTAGGGGCAGGGTCGGTTGCATGGCCCTTCATCGACCAGATGAACCCCGCAGCGGACACAGTCGCCCTTTCGACAACCGAAGTGGATCTGACGCCGATCGAAGCAGGTCAGGCGATCACCGTGATGTGGCAAGGCAAACCTGTTTTCATTCGCCGCCGCACGCCCGAAGAAATCAATTCCGCCGAAACGACTGATATCTCCACGCTACGCGATCCGCAAACGGATGAAAGCCGCGTGAAGAAACCCGAATGGCTCGTGCTCGTCGGTATCTGCACGCACCTTGGCTGCGTGCCGCAAGGGCAAAAATCTACGGACGTCAAAGGCGAATACGGCGGATGGTTTTGCCCGTGCCACGGTTCGCACTACGACACGTCAGGCCGTATTAGAAAAGGTCCCGCGCCGAAAAATCTGGCCGTGCCGAAATATGAATTCCTCGCCGACACAAAAATCTTGATCGGCTAAGACAGGACAAGGGGTAATACAAATGGGTTCCACAGAACGCAAAGCTTTCGACAATCCGGTAATCGAGTGGGTGGATAGCCGCCTTCCGATCTTCACGATGATGCAAAAGGAATACGGCGTATTCCCGACGCCCAAGAACTTCAACTATTTCTGGAATTTCGGCGCCATCGCGATGGTTATGCTGGTGACGATGATTGTGACAGGTATCGTTCTGGCCATGCACTACAACCCGTCGACCGCAGGTGCATTCGATTCCGTCGAGCGCATCATGCGCGACGTCAAACATGGATGGATGCTACGCTATCTTCACGCCAACGGCGCGTCGTTCTTCTTTATGGCCGTATACATCCACATCTTCCGCGGTCTCTATTACGGTTCATACAAAAAGCCGCGCGAACTCCTCTGGATTCTCGGCATGGTCATCTTCTTGCTGATGATGGCGACGGGCTTCATGGGCTACGTTCTGCCATGGGGACAAATGTCCTTCTGGGGCGCTACTGTTATCACGAATCTGTTCTCCGCCATTCCGCTGGTGGGTGATTCCATTGTAACGCTGCTATGGGGCGGGTTCTCTGTCGATAACCCCACGCTGAACCGTTTCTTCGCGCTTCATTACCTGTTGCCGTTCGTTATCTTCGCGGTCGTGTTCCTCCACGTCTGGGCACTGCATGTCACGGGGTCCAACAACCCGCTCGGCATCGACGTCAAAACCCCGCAGGATACGTTGCCCTTCCATCCTTACTACACAATGAAGGACACGTTCGGAGTTTTGGTATTCCTTATTATATATGCCGCGTTCACGTTCTTTATGCCGAACGCTTTGGGACACCCCGACAACTACATCGAGGCCAACCCGCTGGTAACGCCCGCGCACATCGTGCCTGAATGGTACTTCCTGCCATTCTACGCGATTTTGCGTGCCATCACGTTTGACCTGAACATCTATCTGGCAGGCGCGGGCGCAATCGGCGCGGTTCTCGTCCATCAATATTGCTGGGTTAAGACGCCGGACCAACGCATCGCAAGTAAGATCAAACCGATTATTGCTGTGGCCATTGTTCTCGCTATTCCCGGTGCGTTGCTGGCGTTTTTCAAGGATGTTTCTTTCCTGAAACCCGTGATTGAGTTCATCCCGTTCCAATCTTTAAGCCTGATGCCTGCAAAACTGGGCGGCGTTCTGGCGATGTTCGGTTCCATCGCGGTTCTGTTCTTGCTGCCGTTTATTGACAGCCATCCCGTCCGCAGCGCGCGGTTCCGCCCATGGTTCCGCATGTCGGTTTATGTTTTGCTGGCAGTATTTGTTGTCCTTGGCGTTTGCGGTTCCAAACCCGCCGAAGGTTTCTGGGTTCCGCTGGCGCAGGTCACAACCCTCTACTATTTCGGCTTCTTCCTTGCGCTCCTGCCATGGCTGAATAATAACGAGCCTGTGCAACGCGTGCCTGGAAGTATTCACGAAGCCGTGATGTCCATGCCGAAATCGGTACTGGTTGCATTGCTTGCTATCGGTCTCGTGGCTTTTGCTCCGACGCAGGCTTTCGCCAAAGCCGATAAAGAATCCGCGCCTGTAGAGAAAGCCGAAGCAGCAACGGTGGATGCAGAAAAGACCGTTACACCTGCTGAAGGCCAAGAAGGTTCGGGCGAGGAGCATGCTTCTCAGTCCGAACATTCCGCACCCCCCGCCGCCGGCGAAGAACATGGTGCCGCTACCGATGGGCACCACGCACCTGAACTCCCCAAACAGGATTGGCATTTCAAAGGGGCGTTCGGTTCCTACGATCGTGCCGCTCTACAACGTGGTTTCCAAGTATACAAACAAGTCTGCGCCGCCTGCCATGGCATGAAGCGCGTGGCATACCGCAATCTTTCTGCTCTCGGCTATACTGAAGACCAGATCAAATCGGTTGCTGCCGAATACACGTTCATGGACGGTCCCGATGACGAAGGCGAAATGTTTGAACGCCCTGGTAAGCCGAGCGATCACTTCAAATCGCCCTATCTTAACGACAATCAGGCGAAAGCTTCCAACAACGGTGCTTTGCCTCCCGATCTGTCGTTGATAGTGAAGGCACGCGTAGGCGGCCCTGATTACTTGTATGCCATTCTGACGGGTTATGAGACAGCACCCGCAGGGACGGAACTCGCGGCAGGCCAGTATTGGAACAAATATATGGCCGGTAACAAGATCGCCATGCCGGCTCCGTTGCTGGAAGGCGCTGTCGCCTATGAAGACGGGTCGCCCACGACGGTTGACCAATATGCGCGTGATGTTACGCAATTCCTTGCTTGGGCTTCGGAGCCCGAAATGGAAGAACGCAAGCAAACGGGCATCAAAGTCATCATATTCTTAGCCGTTTTTGCCTTCCTGATGTACCGCGTTAAGAAGAAAATCTGGGAAAAAGCGCACTAATTTTAACTTTTATTCACCGATGAGGGGCGTATAATCGGAATTGGGATTATACGCCTTTCATCTTTTAAAAAGCCATGGATGTAACAGAATTAAGGATTGAGCTGAGAAAGCTCCTGATCGCCGCCAAGGTCTACCAGATCTTCGCGGATGTGCTGGCTGTTTTCGGCATATGTCTGTTCGCCTATATTTATTTAGCGCACTTCAAGGATAACCCTTTTGCGGCCTTACAGGATCCGTTTTTCGTAGTTACCATTTTGGTCCCTTTCATTCCTGCCGCTGTCATGGCTTACCTTGCCTCGGACAAAAGACGCAAGATCCGCACTCTGCTTGAACAAAACGTCAAGTAGGCTTAGAATCACTTCTTATGAAAGATGTTCAAAAGGACATCCTCGATTTCTGGTTCGAACAGACCCAGCCGCCACAATGGTTTCAGGTCAATCCTGCGTTCGATACCGAAATTCAGGACCGCTATGCAGACGCCTATGACAAGGCGTCGCATGGCGTTTTCGATGACTGGAAAAACGATTCCGACGGGTGCCTCGCGCTTGTGCTTTTGCTCGACCAATTTCCCCGCAATATGTTTCGTGGAACGGCCAAGGCCTTCGCGACCGATGGCAAGGCACTGGTAATTTCCAAATATGCACTATCCAAAGGGTTTGATCAGGTTTTGACGCCCATGAAACGTCGCTTTCTATATTTACCTTTTGAACATAGTGAAAACCTTAACGACCAGAGAAAATGCGTCGATCTTTTCGAGAAGATGAAAAAGGATGACCCACTCGGCTACGATTACGCCATGCGCCATTTGAAAGTGATCGAAAAATACGGGCGCTTCCCGCATCGCAATAAGATTTTGTCCCGTATGTCCACGCCTGACGAGGAAGAGTACCTTGCACAGGCAGGGGCCGGCTTCTAACATAGATATGAAGGAGACCGCGCCATAGCCTCGCTTATGCTTTTAAACATCATCGCCGCTGTATGCCTTTTGTTATGGGGCATTACGCTGTTGCGTTTGGGCGTGACGCGCGGGTTCGGGGCGGAACTACACAAGGTTCTCTCGATGTGTACGGGCAATCGTCTGGCCGCATTCTTCGCGGGCCTCGGCATGACCACTGTCTTGCAAAGCTCCATGGCAACTACACTTATTGTTACCGGTTTCGCGTCTCAAGGCTTGGTGAATGCAAGCACGGGCCTTGCAATCGTTCTCGGCGCCGATGTTGGTACAACATTGGTGGCGCAGTTATTCTCTCTGAATATTTCGGCGCTTATGCCCATATTCATGATTGTGGGCTTCATCTTGTATTCCATCGAACATACGGGGCGTATTAAAAACGTGGGACGTGTTTTGATCGGGCTTGCTTTCATACTCATGGCGCTTTCCATGCTCAAGACCGCATCGATGCCGCTCAAAACATCCGAAACCCTGCCGCTTATTCTGGCACCGCTGGATTCCGATCCGTTCTTTGCGGTGTTGCTGGGCATCCTTTTCACATGGATCGCGCATTCCTCACTCGCCATTGTTTTGCTTTTGATGTCGCTGGTTGCGGGCGGAGTTTTGCCCTTGGTAATTGGTTTCTATATGGTGCTGGGCGCCAATGTGGGCGGGACCATAGCGCCCCTCATTTCCACATTACGCGACAATCCCGACGCCATGCGCATTCCGCTCGGTAACATGCTTATCCGTATCGTTGGCGTGTGCGCACTCATACCCTTCATCCAGTTCATCATGCCTTATATGGACAAGATCGAAACCGACCACGCTAAACAGCTGGTCGACTTTCACACCATATTCAATATCTGCCTTGCGATGATCTTTTTACCGTTCACAGGGGTACTCAGCAAACTCTTGAAAAAAGCACTGCCCGACAGGCCTGTTTCCGACGACCCCGGCAACCCGAAATATTTATCCGACAAGGATCTCGATATACCCTCCGTAGCATTGGCCTCCGCTGCGCGTGAAACGCTTCGTATGGGCGATATTATCCAGCAAATGTTGGAAGACACGTTCCGTGTTTTGAAAACCAACGATGACAAGCTTTTGGCCCGTATCAAGGAAGAAGACGACACGGTCGATGACATCTACGCTGCGATCAAAGGCTATATGGCGCGTCTTTCCCAAGAATTCATGGATCCCAAAGACGCGCAACGCTATGTGCAGATTTTGACCTTCTCAACCAACATCGAACATATCGGCGATGTTATCGACAAAAACCTGCTGCCGATCCTGCAAAAGAAAATCAAGAACCAGTATAATTTCTCTGAGGCAGGTTTCAAGGAATTGGAACACATCCACAAACTAGTGCTGGAAAGTGTTCAGCTTGCACAGTCCTTGTTCATTTCAGGTGACAAAGACTCCGCGCGCCGTTTGGTGGAAGGCAAAGAAACAATCCGTAAGGCGGAAATCGACGGTATGACAACGCATATTGATCGCCTACGCGGTGGAAATCCTGCCACTATTGCGACCAGCTCGCTTCATCTGGACATCATCCGTGACTACCGTCGCATCAACACTTATATATGCACAGTGGCGTTCCCGATTTTAGAGGAAAGCGGCGAAATCCACGCAACGCGTCTGCGCCCCGCCAAATCCAAGGAGGCACCTAAAGATGAAGTCATTCCCACAAATTCTTAAATCGAACGGTCTGACAAACCTTTCCAAAGGTGATTTGTCCGTCTATTCGCCCATCGATGGTGAATTGCTTGGCAAAGTCCAGATGCACAAAGTATCGGACGTATCAAAAATGGCCAAAAAATCTGCAAAGGCTTTTGTGGAGTGGCGCAAAGTACCCGCACCTGTCCGCGGTGAACTCGTACGCTTGCTCGGTGAAGAACTACGCGCCTGCAAGGAAGATCTCGGCGCACTGGTAACATTAGAAGCCGGAAAGATTCTTTCCGAAGGTCTGGGTGAAGTGCAGGAGATGATTGATATCTGCGATTTCGCCACTGGCCTGTCGCGCCAGTTATATGGTTTGACGCTGGCATCCGAACGCCCGATGCACCATATGCGCGAAACATGGCAGCCGCTAGGCCCTGTCGGTATTATCACGGCATTCAATTTTCCCGTGGCGGTATGGGCATGGAACGCCGCGCTCGCACTTATCTGCGGTGATCCTGTAATCTGGAAGCCATCGGAAAAAACCCCACTTACGGCGCTGGCGTGTGAAAAGGTTTTTGCACGCACCGTCGCGCGTTTTAAAAAAGCAGGTCACGCATGCCCCGATGATCTCGTTCAGGTCATTATAGGTCTTGCTGATGTTGGGAAAGCGCTTGCCGAACACAAAGACATCCCATTGATAAGCGCCACCGGAAGCACGCGCATGGGCAAAGCGGTTGCGCAAACCGTGTCCGCGCGCATGGGAAAAACGCTTCTTGAACTCGGCGGCAACAACGCGATGATCGTCACCGATAGCGCGGACCTCGATATGGTTGTACGTGCCGTATTGTTCGGTGCAGTCGGGACGGCAGGCCAGAGATGCACGAGCTTAAGACGTTTGATCGTGCACAAAAAACAAAAGGGCGCTTTGCTAAAATCCCTGCAAAAGGCCTATAAATCCATCCGCGTCGGCAATCCGCTCGACAAGAATACGCTTGTCGGGCCTCTGATCGACGAAAACGCTTATAATTCCATGCAGAATGCTATTAAGGCTGCGAAGTTACAAGGCGGCAAGCTTCTCGTCGGCGGCGACCGCGTTAAAAGCAAAGGCGGATTTTACGTCACGCCCGCTATCGTGGAAATGAAGGCGCAAGAAGACATCGTGCGTCATGAAACTTTCGCGCCGTTGCTCTATGTCCTGACATATGACGATATGGATGAAGCGATTACGCTCAACAACGACGTGCCGCAAGGCTTGTCGTCCTGCATCTTCACCCGCGACGTGCGCGAGGCGGAATTGTTTTTGTCTGCCGTCGGAAGCGATTGCGGAATCGCAAACGTCAATATCGGTCCATCGGGCGCAGAAATCGGTGGCGCGTTCGGAGGAGAGAAAGAGACGGGCGGGGGGCGCGAGAGCGGTTCCGATTCGTGGAAGAATTACATGCGCAGACAGACACAAACTGTGAACTTTTCGGCAAGCCTGCCGTTGGCACAAGGAGTAGTCTTCGATGTGTAATCACCACGCCTGATCCCAATGTGCCGATTCTCTCGAATTTAACATCCTGTTAATTTTGTTTATGTTAAATTTAAAAGATGAGGTGGGAATATAAGCATTCTCGCAGATGGGTGTGAACGCACTGAATCGATTGAAACATCTTCAGCCACGTTCTTGATACAAAAAGCCTAATAAAAATACAAAATATGAAAGCTTTGCGTAATCCTCTGTCCTGTGCTTATAATTTTATATTAACGAAAAATTAAACAACTTTTGACGAAAGGAGATCACATGCCTCAAACCGCATCCGTGTCACGCTTGGAAGCTTTGAAGACGAGACACACAGCCTTATCGCACAAAATAGAAACAGAACAGGGTAAACCCGGATCCAGCGATTGGTATCTGAGCGCTCTGAAGCGCCAGAGACTGCATCTGAAAGAAGAAATTGAAGGAATTGCCACTTAGGCAGTCCCTGTTATCCTTTCCTAGGATGAAAAAAGCGGCCCCTTTACAGGAGCCGCTTCTTTTATGGTCTCTAAAAATTTTTAGCCTTTGTTCTCTTTGTTCATGTTGGACATGAAATTCGAGAAATCGAAACCGCTGAAGATACCTTCTTTGGGGTTTTCTTCTCTTTCCGGCTCTTGTTTGGCGGTTTGTGCGGCCAAACGCTCGGCTTTTACGGCTGCAGGGTCTTTACCTTGCGCGCGCAGGCCTTTTTCAGATGATTTCTCGAGTTCCTGATAGGTACACAGGCCGAGCTCGGCAGGGTGACGCGGTTTGATGTTCGCGGAATTCGGGTGCGAACGGTCGCGTACCGATTGGATGGTCGGCTTGGTCGTGCCTACCAGTTTGCAGATTTGCGCATCGGAAACTTCGGGATGGTTCTTGATGATCCAAGCGATCGCATCGGGCTTATCCGTGCGCTTGGAAACCGGTGTGTATTTCGGGCCTTTGGCGCGAACTTTGACGGTGGGCAGGTCGGTGCGGACGCGCAGGATTTTCATTTTGTAGGAAGGATCCTTGATCGCCTTATCCAGTTCTTCCTGAGCTAGCTCATTGTTCTTCACGGGGTCGCGTCCGACAATGCCGCGTCCGACTTCTTCATCGGCGAGGGCTTGAACTTCAATCGTATGAAGGCCGGTAAAATCCGCAATCTGTTCGAAATCAAGTGCGGTGTTGTCGATAAACCATACGGCGGTGGCCTTTGGCATCAAAAGCTTGGGTGCATCCTGAGGTTTGCTCATAATCTTATCTCCTGTCTTCAAGACATAGGTTTTCATTGCCGAAACGCCCCATCCGTTTCGACCTTTTTGACATTAACAATGTCGGGGAATGGCGGAAATATACCGCCCCACAAGCCAAAAGCAAGGCATTTTCTTTTGCTTGCGGTCAAGGGGCCGTTTTTGTTAGGATTTTCCATGTTTGACCCAGAACTGGAACCGCAAAAAAAGACCCCGAAACTCCGGAATCTCGAGCCGATGTCGGTCGACGAGCTAACCGTATATGTCGAGGAAATGAAGGCGGAAATCGTTCGCACAGAGGCCGAAATCGCTAAGAAAAAGGCCTATGCAAATGCGGCCTCTTCCTTCTTCAAAACCAAATCCTAGAACGCTTATATAACCTTGCCATGCCCACCACACGGGGGTAAGGTATGCCTTCGTTTTTTGGATAAGGAAAAGGCCCCGTTATGGATGAGATTGAGAAAAGACTGCGCGAAAGCACAGACGCCTGTATCAAGAGTTTTGAAGAATGGGTTAAGGCCAGCAAAAATCTGGAATCCCGTGAACAACTGATGGAAGCGATGCATGAAGTGCGCAAAGTGATTTCGCGTGTTGAAATCGAAATTGCCATTTCCGAACGCGATCGTCTTGGTTCCCGCCCGATTCCGATTCCTCCGCACAGATCGCAACGTAAGCGCCCGGGTGAAGCGGGTGATGAAGCCGAATTCAACGGCAATGAAAATTTTGATGACGGCAATGATACACAGCCGATGTCCAACGCAGGTAATGGAGAGCAACCACGTCGTCAAGGCGGTGGTGGCCAGCGTCATGGCGGTCGCGATCGTCGACCGATGCACCGTCAAGGTGGCGGAGGCGGCGGTGGTGGCGGAAACAACAATTCCGACAACCAACCCCAATGATGCAAAAGGCCCCGATCGGGGCCTTTTCTTTTAGAAGTGATCCTTTTGTGCCCGGAGCTCTGTAAAAACACGCAGATTAATGGCTCGCAGGAAGGGATTGGTTTTCATCTCGGTTTCCAGGGTCACGGGAATGGTCGGCATACTGTTGCTCAAATAGGTTGCAACTTCTTTCATACGCTTGGGAATGTCGGGATTTTGTGGATCGACGGCCAAGGCAAATTTCCCGTTTGCCTCGGTGTATTCATGACCACAATAAATGAGCGTCTGTGGCGGAAGCGATTTTATTTTCTTTAATGCATTATACAGTATTTCGGCATTGCCTTCGATCAAACGTCCACAGCCCATGGAAAAAAGCGTGTCACCGCAAAACAGCGCGTTTGCCTGTGCACAGTAAAAGGAAACATGCCCGTTCGTGTGACCCGGTGTTTCGATGATGGAAAGTTGAATGCCTGCTTCTTCGATTACATCTCCTTCTTTCACGCCTTTTGTGAGCGCGGGGATCTTAGTGGATTCCGCGGCAGGTCCGATGATGGGAATGTTATAGCGCGCCTTTAGGTCCGCATTGCCCGCGACATGGTCGGCATGGTGATGCGTGTTCAATATCATGGCGGGGTGAAGACCGTGCGTTTTTATATAAGATTCGACGGGCACGACCTGACCCGGATCAATGATCAAGCATGCCTTATCCGCGCCTTCGATCAGAAAGCAGAAATTATCGCGTAAGATAGGGACTATGTGAATGACGGGGGTCAATGGGGCTTTTCTCCGGTACCGATTTCCTGTGTGCCGAGTATATCTGCCAATCGCGCGGTTGCCGAGCCTCTTTTCAGTGGCTGTTGTTGTGTTTCATGGGCAGCCCATCCTAAAAGGAAGATGATTTCGAAACTGGCGCGAATACGCCCGTCTGAATCGGCAAATTTATTCTTATAGATTTCTCCCGCGCGTAAGAAGAGCGTGCGGCGTGTGAAATTCTTCGACCGCTCCGCAATCGCGTTGCCTTCGCCCATAAAGCGCAGATCGTGCATCAGCGGGAAAATGGATTCATACGTCACGGTAACAATTTCGGAATCTATCACGGGCAGGGCGAAACCCGCACGTTGGAGCAAGGCACCCGCTTGAGGCTTATCGGCGAAGGGGGCAATGCGCGGCGTAACACCTCCCGATAATTCCAATTCCGCATCGGCGAGACACGCACGCAGTTCATACAATGTTTCACCGCCCAGCATTGCGCCCATGAACAATCCATCCGGTCTCAAGGCGCGGTTGATCTGGATCAATGCACCTGGGAGATCGTTCACGGTGTGCAATGAAAGGGGAGAAACGATCAAATCAATGGATTTGTCTTTGAACGGAAAGAATTCTTCGTCGCAAATGACGTCGGCGTTTAGGGAATCCGCCGTGATGACATGTTCAGCCTGTTTTGATGCAAAATTACGCCCGCGTGCGCCAAGTTGTACGCAAGTCTCAAAATTACGACGCACCACATCCATGCGGTCTTCCAGTTGTTTCATGGTCCAGTCGAACAAAAATGCATGATTCATAAAACGCTGGGCGCAGCGAAGGCGCTGACGCTTCACTTGTTGGCGGTCGAACACGGCAATCATGGTTTAATGATCCCGGTCGAAAGTGTTGGCAGGGGCGATGGAGGAAATCCCGCTGGATTTCATGCCGATCGGCACGGCCTTGATGTCGGCTAACTTACGTTCGAACGAAGCAGACGGTGAAAGATCGGAGTTCGAACCTGTGGTTGCTTTCATCGCATAGGCGGCAACCTTCATAAAGCTGTCATAGGTGTCATTGTACAAAAGCTTCCAGACATTCTTGAGCGGCGTGTAGGACGTCGTGCCGTGTCCGCGCCCGACTTTGCGCCATCCTTTTGTGCCTGCCGTTGAAACCGCAAAAGGATATATACGCTGTGGCGTGATGCCGATATGGGAGAAGTAACTTTCACCCATGCGGGACACGCAATCGATATTCACTTCGAATTTTTCTGCGATATATTTGCGCGCAAGTTCGAAATTCGTGATTTCCTTGGGCAATGTAAAACTTGGGCAGCTGATAATATAACCGTTGCCTTGATACCGCTGCGGCACGGGCAGATAATCTTCGATAATGCCGGCCATGACCTCACCGTTCAGCCCGCGTGTGAGCGGAAGGATAACGGCCGTGTTCTGGGATTTGTCTTCCTGCAGCATGAATTCGATCTCGCGCGAGGCAAGCCCCGTGATGCCGCCCTTGATTTGTCCTTCATCCACGAAAATAGAATGGGATGTGCGCATTTGCCCGCCAGTGCCACGTATTTCACGGAAGCGGTGATCGTGTTGCGCCATCTTGTCAACCAGTTCTTGCATACGCGTGGTGACTTCTGGCTCTTCCGTTTTGATGGAGAGCGGGCAATCGGCCCATGCTTCGTAAGGCATATCCAGTTTTTCATACAGGGCGAGTATTTGAATTTCCAGGCGGCTGCTGGGTATCAAACCGACACCGATAGCGTTCAAAATACGCTGGGCATCCACTTCACGAATTTTACCTTGCGTGGAGAATCCGCTGATCTCGGACAATATATGCCGCGGCGTTATCGGTCCTTCCGGAGCTTGAACCTGCAGATATTTGGTTTGAATGCGTTCATCGATGTGATCAGGTGCGGGATAAAATCCGGGACCGTCTTCGATATCTCGTCCGGGCGTGATCCTAAGGCCCAAAAAATCCTTGGCGAAATTGAACGTGGATTTGGTGTCGCCCGGTTTGATGGCGTTGAATACTTCCAACGGAATGGAAACTGCCTCGGTCATATGACCGGACCAGCGTTTGCCGTCGATATTCGGGCCATGGCGCGGCACGGTGTTGACAAGCGCGCGGGGCAGGCCGTCATGGATAAAGATGGAAAGCTTGTTGTTCTCAATGCGGTAAGGAATTAACTCGACTATTTCCTGATCGCGGCAGACAACATCCTGAATGCGCCCGTTCGTATCATCGCGCATCGCGGTAATGCGCAGGTTT
Organism: Micavibrio sp. UBA7689; assembly: GCA_002482805.1. GTDB lineage: Bacteria > Pseudomonadota > Alphaproteobacteria > Micavibrionales > Micavibrionaceae > Micavibrio_A. Next base: position 63,683 of record DLGR01000034.1, on the reverse strand, counting down.
TTGGTGGGCGTGCGCGAAGGTTTGCGTTCGGACAAGATCAACGATCTGCGTTCACCCACCTTTTGCGCCAAGGTCACAAAGCTGGTGGGCGGATTACCCATAGGATTGCCTAATTCATCGAACATTTTAAATTTTTTCTCGAACCGCGCTTTCACAATCTGCTGATCCCAATGCGGGGCGGAATAAAGAAGGCGGGCATCGATGGCTTTCAACATGCGGCGCATGTCGCGCTCCGTCAAAAATGCATATTCCTTGTGGAGCTCTTCATCCCAATATTCGCGATCATCTTTGCGCAGAAGAAATTCATATGCCCATTTATAAGGCAGGCGGAACAAACGCGTCTGCGGAAAGCGCGGGGGCAGTTCTTCGAGATAAAAACCGCGGTGGGAATCATCTTCGCGGGGGCGGGCTTTTTCCGAGTACTGTATCAAAAGCTCCGGTTCGGAAAGACCAAATACGCCTTCGCCTTTTTGACGATTTTCGTCGGGGAATTCAAGCAACACATAGGCGGTCTCTTTGAGCGAGAATTCGCGTATGAACAAAAGCCCTTCGGGTTTCAGGAAACGGAAATGATTTTCCACCATATTTTGTACAATGCGTTCGTTGCACGCCGTCTGTGTATAAATCTCGTGCTGCACAAAAGAGTGGATGATGGCATCGACGGACGCTTCAGGAAGAATGTTTTCATCCATCATGTTGCCGCAAGTGAATTCAAGATTTTTGAGTTTGTACAAATCCCGCGACTGGCGGATCAAATGGCGGTCCTGATCTATTGCGATGAAATTGTAATCGGGATTCATGACCGCCATGGCAAAAATCATGGAGCCGTCAGAGGAGCCCATATCGACAATTTTGGAGCCGGGCGGTAGAACGAGGTGCGACATGGTGAACCACGCCTTGCGTATGACGGCCTCGGGAACGGAATTTAAAAGCGCCTTATATTCGGCGATGGCTTCTTCGACGGTTTTTAAATCTTCGCGGGACTGAACGGCAGGAGGCGGGCCGCTATCGGGACCGCTGATAATTCTAATTTGGTTTTTTAAAGTCTGGCCCATCATTACCGCTTAGCTGCACAGGGTCAGGGGTGCGATTTAAGGATCGCTTATCATTTTATAGATTCCCGCCGATTGTTCTGGTTCTAGTGATCTTTATGCAAAAAGTAAAGAAAATTTGTGAAAACAAGAGTGCGGCGCAATAGCCTTTTATTATTTTATTTCATATACTTCGGGGGATGTATTATTTCAAATCCTTGGTTGATGCCGTCCTGCCGCCGCGCTGCCCGATCAGCGGGGAAATCGTGGATTCGCAAGGCATGATTACGGCGCAGGCATGGAAGGAACTGGCCTTTATCGCCGCGCCTTACTGCCGGTCCTGCGGCTTTCCGTTCGAATTCGCAGTCACGGAAGGCGGTATTCAGCAATGTGCCGGGTGTCTGACAGACCCGCCAGAATTCAAAACCGCACGTTCTGCGCTTGTTTACAACGATGCCTCCCGCGATTTCATTCTGGGTTTCAAACACGGCGACCAGACCCATTCGGTAGTATCTATGGTGCCGTGGCTTAAAAATGCAGGTGCGGACTTATGGCGGCACGAGGTGGATATGATTGTACCCGTGCCTTTGCACCGATGGAGATTGCTTCGCAGGCGATATAATCAGGCCGCATTGATGGCGCGCGCGATCGCGCGTGAAATGAAGATCGATTTTATCGCCGATGCGCTTTTAAGAACGCGCCCGACACCGACACAAGGGCATCTGAACGCGAGCGAGCGACAAAAAAACGTGCGCGCGGCCTTTTCCATCAATCCCAGAAGGGAAGTAAGGGACCTTAAAGTAGTTCTGGTTGATGATGTGTTCACAACGGGCGCAACGGTGAAAGAATGCGTCAAAGCATTGAAAGCGGCGGGCGCTGCGGAAGTGCATATTCTGACGCTTGCCCGTGTAGTGCGTCCCGAAAAATTCTAAAGTGTGGCGGAAGTAAGGATACGGCCTTCATCCATGGAGGGCACCAATCCTTGCGTCATGGCGAAATTCTTAAGCGCGGGAACGTTTTGCAAACCCTTCAATCCTAAACGGCGCAGATCGTTTACAAAACCTTTGTCGTTCGCCACGGCGCGGTTCAATCCGTCGATACCCGTAACATGGGATTTGATATCGACCATGCGGCGGCGTTCATACCTTGCGAGCACTGATTTGGAGCCAATGTCTTCGCCCAGCCGCGCGGCATCGGTCAAAACTTCTGCAAGCGTGGCGACATCGCGAAGCGACAAATTCAGACCCTGTGCGCCTATAGGTGACATCACATGCGCTGCTTCGGCTGCGAGGGCGGAACGCTCCCCGATCAAGCCTTTCGCATCAAGATACATCAACGGCCAGCTTTCGGGATTGGATTCCAGTTTGACGGTACCCAAAAATCCGCAAGTGCGGTCTTGTATGGCTCGTTCGTATTCTGGTTTTTTCATCGCAAGGTATTTCTTCGCATCCTCTGTCTTTTCCACCCAGACGACGGAGGATTGATTTTGCGGCATCGGTACAAACGTAAACGGCCCGCCCGAACGGTGCAGTTCGGTGGAGGTAAAGTTGTGCGGCTTGGTGTGGGATATAAGGCACGTCATTGCTATCTGGCCGTAATCGCGGATGGTGCAATCGATATCGGCTACTTTACGGACCAAGGAATTACGGCCATCCGTGCCGATGATGACGGAAGCCATAATTTTTTGCCCGTTTTCGGTTCGCGCCTTCACGTAGGTGCCATTGATTTCATAGCTTACCAGTTTTTGCGGGCAGAGATGGGTAAGGTTTTTCGTCGTCTTTACATTTTCGAGCAACGCTTTTTTCAATAGCGAATTGGGTATGTTGTATCCGAACGCTTCGAACCCCACATCGGATGCCTCAAAAGCCACGGTGATCTGGTTTTCCAAACCCGCGGAGTCATCTATGATTTTCATGATTTTGAGCGGCGTGCCGATCGATTGCACTTTTTCCCAAATGCCCGCGGTTTTCAAAACATTAATGGAGGAATTCAAAAGAGCGGCGGTGCGCCCTGAGGGTTTGTCATCCGTTTTTGGTATTTCGGGGTCTATCAAAACAACCGAAAATCCCGCCCGCGCCAAAAGAAGCGAGAGCGTAAGCCCTGCGGGACCCGCACCCGAGATAATCACATCGGCATTGATAAGTTCTTCTGGCATAATAACTATCTATAATGATATTTAGAATTGGAAGGAAGAAAAACCATGGCCAGCGTTGAGATTTACACGACCAAAACTTGCCCTTATTGCGTAAAAGCCAAACGGCTTTTGGACGCCAAGGATGTCGATTATGTAGAGGTCGATGTGACGGGTGATGACAAGGCGCGCGATGATCTGGTTGCCCGCAGCGAAGGCCGTCGTACGGTTCCGCAGATATTCATCAACGGCAAAGCCATCGGCGGGTGTGATGATCTTCACGAGTTGGAAGAACGCGGCGAGCTGGATAAATTGCTTGCATGAAAATCAAAGCTGCCGTTATCCAGACCAATGTTGGTCCCGTCATCGAAGATAATCTTCGAAGTGTAGAGACCATCATACGCGCTGCGGCTATAGAAGGCGCAAAACTTATTGTAACGCCTGAAAACACGTGCCGCATGGCGGCCAAGCAGGAAGACAAATGGGCACAGTCCTATAAGGAAGAAGATCATCCAGCACTACCGTTCTTTTCCAAGCTGGCCAAAGAACTCGGCGTTACCATCGTGTTGGGCTCGCTCGCTTCTGTGCGATCCGACGACGACAAGCTGTTCAACCGCTCTTACCTGTTCGCGAAGGACGGAAATATCAAAGCCAAGTACGACAAAATGCATATGTTCGATGTCGATTTGCCCAATGGCGATAAATACCGTGAAAGCGATTCCAACAAAGCCGGCGACAAGATCGTAATGGGCGAGGCAGATGGTCTGAAAATAGGTTTATCGGTTTGCTATGACGTGCGCTTTCCCCATCTGTACAGACGCCTTGCCAAGGACGGTGCGCAGATCATTACCATACCCGCCGCCTTTACAGTGCCGACTGGGCAGGCCCATTGGGAGGTACTCCTGAGGGCCCGTGCCATCGAAAGCGGCGCATTTGTTATGGCTGCTGCCCAAGTGGGAACCCATGACGGGGGCAAGCAGACCTATGGGCATTCCATGATTATATCCCCATGGGGGGAGGTTTTGAAGGAAATTCAACAGGATAGTGCTGGTTTTGCCTGTGCGGAACTGGACTTGGATGCTGTGGAAAAATCCCGAGCTTCCATACCCACTATCCTGCACGACCGCTCGCTTCGTTAACCTTTGCTTGCGAAATTAACCTTTTACGGGGTATAATGGTCCTATGGATGCCTCGAGCTTATTGAGCGCAGGACGCGCTGCATTTCAAAGCCTGACCGCCGGTTATGGGCGTATAGGTTTATCCGCATCTTCGCGTCAATCCCTTGAGGGGTTCTTCAACAACGGTCCCGCGCTGTTCAACCAGCTCTACACCGCTTCTGAAAATCAGGAAGTATACAACGTCACGATCATCAAGGCGTTGCGTTCCAAATACGACTACCTCGTCTCCGAAAGTATCAAATCCGAGACCGCTGGAAACAACGTCGATACTGAGGCATAATGCCTCTCCATGGACATATCTGATATTTTTATCGGCACGGAAACGGGCAACAATTCGTTTCGCCAAACCTTTCCCCTTAAATACGCGAACCGTCACGGTTTGATTGCGGGTGCCACAGGCACCGGCAAAACCATCACCCTACAATCGCTCGCAGAAGGTTTCGCCAAAAACGGCGTACCCGTGTTCATGGCTGATGTGAAGGGCGATCTCGGCGGCATAGCGCAGCCATCGGGCGGTGAAGACTTTATATCTAAGCGCAACGAGCAGATCGGGTTCACGGATTTCAAGCCGCAGGCTTTTTCGGTGGCGTTCTGGGATTTGTTTGGAGAAAAGGGGCATCCCGTCCGCACGACGATTTCCGAGATAGGGCCTGTGTTGCTCGCACGCATGCTGGAGCTAAACGAAACACAGGAAGGTGTGTTGAATATCGCCTTCCGCCATGCGGATGAAAAAGGCCTTCTGCTGATAGACCTCAAAGATTTGCGCGCCTTATTGAATACGATCCACGAAAACGCATCGGAAATTTCTGCTGAATATGGTCAGGTGAGCAAACCATCCATTGCCACCATCCAAAGACAATTGCTGAAACTGGAAGAGCAGGGGGCGGACAAATTCTTCGGCGAACCCGCGCTGGAATTGTCAGATTTGATGCGGACCGATATGGATGGCAAAGGCTATATCAACATCCTCGCCGCCGACAAATTAATGCAATCGCCGCGCCTTTACGCGACTTTCCTTTTGTGGCTTCTCTCTGAATTGTTCGAAGACCTGCCCGAAGCGGGCGATCTGCCCAAACCGAAACTGGTTTTCTTCTTCGATGAGGCGCACTTGCTCTTTACCGATGCGCCGAAATCACTGCTGGAAAAGATTGAACAAGTTGTCCGTCTGATCCGCTCCAAAGGAGTCGGGATTTATTTCATCACCCAAAACCCACAGGATATTCCCGACAGTGTTTTGTCACAGCTCGGCAACCGCGTTCAGCACGCGCTTCGTGCCTTTACACCCCAACAACAAAAATTTATCAAACAAGCGGCGCAAACTTATCGCGCCAATCCCGCTTTTAAAGTTGAGGAAGTGATTTCCGATCTGAGTATCGGCGAAGCGCTGGTATCCACGCTGGAAAGCGGCGGTGCGCCCTCCATGGTACGCCGCATCCTCATACGCCCGCCGGAATCCAAAGTCGGTCCATGTTCCGACGATGCAAGACGTATGGCAACGAAGGCCGATGGAGTCGGCAACAAATACGATGCAACGCAAGACCGTGACAGCGCTTATGAAGCCCTTAAAGGTAAAGCGCAAAAGGCCACCAAGCAGGCAGAAGCAGCGCAAACATCGTCGAAACCCGCAAAATCCGGAAGGGCAAACGATGGTATAGGAACGAAAGTAGTGAAATCAGTTGTTACTTCCGTAACCTATTCAATCGGCAGCGCTCTAGCGGATACCATTTTTGGGACAGGGCGTAAAAGCGCGGCGGGAAGAGCAGGTAAGGCAGCCGTACGAAATGCCACAACATCTATATTGCGTGGCGTACTCGGCTCTATGTCGAAACGTTAGGCGAGTTTTTCCAAGGGGACATTCAAGGCTTTCGCGATCGATTTCAACGATCTTATCGATCCTTCCTTGCGACCCGTTTCAATTTCTGTGAGGTAAGGGCGTGACAATCCTGCGGCGCTCGCCAGATCATCCTGTGTCATGCCGCGATGTTTGCGGATAATCTTGATAGGACTTTGTCCGCCAACAGCAATTTTCGCCAAAACATCATCAGGAAGAGTTGCGTTCGCCGCCCCGTTTTTCATCTGCGTGTAATCGTGCAGGGGCACGAGAACATGGGGCTTGCCGGCGATATGGATGATGTCGTATTGCATGCGAATGTCTCCTTGGGCGACATTCTAACCCATTAGAATCGTGTTGTCAGCGTCAAAGAACCAAAAAATGTATCGTCGGGCTGGCCGTCGAATTCTTTTGTGCGATAGTTGGCGGTATAGGAAAGACGATAATTGTTGAGCGTGAAGGCAACGCCCGCAACCGCGTCCCCTACGAGCCATTTTTTGTCTACATCGGGGCCGTCATCGTCAAAAGAATTGCCGTCCAGAAATATATTGCGTGCCACGACGCGTCCATCGACGCCAGCAAACGTGTACCAGCTCCAGTCCTGATCGGGTACGTCAAAATAACCTGTTCCCGACATGGCGGGCTTCACACGCGGCGGCGTGTCCTGCAATGTGCCTTGATAGGGACCGAACGTGAGCATCATGCCCGTGCCGCCATAGGTGTAAACGTTACCCACGCTAACATTGACGTTGGGCTCCGCGCGCAAGCGCCATTGATCGCCGAAATCGACTTCCCATTCACCGTTGAATCCGCTGGGCCATCTGCGCTGCCATGACAAAATCACGCCGGGTTCAGTGTCGAGTTGGTTCGCCCAGCCACGCGGCGTGGGTGAGTCAGTCACATGCGTGTGAATGAATTTTTGTGTCTGTTCACCCAGCGCTTCGGGCCCGACAATTCCAAGCGTCAGTTCCACATCATCGACATGGTTGGAAGTCAGCGTAGTCAGTCCGACGGAGCCGTACAACCACCCAGCATAGGGACGGTCGCCTTCCTGTGGTTCGGCGGAAGTGATTTCGGACGGCACGTAGAGGTTCTGGCCAAGCGTGAAATAAGTGCCAGTAGTATCGTTGATGTCGAAGCCGGGAATCTCGTCCGCTGCATCTTTCATGAAATCGGGAAGGTCGGTGTTCGTGTTAAAATAGGTCATCCGCACGCCGCTGGTGTAAAAACTGTCTTCACCGCTTCCGATACGGTCGTTTTCATACGAGAAGCTTAAATAGTTGGTGTACGGATTGTTGATGATGGATTTTTCCGCCTCATTCTTGATCTTATCGGGATCATTATCGATGACGGGTTTAATGGTCAGGTCTTCAGCATACGCCTTTAACCCCGCCGCCGAAAGCGGGAGCAGGAACGCGGACATAAGCAAAAGGGCGCGGGCAGGATTCATGGGCTTGAAAGTCATACGGCTAAATCACATTAAATATTGTCATACTAATGGCAAAACAACAGTTTAGTTCCTTCAAAGCCATGGATTTTGGCGGGTTTTCGCGTTAAAAGAGACGATGACCCTGAAAACCTATACACATTCCCCGAAGTCCGGCAAAGCTCCCGCCAGCATGGTGATACTGCTGCATGGTCTGGGTGCTAACGGCGCGGACTTGATAGGCCTTGCGCGGTATTGGGAACATGCACTACCCGATACCATATTCGTGTCGCCCGATGCGCCTTTCCCGTGCGACATGGCGCCTGTGGGCTTTCAATGGTTTTCGCTGCAGGAATGGACGCCGGAATCAATTTTGAAAGGCGTGGAAGAGGCGGCGCCGGTTTTGAACGCCTATATCGATGACATGCTCAAGCAATACAACATCGCGCCCGACAAGCTTGCACTCGCAGGGTTTTCCCAAGGCGCTATGATGAGCCTTTATGTCGGCCCACGCCGCATGCCCAAAATCGCAGGGGTGCTGGGTTACTCCGGCGCGCTGGTAGGGGCGGAGAGCCTTGGCGGCGATAAAATCCAGAAAATTCCTGTCCATTTGGTTCATGGCGATGTCGATATGGTTGTTCCGCTCACGGCCTACCATATGGCGAAGCAAGCGCTCGAATCAAACGGCTTCGAAGTGGGTGGCGGTATCACCAGAGGCTTGTCCCACAGCATCGATGAAGACGGTATTGAGGCGGGCGCAGCCTTCCTCCACCGCGTGCTTTCATAGCATTTGAGCTAAACTTCAAAAAACGTAGTATTTTAAATAACTTCTGCGCTTTTGCTGCGATGTTACTAAAGCATATGCAGCAAAAGCACCTGTTTAATAACTCTCTGTATTTACGGGAAAATCAGTAGTTTCCAATATCGCTTTTGCAACGCAATATTTTCGCTCTGCCATTAGTTGGTATTGGGCGAATTTTGAGATATAATAATATTATAAATTGTTGCGCGAGGCCTTCATATTTTCCTCTCGCCTGAAGGCCTCCCCCGGGAGCCTCTCGGGCTATGACATAGGAGAAAATATGGAGACTATGAGAACTTTGGAACAATGCCCGGCCCTGGTGCTGAATGCCGATTTTAGGCCACTGAGTTATTTCCCCTTATCATTGTGGTCGTGGCAGGAGGCTGTGAAGGCTATGTTCCGGGACTCGGTCACTGTGGTGAGCGAATACGATCGGGTGGTGCGCTCTCCGAGTTTTGAATTCAAACTGCCCAGTGTTTTGGTACTGAAAGATTATGTACCCACGGCTAGAAAGCCGGCGTTTACGAGATTTAATGTTTTTCTGCGTGATGAATGGCATTGCCAGTATTGCGGGTCGAAAGAAAAAACGAGTGAACTTACCTTCGATCACGTTATACCGAAATCACGCGGAGGCAGGACTTCCTGGACGAACATCGTCACGGCCTGTCGGACTTGCAATACGCACAAAGGGCATAAGCTGCCCCGCGAATGCAAGATGTACCCGATAGAAGAGCCGGAGCAACCGACGGTGTACGAATTACAGGATAAAGGACGAAAGTTCCCCCCGAACTTTCTGCACAAAAGCTGGGGTGACTTTCTTTACTGGGACAGCGAACTTGATTCGGAAGAAGGAGGAAGCGGTTCAGTAATCTAAAGACTACCCAAAAATAACAACGTTGAACAAAAGGAGGTTTGCTATGTTTGGGAAGATACTTGATGTGGGTCACCACAGAACGACTTGGGATGCTGTAGTATTTTACTTCATCTCTTTGACCATTATGGTCGGTATTTCTACAACGCTCGTCCATTTCTTAGGTATGGCCGGTGTTGTTGATGGTTCCGGCTCGTTCTTTGGCGGTGGCGAAATCTACACGCTGATTGGTACGGTACTTACGCTTATGGTGGGTGGTTTGATCCTCTCCGGCCGTAACCTGACCAGCGACCTGTTCTCTGTACTCGTAGTCGGCGTAGGTGTTTACCTTGCCTACACGTCCAGCGTGATGATCGGTCTTATTCCGGTTGCCCTGCTGACGACGATTAAAACGAAGTAACCAGTAGAACACTGAAGAATAACTAAGTCGGGCGGGAGAAATCCCGCCCGATTTTTATGGGTTTAGACGCAAATTTGCATTGTGGAATCGGAATATGGGATATTGGTCTTGAGAGATTTACTCTCCCTGTACTGGGCGGCCTTAAAAAGCCGCCCGTTTTTTTACTCTTCTTTCCCTGCCTCTATCATCTCGTCGATCTTGCGGCGCACGGCCAAATCTCCCTCCGCTCCATCGACCAACCCTAGTTTCCTTTCATAGGATACCCAAAAGCCAAGCGGGTGCATGTAACGCACGAGACATTTCTTGTGCATCTGGGTCAGGCATTTGTAAAATACGGGCTCGCCGTTCAGTGTTGGGTGCTTGTCCAAAGGAAGTTTTTCCGCCTGCATCCCGTCGAACGTGTTGTTCACACGGCCCGTGAATTCCCTTTTGTTCGGATTGGCGGGCGTCTGTGGACGGTTCGGGTTGAGCCAGTAAGCGGCATCGCCTTTGGAAAGGGCGGTCATAGTGAACGTATCGTCATTATAATCGCCGCCCAGTTCGGTGACATTGCCGAGATCCTCCATACTGCAATCTTCCTGCGGGCTGGAACGGTTCGATGTGCCATGCCCGTCTATGCTGACATCGCGAAACATTTTCAAGTCCGCCTTCATGCGGTGGCCGTTGAAGGTAAAGGTGACCATGTTGTTGCAATCGGAGCCCCCGTGGCGTTCCATCGGAATGCCTGTCAGGTCAATCTTGGATTTGTATTTCTTGTCTTTGGCGTCATCCAGCATGGTTTGTACCTGCTTTTGCATCATTCGATCGATAGTGACGAATTCACCGACATTCTCTAGCGTGTAGGGGATTTTATATCCAACCTGCAAACTTGATTCATGTTCGTAGTTCGTGTAGCAAATCACGCCTTTATATTGTTTTTCCTTCAAATTGCCCGACACTTCCGGCTCTGTGCATTCCATGATGATGGGCGCACCCTGTTTGGCATTTGTTTCAGTGACGGGAAGTACAAACAATGTTTTGCCGTTGTCGGGATTGATTGTTTTTTCCAGCGCAGGGTTTTCTACGGGACGTGTTTTGTCTTTCGCGGCATTAATCACTTTCAAGCGCTTTTCATACCACGCGGGGCCGTAAGGATCGGATTTGTGATCGGTGATCTTTATATTGCCGACGAAAATTTTGAAGGGTTTCTCCATCTTCTTTAAGTCGCATTTCTTTTGTATGGCGCTCATTGGGCGCCATTCCTCGTCCATGTAGAACTGGCTTTCGATGGTGGATTGCGGCCTTTGCTTCGGATCGTCTGATTTGGGCGGCCAGTATTTGCGCGGCACGAGCAATTCGTGGCCCGCCATTTCCACGGTGACATCGTGCAGGCAGGATTCTTTCAGTTTTTTGGGCGCAAAACTTTGAAACATCGCCATACTTGCCGCGCAGGCCAGAACAAAGCCGATGGCCACCTTGATCCACAAAGCCATGGGCTTGCGGTCGTCCATTTGCTTCATACTGGGAATCAGAGCTTCTGTTTTGTAAAGTAGAGCGTAGTGGAAGAGGGCCGTCAGAGCGCCGGGCAGCGTGAATAACAACATGAATGCCACTCCGTCTTTGGCAAAGTTGTTGAGACCTTTGCCAAACAAAAGCGCACCGACAGCGGAAGACACGATTGCGCCTGTGATCGGGAAAGTTATCGGCCATACACGGAAGCGCCATATTATAAGCGCGATGGGGAGATAGACGAATATCACGAAAGGCGACATGATGCTGACGCCCATAGATGTAAAACCGATGATCCCGTGCATCAGTTTTGCAGAAAGACCTTTTTGCCATACGGCCCAGAGGAACACAGAGATAGCGGTCGCGGGCAGGCACGCGATGAAAACGAGAATCACGTGTCGGAAAATAAATCCCGCGATGGTAACGGCTTTTTTATAAAATGCGGCGAAATCGGGCATGGCCTTTGATTATAAAAGACAAAACTGAACGATGTATGATTATTACCTAAAATACTACGGAAACGCTTGACTTTCCGCCACTCTAGCGTGTATTGCTTCCCCATAATTCAAGCAAAGCGGAGTGTAATATGTTCAACGAGATGTTCAATTTCAAAAAGAAACGTACGTTAAAAGAGTCTATCGGCTTCTTTCTGTTTTACGCCATGCTCATCATGGGTGTTCAGGGTTTTGCCATGATGCTTGGCGCGTAGGCGTTATTTAACGCCCCTGTTTTTGGCGAGCGCCCAAAGCGCGGCGATGGCCAGAACCAAACACAGCAGTACATTGTAATTCGCCATGGACAGCCCGAGCACGGGATCGGTCCATGGAATTTCGTCACAGCGCACGACGGGCGCAGCCTGTATCTGGGCTAATACATCTGTGATATTCCCTTTCATATCAGGGATAGAGCATCCTTCCAGAAATGATTTCCACCAATGGCGTTCCACGCCTGTGTGATAGAACGCAAAAACGGCATTCAAAAGAAATATGAACGGGGTGAGGGTAAGGGCCACGGCAGGAGCATTAGGGTATTTCTGATGCCCGAAAATACCGAACGCGGATAGCAGAATAACCGCCAGATAGGGCCATCTTTGGTAAATGCACAGGACACAAGGGGCAAGGCCGCTGAACTGGGCGGCAAAGGCGATGGCCAGCGCGAGGGCCGAAATTCCGCCAAAAACCAGAAGGGCACGGCGGGTAGGAGTAAGCAGTTTCAGGGCCAAATCTTTCATGGACCCATGATACCCAATTTTCTTGGATTTTCTCATAGATTTTTACAGGCCTATATTGTAATGGAAGGGGTATCTATCCCCTTCCATACACAATATTTGCGGGTGTGGTGAAATTGGTAGACGCGCCAGACTCAAAATCTGGTTCCGCAAGGAGTGCCGGTTCGATTCCGGCCACCCGCACCAACTCTCCTAAAATTACGGCGCTATAGGTGTGCCGCCTGCGCCATCTGCTTCAGGCATTGGCTGGCCCGTGTCCGTGCTTTGAACCGAAATATCGGGATTGGTTTCCGATGTCGGATCGCGGTCTGCATCCGTAACGGGGCCGCCGTCAACCATCGGTGCGGTATCGCTAGGCGTTGTAGATGGAGATGCCGTGACGTCACCGGCTGCAGGGGAAACCTGATCGTTCGTAACAAGCGGCATCGTCTCGCGCGGCGTTATTGCGACGATGGCGACTATCGCGAGCGCGGCAAGCACAAACAGTGTGAGGAAAAGCGGCAATCTGCTGGGGCGCTCCTCATATTTGTTGGGGGCTGTATTAGGGTTATTGGGGGTATTGTAATCCATGAAAATTCTCCTTTGATGGGGTGCTCAAGGAAGAACGCTTCAATCGAGGGATGGTTCCGTTAAATACGGTACTTTGGGCTTTTAAATACAGGTTCCAACAGCTTATCGACCATATCCTGCGCAGGCTTCTCCACATCTGTGCATTCATCGAGCAAAACAATATCGGCCTTTTCGCGCGCTGGGGCGGTAAATTCGGCATGGCTTTTGCGCACCGTGGTCAGATATTGTTCGACCACGCCGCGCCAATCGCGGGAACGTCCGCCTTCGCTTTCGGGCTTTGTATCTCGCAGAATGCGGCGAAGGAAACGTATATCGTCGGGCGTATCAACATATATCGTCAGATCGAACAAATCGCGGATACGGTCCGTTGAAAGCACGTGAATGCCTTCGAAAATCATGACGTCGGTGGGACTGATTTGGTCGGTTTCTTCCAAACGCGTGTGCGTGGCAAAAGAATAGCGGGGTGCATTGATGGCGTTGCCGGATTTCAGATCATGCAGGTGTATTTCGAGCAAATCGTAATCGCGGGAATCCACCACATCGAAATTATAGGTGCGCGGATCGTAATTTTTAAGGCCGCGCGTATCCTTATAATAGCGGTCCTCGCTGATGATGGTCGAATGGCGCGGGGCAAGCCGCGCGGCCAATCGTTCGGCGAGCGTTGTTTTGCCCGAGCCTGAACCTCCCGAAATTCCCACCAAAAATGGCTTTTGTGTGCCCGTCATAGGGAAACTATTAGCACATGTAATAAAAATGAAAAACGCAAAAGGAAGACGAAGGGTTTGGGTTAATGGCCCGTTAAAACTACGTGGGACCAAACAATACGGAGAACAAGTCCATGTTAAAAACAATCAAAACACTAATTCTGGGTATGTCTGTGGCCGCGGCCGGGTTGGCAGTTGCGCCAAGCGACGCGAAGGCGGGCGATTATTGCCGCGAATATACGCGCACCGTATATATCGGCAACCGCACGCAGGAGGCCTATGGCACGGCGTGTCTTCAACCCAACGGCGATTGGCAGATTGTCGGTGAAAGCCCGCGTTACAATATTCCCGATAATGCGAGCAACGTCAATTACGTGATCCGCGACAACAACCGGTATATCCAGCCGACGCGCGTTGTTTATTACGACCAACGTCCTGTATACCGACGCAACTACGCCCCCGCGCCGTTGTTCATCTGGTCGCATAACGGCCATTATAGAGGCAACAAGTATTATAAGTACGACAATCGCCGCTATGGTTGGAATGACCGCCATCATGATCGCCACGACGACCATAGAGGCAGAGGCCGCGGCCGAGGACACGGTCGTGACTAATGTCTAGGCGTTGCCGGCTTTCTTCGGCGACGGTACGGATGATAGGGGTGGGCGTTTGACAACAAACGCCCGCTCGCCGTGCTGGGTCATATCAAGGCCCGTATCTTCATCCTGTTTCGAAACGCGTACCGGCATTATCTTGCCGACGATCCAGAAAATGAACGCCGTCATAGCGATGGTGTAGGAAATAACCGCCAGCGCACCGATCACATTCGCCTGCAACAATGCCGTACCGCCATAGAGCAAACCATCGGCGCCCGCAGGGTTGATGGTTTTGGTTGCGAACACCGCGGTTAAAATTGTCCCTACAGTTCCGCCGACGCCGTGACAGGCGAACACATCCACCGTGTCATCGGTTTTTAATTTCTGCTTGATAAGCTTGCAGGCGTAATTGCACACGACCGCTGTGATAGCGCCGATGCAAAGTGCGGGCTGCACCGTGACAAAGCCCGCCGCCGGTGTGATGGCGACGAGTCCCGCGACCGCGCCCACCATCGCACCGACTGCGGAAGGTTTGCCTGACAAAATCCAATCCATCATCATCCACACGGACATGGCCGTGGCCGCCGCGAAGAAGGTGGTGGCCGCGGCCTGACCCGCAAGCCCGTTGGCGGCGAGCGCGGAGCCTGCGTTAAAGCCGAACCAACCGAACCACAGCATCGTGCCGCCTAGCATGACGAGGAGAACCGAAAAACTGTTGTTGGTTTCTTCGGGTTTGAATCCCGTTCTGTTGCCCAGCATCAGCGCGGCGATCAACGCGGCGTAACCCGATGTCATGTGCACGACAAGCCCACCTGCGAAATCCAGACCGCCCATTTTGAAAATCCATCCGCCCGGACCCCACACCCAGTGCGCGACAGGCACGTAAACCATGAGCGACCAAGCCGCCATGATGACGATCCACGCTTTAAAGCGCACTCTTTCTGCGACGGCACCCGTAATAAGTGCGGGGGTGATAATCGCGAAAGTGCATTGGAAGAGCATGAACAAAACATGCGGAATTGTGGAACCGTAAGCGGGGTTCGGTTCGATACCCACGCCTTTCAGAAAGGCATGTTCGAAACCACCGATGAAACCGTAATCCGTTTCACTTCCCGTAAACACCAGGGAGTATCCGCACACCGCCCAGAGAAGGCCGACAACGCCGATGCAGGCGAAAGACTGGAACTTGGTCGATACCACGGATTTTGCAGGCACCATGCCGCCGTAAAAGAAAGCGACGCCCGGCGTCATCAAAAGCACCAACGCAACCGCGACCAGCATCCACGCTATATCGGCTCCAACCATCAAAAACTCCGTAAAATCAGGGGTGAATCAGTATTGAAGAATATAATACCAGCTATGCGTTTTCTGCAATGGTTTTTGTGCGGTGCGGCAGGTTGTTCAGTTCGTTCGCCGCTTTTTCTCCCTCCACTAATAGTTCGTTTGCCCGTTTTTTTAATTTCAGGGCGCATTTCCCAATGAAATCAAAGGGGCGTGTTTTCAGCCCGAACCAGTGCGGCAAAAGCGTATTTTCGTGATGGTGGTGGGTTTTTTGCGAAAAAATCATTCGTCATTATGGGATATAATTCCTATAATGGCAAAGTTTATCTGACTTTCAAAATTATGTATAATATTGACATGATTACAGACCCCAAAGAATTGGCACTCTATCTAGCATGGTCAGAAGGGCAGTTTAAGGACGATGCGCTCGCCCAAGCCGAGGGTATAAATGCATATATAGAAGGTTTGAGCGGAACGGAATTCGGACATGGTTTGCGGCTGGAGGGCCGCCGCATTGTCTCAGCGTATCGAAAAGCAACAGAATATCTTAGTGATGTCGAAGGCAATCCTGTTACTTTTTATCACTACAGAAATATGGATTACAGTAAAAAGCATAAAGCCGATGAGGCGCATCCCATGATGCATTTTGGCACATTGTCTGCCGCGTACGCCAAGGCCTATCAATGCCGCAATGTATACTTAGGGAACGATGTAAACGACCCTGATTATTACACGAATGAAAAATCATTAAGAGCGGGGGAGATAGGGAATGACAAGGCAGAAAGTTTTGATGGAGATTTTTTCCTTGCTGTAAAAGCGAAAGTAAAAAATCCGTTTTTTATGCCCGATGTGGGACAGACTAATTTCTTTGGTAACCGCGCAGTATTATATGCAAGTGGTCTTTTTAATCATGAAGAAATAGACAACGAACTTTTCGTTGAGGAAATTTATCCATGCGAAGATATAGCTGAGCGCGTTATGCAGCGCTTAAAAGAGAGGGGATATGACTCTGTTGCCTATATCAATAATGTGGAAGATCCTGGAAGTCTTAGCTTGATGATATTGGATGCTGAACAGGTGGAGCCTCATTTTAATCCTCAGGAAAGATTTGAGGGATTTAGATATGAATATGCGACGTCTACGGGAAAAACGATTGTAGAATGTGATAAGCAAGGGAGCGTTGCCGTTTCCCGTTCCAGCGAGCCGCATCCCCATATGGCGGTCTTCAAAAACTCTTTGTAATTATTCCGCCGCGATTTTGAGTGCGGATTTTTTGCGCAAAACATCTTTCAGATACTGGCCTGTGTAACTGCCTTTGACCTTGCATATCTCTTCCGGCGTGCCGGTGGCCAGAATGGTGCCGCCTTTGTGGCCGCCTTCGGGCCCGATATCGATGACCCAGTCCGCCGTCTTGATAACTTCCAGATTGTGTTCGATCACGACCACCGTGTTGCCCTGGTCGACAAGGGTGTGGAGGACCTCCATCAATTTCCGCACGTCTTCGAAATGCAGACCCGTGGTGGGTTCATCCAGAATATAAAGCGTTTTGCCCGTCGAGCGTTTGGACAGCTCCTTGGATAGTTTCACGCGCTGGGCTTCGCCGCCCGACAATGTCGTGGCGGGTTGCCCGACTTTGATATACCCAAGACCCGTCTCTTTAAGCGTTTCCATGATCTTGCGGATGGTCGGAACGGCCTTGAAGAAATCGGCCGCGTCCTCGATCGTCATGTCGAGGATATCGGCGATCGAATGATCTTTGAATTTCACTTCGAGCGTTTCGCGGTTATAGCGTTTACCCTTGCACGCCTCGCACGTCACATAGACATCGGGCAGGAAGTGCATTTCGATTTTGATGACGCCGTCGCCTTCACAGGTTTCGCAGCGTCCGCCTTTTACGTTAAACGAAAAGCGCCCCGGCCCATAGCCGCGCGCCTTTGCTTCGGGCAGTCCCGCAAACCAATCGCGGATCGGCGTGAACGCGCCCGTGTAAGTGGCGGGGTTCGAACGCGGCGTACGGCCGATGGGCGATTGATCGATGTCGATAACCTTGTCGAGGAATTCGACGCCTTTGATTTCTTTATAAGGAAGCGGACGTTCGTTGCTACCCATCAGCTTTTGCGATACAGCGCGGAACAGCGTGTCGATGGTAAAGGTGGATTTGCCCGAACCGGATACGCCCGTTACGCAGGTGAAGGTACCGAGCGGAATTTCGGCGGAAATGTTTTTGAGGTTGTTGCCGGATGCGCCCGAAACTTTCAGGCTCAAACCTTTTTTACCCTTGCGGCGCTCTGCAGGGACGGGGACTTCTTTTTCGCCCGTCATATACTTCGCGGTAAGTGATTTTTTGTTTTTGAAAACCTGCGCCGGCGTTCCTTCGGCGACGATCTGGCCGCCATGCACGCCCGCACCCGGGCCCATGTCGATCAGATAATCGGCCAGACGAATGGCATCTTCATCATGTTCGACCACGATAACCGTGTTGCCGATGTCACGCAGATGTTTGAGCGTTTCCAGCAAGCGGTGATTGTCTTTCTGGTGCAGACCGATGGAGGGTTCATCAAGAACATACAAAACGCCCGTCAGGCCAGAGCCGATTTGCGAGGCAAGACGGATACGCTGGCTCTCGCCGCCCGACAGTGTAGCGGAACCGCGCGAAAGGGTGAGGTAGTCGAGGCCCACATTCATAAGAAACGTAAGGCGATCGTTGATTTCTTTGAGGATACGTCCGCCGATTTCGGCGCGCTGCTTGTCCAGCTTTTTCTCGAGCGTGCCGAACCATTCATGCGCAGCTTCGATGCTCATCTCGGATGCTTCTCCGATATGATGCTTGGCGATTTTCACGGCCAGCGCTTCGGGTTTCAGGCGATAGCCTTTGCAATCTTCACATGGTGTGCTCGCCTGATATTGCGAAATTTCTTCGCGGGCGGAGTTCGAATCCGTTTCCAAAAGGCGGCGTTCAAGATTGGGGAGTACGCCTTCGAACGGTTTGGTGGTTTTGTAGGAGCGCGCGCCGTCATCATAGGTAAACGTCACGTCATGTTCCGTGCCGTACAAAACCGCGTTGCGGACATCTTCTTTCAGCTTGTTCCACGGCGTGTTCATTTTGCCGCCCATGTCTTTAACGACGGCCTCGAGCGTTTGCATGTAGTAGCGTGAAAAGTTTTTCGACCATGGCACAACCGCGCCGTCATCGATAGACAGGGTTTGGTCGGGCACAATGCGGTCTTCATCCATGCTTAAAACTTCGCCCAAACCATCACAGGCAGGGCAGGCGCCGTGGGGAGAGTTGAACGAGAACAGACGCGGCTCGATTTCGGCAATCGTGAAACCCGACACAGGGCAGGCGAATTTCTCGGAATAAAGATGTTGTTTGCCGTTGTCGGCCTCTTCCGCAATCATCAAACCATCGGCGAGGCGTAATGCGGTTTCGACGGAATCCGCCAGACGGTTGCCCAGGTCGCCGCGCACTACGATGCGGTCCACGACCACTTCGATATCGTGTTTGATTTTTTTGTTGAGCTCGGGCACTTCGCCGATTTCATAGATCTTGCCGTCGACTTTCACACGTTGGAAGCCTTTGGCCTGATACTCTTTAAATTCTTTTTTGTATTCGCCTTTGCGGCCGCGCGCGGTCGGCGCGAGAATATAAAGCTTTGTGCCTTCGGGCAGCTTCATGATGCGGTCGACGATTTGCGAGGCGGATTGCGATTCGATCGGCAGACCCGTAGTTGGCGAATAGGGAATCCCGACACGCGCCCAGAGAAGACGCATGTAATCATGAATCTCCGTCACCGTTCCGACGGTGGAGCGCGGATTTTTTGAAGTGGTTTTTTGTTCGATGGAAATGGCAGGCGAAAGACCTTCGATGGAATCCACATCGGGTTTTTGCATCATCTCCAAGAATTGGCGTGCATAAGCGGACAGAGATTCCACATAGCGCCGCTGGCCTTCGGCATAGATCGTGTCGAAAGCGAGGGATGATTTGCCTGAACCGGAAAGTCCCGTAATCACGACCAACTTGTCGCGCGGGATGTCTACGTTCACGTTTTTGAGGTTATGTTCACGAGCCCCGCGAACCGCCAGTGTCTTAAGCATGTTCCTACTTTGTTCTATGTGCCTGTATGCTTATAATATGAGGTGATATGGCGATGCAACGGGTATTTTTCAACGGTGGCGCAATATTAGTTGCGTCTGAAGTAAAACAGTATTATCCATAAACACTATGGGAAAGTTACAGATCTCAACCACGGTCGCTTTTCAACTGGCAGTCGCAGCAGACGTCCTGTCCCTTATGACTCTCAAAGATAGACTTGAAAATATCAACTCCGAACGCGGCTCACCGCAGGCGGAACTCGCACATTCGATCGGCGGGGTTTTGCAAAATATAGTCTATTGCGAAACTGAGGACATGCTGTTGGTCGGCTTGCAACTGGAATGCTATGACATGCGCATGGTGAATCATGAAAGGAAGCTGCCGAAAAGGCTTCACGCCACGCCCATCCTGACCAGAATCAGAAACACCCTCGATAAATTTTCGCCCGTCATGGCTTGATAATTTACCGGACGGTCTAGTTCAGTGGCATTACTGACAAAAACCTAGGAGAAAAATCATGTCTTATGAACTTTACAGCAAAGCAGGTTCCTGCTCGATGGCCGTTCACGCCATCATGAACGAATTGGGACTGAACCCCAAAGTTTACATCAAAGTGGCAGGCGATGGCCCCGATGGCTTGAAAAACCCCGAATATCTGAAATTGAACCCGCGCGGCAACGTACCGTTCCTCGTCGAGGACGGGAAGGGCATGATCGAAGGCGGCGCCATCATCACTTACCTATGCGACAAACACGGCGCGCTTCTTCCGAAGCTTGGACAACAACGCGCGCAGGCCTTGCAATGGCTTATGTTCGCCAACGCGACACTGCATCCCGCTTATGGCCGCACATTCTGGATTTCTTCAAATCTGCCGCAGGAACAACAAGAGGGCGCGTTGAAAGCCGCCCGCGCGCAAATCCAGCAATTGTGGGATTATGTCGAAGGCGAACTGGAAAAATCCGGCACCACGTATCTTGCGGGTATCGAACCCACCGCCGCGGATTTCCTTTTGACGACCATCGCCAACTGGAACCCCGCCGCTTATAAATTCGGCCCCAAAACCAAGGCGGTATTCAAAAATATTTCGGCACGCCCGTCCTATCAAAAGGCGCTGGCGGAAGAGAATATAGAATATAAGGCCGCGGCGTAGCGTAACTAATATAACCGAGGTATAACCGAAAAGGCCGTGATTGACGCACGGCCTTTTTGCTCTTTATAGTACCTCATCAATTCAAACAAAGGGGTAACACTGTGGCCGGTTCAGTCAACAAATGCATTCTCATCGGAAATATCGGCAACGATCCCGAAGTCAAAACCATGCAGTCGGGCGACAAGGTCTGTAACTTCTCCGTCGCCACATCCGAAAGCTGGAAAGACAAAGCATCGGGCGAGCGCAAAGAGCGCACCGAATGGCACCGCGTTGTCGTGTTCAACCAAGGCCTTATCAATGTGTGCGAAAACTACCTGAAAAAAGGTACGAAGGTTTACATCGAAGGTCAGGTCGAAACCCGCAACTACGAAAAAGACGGCCAGAAAATCTACACCACCGAAATTGTCCTGCGTCCTTTCCGCGGTGAAATCACGATGCTGGATTCCAAAGGTTCGGGCGGCGGCGGTTTCGCGGCGCCTTCCCAAGGTGAATATGGCGGCGGCATGGCCGCTCCCAAAGGCGGCAAATCCGCGCCCGTGGACGAACTTGAAGATGAAATCCCTTTTTAGATAGAATAGACGGATGAAACATTTACCGCTTCTGGCGCTCCTGATCGTATTTTCATCCGTACCTGCAATTGCAGAAGATGCGAAAGCACCCGCAACAGCCGCACCTGTGCAGGAAGAGGCGTCCGCCTCCGCCGAGCAATTGGCGCTGGCCGAAAAGATGCACGAAATCTGGCCCATCCGTCTGCGTATTGAATCCGCCATCGATGCGGTGTCGGAAAGCTTTCCTGCCGCCAAACGGCCCGAGATAAAAGCCGCCTTGCGCAAGAATATCCAGTACGACCAAGTGGAAGAAGAATCCATCAAGGCCATGGCCACAAACTTCACGGCCGAAGAATTGCAGGCGATGATCGATTTCTACGGCTCTGACGTAGGGCGTTCCATATCCGCCAAAACGAGCGATTACGAGTTCGCTTTACGCCCGTCTTTGATCAAGATGATGGACAAAGCGATGCTGGATCTCAAAACCGGTTCCAAGCCCTAAAATACCCCTAAAAAATCCTGCCAAAACAAGGCGTTTTCCACAGCTTAAAAAGCGCGGGAAAAGCCCGCATTTGCTTGTACTGACCCCCTGTATTTGCTACAAAAACACATCACAAAAAGAATCTTGAAACGAGCGTAAAAACACATGTCCGATACCGCTATCAAAGAACCCACGCAACCTGTCGTCACTATCGAAGACGAGATGAAGCAATCCTATCTCGATTACGCGATGAGCGTGATCGTGAGCCGCGCGCTTCCCGATTTGCGCGACGGATTGAAGCCCGTGCACAGACGCATTTTCTATGCGATGCGCGAAGGCGGATACACTTCGGACAAGCCCTATCGTAAGTCTGCCCGTATCGTCGGGGATGTCATGGGTAAATACCACCCGCACGGCGACCAGGCGATTTACATGGCGTTGGTGCGTATGGCGCAGGACTTCTCGCTTCGTCTACCATTGATCGACGGGCAGGGGAACTTCGGCTCCATGGACGGCGATATGCCCGCCGCCATGCGTTACACGGAATCCCGTTTGAACAAAGCCGCCGATGCGTTGCTCGAAGACATCGACAAAGACACCGTTGATTTCCACCCGAACTATGACGAGAGCATGGTCGAACCCGAAGTGCTTCCCGCACGCGTGCCGAACTTGCTGGTCAACGGTGCGGGCGGTATCGCCGTCGGTATGGCAACCAACATTCCGCCGCACAACCTCGGTGAAGTCGTCGATGGTTGTCTGGCCTTCGTCGACAACAACGACATTTCCAACGAAGAATTGAACGCCATCATTCCCGGTCCCGATTTCCCGACGGGCGGTTTGATTTTGGGCCGCACCGGAATCCGCAGCGCGTATTTTACGGGCAACGGTTCCGTTCCGATGCGTGCGCGCACGAATTTCGAAGATATAGGCGGTGGCCGCGAAGCCATCATCGTCACAGAAATCCCGTATCAGGTGAACAAAGGCAATCTGCTCGTCCGTCTCGGCGAAGTCGCCCGCGAAAAGATCGTGGAAGATATTTCCGAGATCCGCGATGAATCCGACCGCGAAGGCGTGCGTATCGTCATCGAGATGAAAAAAGGCGCGGTTAGCGATGTCGTTCTGAACCAGTTGTTTAAACACACGGCGCTGCAAACCTCGTTCAGCTGCAACCTCGTGGCCCTTGACCATGGCCGCCCGAAAATACTGATCCTAAAAGACTTCATTCAGGCCTTCGTAAAATTCCGCGAGGAAGTTATCACGCGCCGCACGATCTATGAATTGGGCAAGGCCCGCGAACGTGCGCATATCTTGGCAGGTCTGGCTGTCGCCGTTGCGAATATCGACGAAGTCATCGCCCTGATCCGCAACGCAAAGAACCCGCAGGAAGCCAAAGAAGGATTGCTCGCCAAACGCTGGGCCGCCGCCGATATCAAACCTATGATTCAATTGATCGACGATCCGGAATATCCGATCGGCGACGACGACACCTATCAAATGTCGGAACTCCAGGCGAAAGCCATTCTGGATCTCCGCCTGCACCGTTTGACGGGTCTTGAGCGCGACAAGATCGGCGACGAATTGAAATCCATCACGGATTCCATCGCCGAATATCTCGCCATCCTCGCTTCCCGCGAAAAGATGCTCGATGTTCTGCGCAACGAACTGATCGATATCAAAACCAGATTTGCTACTCCGCGTAGAACCGAGCTTGTCGAATCCGAATTCGAAATGGATATCGAGGAATTGATCCAGCGCGAAGACATGGTCGTAACCATTTCACACAGCGGATACGTCAAGCGCGTACCGCTCGATACCTATCGCGCGCAACGCCGCGGCGGCAAGGGCCGCTCGGGCACAAGCTTGAAGGACGAGGATTTCGTATCGGATATGTTCGTGGCATCCACGCACACGCCCATCGTGTTCTTCACGTCCCGCGGTATCGCGCACAAGATCAAGGTATGGCAGTTGCCGCTGGCGTCACCGCAATCGCGCGGCAAGGCTTTGGTCAATCTTATGCCGTTGCAGGAAGGCGAAAACGTTTCCGTCTATCTGCGCGTGCCCGAAAATGAAGAAGTCTGGGACAAGCTGGACATCATGTTCGCCACGTCTCATGGCTCGGTGCGCCGTAACAAGCTGACCGATTTCCAGAGCATCCGCTCCAACGGCTTGATCGCCATGAAACTGGAAGAAGGCGAGAAGCTGGTCTCCGTGAAAATCTGTGCGTCCGATGAAGACATTCTGCTCGCGACCGCCAAAGGCAAAGCCATCCGCTTCGCCGTGGAAGATATCCGCGTGTTCGCGGGCCGTACATCTACGGGCGTGCGCGGTATCAAACTGGCACCGGGCGATGAAGTCATCTCCATGTCCGTTTTGAAACATACGGATGTAACGCCGGATGAGCGCGCCGCCTATATCAAGGCCGCAAACAAACTCCGTGGTGCCGACGAAGAAGGCACGGAAATCGAAGAAGGCGCATCAGGCAACTTTACATTGTCGCCCGAACGCTTCAAGGAATTGCAGGCCAGAGAGCAATTCCTGCTCACCGCAACCAACGGCGGGTTCGGCAAGCGCACATCCTCCTATGAATACCGTCTGACGGGTCGCGGCGGACAGGGCATCACGAACATGTCTCTGACCACCAAAAACGGCGGCGCGGTCGTGGCGACATTCCCCGTAACGGATTCCCATCAGGTCATGCTGATTTCCAACCAAGGCCAGATGATCCGTATGCCGATTACGGGTGTGCGCTTCACGGGCCGTTCGGCGCAAGGTGTTACGCTCTTCAAAGTCGGCGAAGGGGAAAAAGTTGTTTCCGTCGCGTGGCTGATCGAAGAAGAGGGCGATGCCGCCGCGGAGCTGGAACCCGCAGACCCGTCCGAGGCCGTCAATCCGCCTGCGGAATAATGCCCGAATAGGCGGTTGTCCAATAATTAAAAACTGTTAGAATCGCGGGATGAAAATTTCCTATCGCAAAAGGATTACCGTATCTTTCATCATAGCGGTTCTGGTCATGCTCAGCGTCGGGGCATCCGTGTATAATAGCTTCCGCGTGATGAACACCGAAAAAGACCGCGTGGATCATACCTATACGGTTATTTCGACGCTTGAAGAAGTTCTCTCCAACATCAAAGACGTGCAATCGTCCCAGCGCGGCTACGTCATCACGGGCATGGAAGAATATCTGGTGCCATATCATCTGGCGATACCGAAAATAGGCGACGATCTAGTGGCCCTTACCCATTTGATCGCCGACAATCCCGCGCAAGTCAAACGTTCCGATGAATTGAACGAACACGTCAAAAACCGCATCGACGTGGCCGAAAAAATCATCGCTGTTACGAAACAGCAAGGCCAGAAAGCCGCCATAAATATGGTGAAGCAGGGGTCGGGCAAGCACGAGATGGACCAGATCCGTGCCATCGTCGCGGAAATGATTTCCGAAGAACAAAAGCTGCTCGCCTCACGCCGCACGTCAGTAGAAAACTACACGCTCGTCACGCTTTATGCCGGTTTAAGCGGTCTCTTAATATGCATAGGCATTTTAACGGCCGTGTTCGCCCTGATCCACAAGGAGTCAGCCCAACGTATCAAGACGGAAGATAGCTTGCGCGAAGCGATGGAGCGCATGGAGCGCCACAACGCCGAAGCATTGCTGGTCGGACGTCTGGGCGATTATTTGCGTGGATCGCGCGAACAACACGAAGCCTATGAAATGATCGCCAGCACCATGCCCGCGCTGTTCCCGCATTCCTTCGGCAGCGTTTCACTTTTCAACAATTCGCGCGATATGCTTCAACCTGTGCTGAGATGGGGCGATCTTCCCAAAGAAGCGGACCATGAATTCGAAGCGGAAGATTGCTGGGCGTTACGCCAAGGCAAAGGGCATCTGGTGGTCGGCAACGATGAAACCGTTCCCGTCTGCCCGCATTTGGAAAACGTGGGCGAGGAAAATGTTTCTTATTGTCTTCCCATGCAGGCGCAGGGCGAAACCATAGGGCAGATTTATTTCGGCGCGGAGCGTGACAAGGTAAGACATGTCAGCACGCACGAAATGGGTATGATGCGCCGCGTGACCGAACAAATCTCGCTCGCCATCGCCAACCTAAACCTGCAACGCGCGTTGAAAGAGCAATCCATCAAGGATCCTCTCACCAAGCTTTATAACCGCCGCTATCTTGAAGAAACACTAAACCGCGAATGTTCGCGTGCTTTACGTGGTGAACAACCTTTGTGCGTCCTTATCATGGATATCGACCATTTCAAAAAGGTCAACGATACCTACGGGCATGACGGTGGCGACGCGGTTCTCGTCGCATTCGCCAAATTGCTCTCCACCAAAATCCGTAAAGAAGACATCGCGTGCCGTCTGGGCGGCGAAGAATTTATTCTCGTGTTGCCTGCGGCGACGCTGGAACTCGCCACACATCGCGCGCAGGAAATTTGTGATGCCGCGCGTTCGATGAAGGTAAAATTCCAAAGCCAGACTTTGGCCGTCACCGTATCCGTAGGCGTGGCCGCATTCCCAGAACATGCAGACGCGCCCGATGAGCTGATTCAAAAAGCCGATCAATGCCTCTACAAAGCCAAACAGAGCGGGCGCAACCAAGTGGTGGTATACGACCCGAAGATGGCGAAGGCATAAGGCCCGGAAGTTCCATTAATACAATTTTCATAAATTCAATGGGATAATTGGATATAGCGAGAAGTGAAGGGACCCGGATGCGGGAATTTATAGAAGGAATGCGGCAGTTTGTTGAAGTCTTGGGCAAAGCCATCACAGGCGGCCCGACTGCCCCGCAGCTCCAGCCTATCAAGATTCGGAAATAGTCCTTTCCATGTGAAGTTCGTTTTGCGCAGATCCCCCCTTAAAACAGGGGGATTTGTGTTTTGAGATACATGGTTTTTCCTTTAAAGTCCCCCTTATCAAGAAGTTAGCCAAAAGGGTCGAAAAAGTGAAAATCCTTATCTGCTGTCTGCTCGCGTTGCTTGTGGTTCCCTTTGCGGCCCGTGCGGAAGAAGCACAAAAATCCGCATTCGATCGCGTCGTCCAACGCTCTGAATTGCGTTGTTCGTACACATCTTATGATCCCATGGTCATCATCGACCCCAACACCAAAAAAATGTCGGGCATTTTCTATGATTTGATCAATGAAATCGGCAAGCGTGCCGGCCTGAAAGTTTCATGGGTGGAAGAGGTGGGATTTGGCAATATCAACGCAGGTTTCGTCACCGGCCGTTATGATGCTTTTTGCGCGGGGTTATGGCCTTCCGCCAACCGCGCCAAGAGCACGGTTTTTTCCGCGCCGCTTTTTTATGATCCGATCAGTGTGTTCGGGCGTGCGGACGACACGCGTTTCGACAAAGACTGGAAAATTCTGAACGATGCGGCCTATAAGGTCGCGATTACCGAAGGCGACGCCACGCAAGGCATGGCCGCCGCCGTCCTTCCCAAAGCGATACCGTTCTTTTTGTCCGAAAATCAAACCATCGCCGATGAAATCAACAACGTCACATCGAAAAAAGCCGATGCCACGTTCCGTGATCTTATTTCCGCGAAGAACTATCTGAAAAGCAATCCCGGCACGCTGAAAAACCTGTCGCCGAAAGAGCCTGTCTTTATGTATCCTCTTACAATTGGAATTAACAAAGGCGAATACAGTTTAAAGACGCTTATTGATACCGTCATTGTTGAAATGCAGGATGACGGCACGGTGGAGCGCACCGTCAAAAAATATATGGGTCCGGACGCAGGGCTTTTTTACCACAGCAAGCATGATTACAGGCCATTTGAATGACACCCAAAGCACGCATCGGCGTATATCCCGGCACGTTCGACCCCATCACCAAGGGTCATTTGCACATCATCAAGCGTGCAAGCAAACAGGTCGACAAACTCATCGTTGGCGTTGCGGACAACACGCGCAAAGGCCCACGGTTTTCACACGCCGAACGCCTTGAAATGGTGAAGGCGGATATCGCCAACATGCCTGAAAAATATTGCGATATAGAAGTGCGCCCCATTGAAAAGCTTCTGGTGCATTTCGCCGCCGATGTGAAGGCAAGCTGTATCTTCCGCGGTCTGCGCGCCATTTCGGATTTCGATTACGAATTCCAGATGACGGGGATGAATTACCGCATCGCGCCCGATATCGAGACTGTGTTCCTGATGGCCGCCGACAAATGGCAGTTCGTTTCGGCCTCGTTCGTGAAGGAGATTCACAGCCTCGGCGGGGATGTGTCCGAATTCGTCACGCCTGCCACGCTGGCCCGCCTGAACGGGGCAAAATAGGCCCAAAATCGGATGGTTAACGGCTTTTGGCTCCCGCAGGGGCAAATAGGCGGGTTTTTTCAGGAAAATCATAGGATAAAGCCAAAAACATAACTTGACGGGACCCCCTTAGATTCTTATGTTCCGAGAACCTAAATACCCGCATAACTTGATCGCTTAGCTCAGCTGGTAGAGCAACTGACTTTTAATCAGTAGGCCCCGGGTTCGAATCCCGGAGCGATCACCACTTTCCCCCACATCCATATCTTGCGAAATACGCCAAATTCCTTATACCTGTAAGGGATTGATTTTGAGGATTATGATGCAACCAGCCAAAGCCGAAACCACCGTTCCCGCAACCAAAGACATGAAAGACATTGTCGCCCTGTGCAAACGCCGGGGCTTCATTTTCCCCGCATCGGATATCTATGGCGGCATCAACGGCTTCTGGGATTTCGGACCGCTGGGCACCGAACTCAAAAACAACCTGCGGGATTTGTGGTGGAAACGCATGGTGCTCTGCCCGCCGATCGGCCCCGACGGCCATCCCGTACAGATGGTGGGCGTGGACACCGCGATCATCCAAAACCCCAAAGTGTGGGTGGCATCCGGCCACGTGGGCGGATTCTCCGACCCGATGGTCGATTGCCGCGAAACCAAAAAACGCTACCGCGCCGATCACTTGAAGATGCTGTCGTTCTCCGACAAGCCGAACGTGTACGCGACCTATATTCAAGACAGCGAAGAAGAAGACATCAAAAAGGTTCTCAAAGGTATAGGCCTTTTGAAAAGCTATGAAGCAGGCAATGCGAAGGCCGAGGATTTTGTTTCCTTCGTGGCCGCGAAACCAGAAAGCCTCAAATTCATTTATGGTCCCGATGCGAAAGAAATCGGCACACTGACCGAACCCAAGGCGTTCAATCTGCTGTTCGAAACCAAAATCGGCGCCACGGCTACCGATGACAACATCGCCTATCTGCGCGGTGAAACGGCGCAAGGTATCTTTATCAATTACAAAAACGTGCTGGATTCTTCGCGCGTCAAAGTTCCCTTCGGTATCGCCCAAATCGGCAAAGCCTTCCGAAACGAAGTAAACCCTCGCAACTTTATCTTCCGTTCGAGAGAGTTCGAGCAAATGGAGATGGAATTCTTCTGCCATCCCGACGAAGCAAAGATGTGGTTTGATTTCTGGAAGGTGGAACGCCAGAAATTCTGGCAGGATCTCGGTCTTGCCAAGGAAAACCTCCTCATGCGCGAACACGGTCAGGACGAATTGGTGTTCTATTCCAAAGGCACGTTCGACATCGAATATCATTTCCCGTTCAACGGTTTCGACGAGAGCGGCAACAAGCTGTTCGGCGAACTCGAAGGTATCGCGTATCGCACAAATTACGATTTGAACCAGCACGCCGAACATTCGGGCCAAAAAATGGAATATATGGACCCCGACGACAATACCAAGCGCTACGTGCCGCATGTTATCGAACCCGCGGCAGGTTTGACGCGCGGCGTTCTGGCGTTGCTCTGTGAGGCTTACACGCCGGACCCGAACAGACCATCGGGCGTATATCTGAACCTGCATCCGAAAATAGCGCCGAAAAAAGCGGCCATTCTCCCGCTCATGGCTAAAGAAGGCCAGCCCGAAATCGCAGAAAAGCTTTACATGGAATTGCGCGAGGAATTCCCCGTCGATCTCGACATCAAACAGAATATCGGCAAGCGTTACGCCCGTCAGGACGAAATCGGCACGCCTTTCTGTTTCACGATCGACGGCGAAACATCCAAGGACAACGCCGTGACGGTGCGCGACCGCAACACCATGGCGCAAGAACGTGTGGGCCTAGACAATGTCGCCGAGTTCCTGCGCAAGAAAATGAAAGTGTAATATGGCGGGCGACAACCCCATCGCACAAGATGTGGAAGAAGCCCTGCACAAAGGCGGCGTGGGTTCGCGCCTGCGCAGTTATTTCTTTACCGGCATTGTCGTTACGGTTCCCATCACGATCACGTTATGGAGCGCGTGGTGGTTTCTGAACTTCGTCGATACAATGGTCGCCAAATTCATCCCCGATGAAGCAAACCCCAACAATTACCTGCCTTTTGAGATTCCGGGGCTCGGCCTCATCATCACCGTCATATTCTTTATCATCATCGGTTTTATGGCGCGCAACTTCCTCGGCCGTTTAATTATTCGCGCCGCGGAATTCGTCGTCTACCGCATGCCTTTAGTGAACACAGTCTATAAGGCGATCAAGCAGGTGTTCGAAATGACCATCGGTACGCAATCCACCGCGTTCCGCGAGGTCGTTCTGTTTCAATATGGAAGCGCAAATTCATGGACTATCGGTTTCGTCACCGGCGTTGCGCCCGCAGAGATACAAAAAATCGGGCAGGGCGACGAAGTGTTGAATGTGTACAGCCCCGTGACGCCTACGACGGCGGGGTTCGTGGTGTTCGTTCCCAAAAAGGATGTGATTTATTTATCGATGTCTGTGGAAGACGCGGTAAAGTTGATCGCGTCGGGCGGCATCATAACGCCTCCTGTGAAAGCATAATTACAGGGTCGGGGATGGGCGGGCTTCTTGTTCCGATGAAGCAATAATCGACGGTTCCAAAACAACTTGTGTTTCAGGTATGATTATAACGGTCGGCTCATCCGGCAGAGGCGCGGATTGTACCGGCGCCGGCGTTGGAGTGCTCCGGTTTTGACGCGCATATACAATGCGGTGAACCGCTGCCTCACCTGCACGCGGGACGTGAATGTGGAAGTGGTCATGGCCTGCGCGTTGACGCTCCCACAGGACGGTGAGGTCAGGGAAGCTGGTTGTAAGTTCTTGATAGCATCTGGTTGCCTCAGCGAGAGTTAATCTCTGTTCCGGGCTCCCGTTAATGGTTTGTATGTCAATGGCGGCGCGGTCACGGTGTCTTGACCTGCTTCCGTGTTCTCCCAATTGATCATGTCCGGACGTGATGACAGCGATTTTATTCGGTGCGCATCTTGCCCATACGTCACGCAGGACTGGAAGACTTTCTTCAAGTCTTTCATGCAGATTGGTTATATTGACGAGGCGGGATTTTCGCAAAAGATCGGCTTCGTCGGCGTCCGCGCTTCTTAACAGGGCTATAGTGATTTCACCCGTATTGCTGTTGTCCGATTCCGGAATGACGGGCGGGGTAACAGGTGTTCGCGGGACAAGTGGCGAAAATAGCGAAGGTAGGTTCAGCGAGGCCAAATTGGCTCTTTCAGCGGCTGTAGGACTCACATCAACGCGTGCCGATAGATCGGAGAGTTTGGTAGAAGCAGAGGTGGTAGCGCCTGCGTCGGTGCCGCTTATTGTTGCCGCTGCGATCCAACTGGCGCCTGCGACCACGCCGAACGCCCCGAACAAGCGCCGTTTCATAACCGCGCTGAGACGATCTTGGATAATGCGGGCCACATAGGGAGGTTGTCTCTTGTCAACCGCGCCTGTCTGCTCGGGGCCAGCGGTTCCTGCGGCTTCTGGTTCCGTTTGTGCTAATACGGGCGCAACAGCAGGCATGGATGCAGGTGCTGATACAGATGCAGGTGCGGGAGGGCCGATGAAATCGGGATCAACAGCATCGGGTGTTACAATCTCTTGCGGCGCTCTGCCGCCAATCCAACCTGTTAAAAGCGACATGAAAGGTTTCCTGTCGGCAACAGATTGTTGCTTGGTGGTTTCTACTGCTGTATCAGGCGTGGCCGTATCGAGGCCGGAATCGTCATCGTGATCGTTAGGCGGCACAACTTCCTGTTTGTGCAGGCCGCGCTTTAGGAAAAATACATCTTTGTTACGATTCAGATCTTTGAATTCTGGATTTATAAAATCTTCGTTGAAATAGAATTCTTCAACGGGATTAAGGCCAAAGCTCTTTTCAAATGGAGGCAGAATATAAGACTGATATTCGTGGTTGCTTTGAATCGCGACGATTTCGCCTTCATGATCGCTCTTTCTGTGGAAATACACCATGGCATGGCTTTCCTTGCCATGCAGTTGTATGGGCATGACATGCACAGGATCATCGCCTAGCCAGGTTTTTATAGAACCCGCTCTTTGGCTTCTTTCCGGGGGATAGCTCAAGGCAGGGTGGTTGGCGCGTGCCAGTTCTATCTCTTGGGCCAGCACCCATTTGAATTTTGCCAATTCATCAATCCGCGCTTGCTCTGTATACCTTAATTCATCAGCCTTGCGCGCTTCCAAAATTTCCGAAGGAACATAGGGGGTGGATTTCTCAAGAGAGTCAGCATCGAACGGATGTGCGGCATCAAAGTCATCTTCCGACAATTCGGCCGGATTGGATTCCTGAGGCGCAACGATTTCAAATTTCAGATCATCATCGAAAGTAACTTGAGGCAGGAAATATTTTGCCGCCTTCAAAACTTCGGGACCTTGTTGAGCGCCCCATTGGTCTTGTTGAAGCACTGTAAAGACAGGATTCAAATCCGCATCAAAGAATTCATGATTACGATATTCTTCATACCCTTCGCCCGTTATGGAGACGATGTGCAGCAAACTTTGTTTACGTTTCTCGTGGAATATATATTCTACATCCGCAGGCGGCGTTCCGTTTTCGT
Organism: Micavibrio sp. UBA7689; assembly: GCA_002482805.1. Taxonomy (GTDB): domain Bacteria; phylum Pseudomonadota; class Alphaproteobacteria; order Micavibrionales; family Micavibrionaceae; genus Micavibrio_A. The sequence continues at coordinate 31,012 of DLGR01000034.1, read as the reverse complement.
AAAGATCGATCTGAGCCGTGTAAACCTCGCAAGGTTCATCTTTGCGCTTTTTGATGAACGGTAAGATTTTATCATCATATGTCATGACGATTTCGCCCGAGGCTCTGCCAGGAAGATGATCTATTTCCGGATCATTAACATAGTCGAGCAATGCGTCGGCAATACCGTGCAATTCGCTCTTACCCTTGGCGAGGAGTTGCTGGGTCCTGTTTTGCAGATTTATATCCCATTCTTCATCCGATACGCGGATCAAATCATGGGAAATAGGCTGATAGTTTAAAACATCATGATCGCTTACGGACGGTAGACCATCTTCGGCGTTGAAAACCTCATCCGCATTAAAATCGATTTCATTGTATTGTGCTTCGCCCGTGGGAGTAGACACATCATTGCGTTGTGCGAGGTCTGCTGGCGGAATAACATCGGGACGTGCAGCGTTGTAAAGCAACCGTATCAAGGATTGCCTTGGCACGGAAATGTCTGCATCCGAAACGGCACCTTCTGCATTAGCCGAAGCGGTTCTGGGATAAGCCGAACGCGGCGCATCAGGATGGGCGGCTGCATTAAGCTCCATAAGCAGGGCTGCTTCGAGCGCCATGTCCTCGGGGATGAATATTACTTCATCTGCATTCGGCACAAAACTTTGCGCGGACGGCGCTGGTGACGGCGACAACTGCACCGGTGGTGGTGCAGGAACTGGTATAGGAGGTAATTGTTCTGCCAAGCCCGATACCGGCATTACAGGCGCGCGTGTTTGCGGAGCAGGTTGCGGACTTGCTTGTGTGGGTTCCGGCGTGATGGAAGGATCGGCCGGCAACGCGCCCATTTTTTTCAAGTATGTGTTAAGTGTAAAGCCTTGAAAATCCAATTCGGGCAATTTTATTTTGGGCGTTTTAACACTGATCTGATGTTCGGTAGCGAGCGCCACATTTACTTGCTCGATAGCGTATCTGAGCATGGCTTGTTCTCTGGCATTACCCGTCAGTTTTACCTGATGACCAAGCATGTCTTTGTTGTGCGCGGCGGCGAGCGCCATTTCGAACGCATCGTCGAGGCCGAATTCAGCCGTCGAAGGATTGAATTCGATTTTGTTGGATTGAATGAGAACACTGCTGCCATTCGGATGGCGGAGCAGATTCCGTTCCATCTCGGCATCTTTGAAGAAAGCGAACATCAGATCGCTGTTGCGATAGCCGGGTCCGAGTCTCGGAACGACGAATTTGCGTTTTAAACCTGCCTCTACCCCGTCGAAGAAACTCCGGAAAGCTTCACGTGTTCTTTCCTCAGATTCAGCGAAGTGATCGTTGAAAACATCTTGCTCAAGCTGGGTGAGTTGACCCATGCGCGCAAGGTTTTGGCGCGTTCTTTCTTCCTGACCCTGATTGAAATTTTCAACGGTGCGATCGATACTGCGGAACACGCTTTGAATGCCGGCGCCCGCAGGACGTCTGCGGCGGTCACGACGTACGTGACCTTCCGATTCATCCAAAAGGGCATCTTCATTGACACTCATTGTATTTACTCACAAAACTGTTTCTATTACGGAAAACGAAACTAGCATAAGCGCTTACAAAAACGCAAACATTTCATTAGTAAAATCTTAACCAGTCTTACGCATTTGTCAGCCCGCGCGCAAATTTGCGATGGCCTGATCCTGTTCGAATAAATAAAGCAGTGTTTTCAAACGGTTGCCGCGTTCCCCTAAGAGGTCTGGATCCTTGGAAAGGATCAATTTCGTATCATCATGAGCCGCCGCCAGAAGCTCTTTATGGGCGGTTAGGTCTGCAACTTTGAATTCGGGCATGCCGGATTGGCGCGTTCCGAGAATCTCCCCGCCACCGCGCAACTCCAGATCCTTCTCTGCAATCATGAAACCGTCTTCAGTATCGCGCATTGTTTTCAGGCGTTCTTTGGCGTTTACCGAAAGCTTTTCATCATACATCAAGAAACAAAAAGATTTGTCTCCGCCGCGTCCCACGCGCCCGCGTAACTGGTGAAGCTGGGCAAGACCAAAACGCTCGGCATGTTCGATAATCATAACAGTCGCCTCAGGCACGTTCACGCCGACTTCTATGACGGTCGTCGCCACGAGTATTCTGATTTCACCCCGCGCAAAACGACCCATAACGATATCTTTCTCGTCGGGTTTCAAACGTCCGTGTATCAAACCGACATTATCGCCAAAAAGTTCCTTCAATATGTCATATCGGGCTTCGGCGGCTTGAAGATCGATTAACTCGCTTTCTTCAACGAGGGGACAGACCCAATACACGCGTGCGCCGGTTTCGATTTTGCGCGCAACACCCGAAATCATTTCTTCCGCTTTGTCTTTGGGAATGAGCAGAGTTTCAATCGGTTTGCGTCCCGGCGGCTTTTCGTCAAGCCGTGACACTTCCATATCGCCATACGCCGTCAATGTGAGCGTGCGCGGAATAGGGGTTGCGGTCATAACAAGCACGTCCGTGCCGCGCCCTTTGGTTTGCAATTGCATGCGTTGATGTACGCCGAATTTGTGTTGTTCGTCGACGACCGCGAGCCCCAGATCATGAAATTCCACGCCTTCTTGAAACAGCGCGTGTGTGCCAATAACGACTTTGGCACGGCCGTCAGCGATCTGCGCGAGGATTTCTTTGCGGGCGGCCGATTTATCGCGCCCTGTGAGAATGACGAAGGAAATACCCGCGGCCTCGAGCCACGGCCCAAAACTCATCGCGTGCTGTCGGGCCAATATTTCCGTAGGTGCCATGATGGCGGCCTGCGCGCCGTTTTCGATGACATTCATCATGGCGAGTGCGGCAACAATAGTTTTTCCCGATCCGACATCGCCTTGCAACAGGCGAAGCATGCGTAACGGTTCTTTCATATCGTCATCAATTTCTTTGATGGTACGTTTCTGTGCATTCGTAAGTTCGAACGGCACAGCAGACATCAGTTTTTTACGCAAAGTGCCAGTGGGCACAAAGCTTCGCCCGTTGACGCGGCGTTGTTTCATGCGAACAAGCGCCAGCGACAATTGGTTTGCCAGCAATTCATCATAGGCGAGGCGGGAACGTGAAACGGAGGAGGCTTCCAGATCAAGTCCGCTGTGGGGATTATGCAGATTTGTAACCGCGTCTTTCCAGTCAGGCCATTTGTGGAGCCTTTTAAACGCCGGGTCGCACCATTCTTCCAGCGTGGGCAGGAATACAAGCGCACCCGTAACGGCTTTGCGGACGGCCTTGTTCGTCAGACCCGCGGTGAGGGGATAAATCGGTTCCACCGTTTCGATATTTTCTTTGGTGTCGGCAATGTAATCGGGATGCACCATCTGGCGGTTGCCCTGATAGACTTCCACACGCCCGCTCACAAAAACTTTCTTGCCGACAGGCAATTGTTTTTCGGTCCACTCCTTATTCGCGTTGAAAAATATCAGATTGATCGCGCCAGTATCATCCGTGCACCATACCTTGTACGGCATAGAGCGTTTCGGCGGCGCGTTGTGCTTCATCACGGTAATTTCGAGCGTGGCGACTTTTCCGTCCTGTGCGTCTGCTATTTTGGGTGCAAAGGAACGATCCACGAAATCGACGGGCTTGTGCCAGAGTAGATCGAGAATTTTTCCGCCGCCGATCAGATTCTCAAAAAGTTTCGCGTTTTTCGGCCCCACGCCGCCAAGGACGGTGAGGGATCTAAAAAGCGGATCTAGTGAAAATGGCCGTGGCATCGCATTTAAAACTAAAGTATGAATGTTTCCATGACTTTAGAAGAACTGGACAACAGACGCAAACGCCTTATTTTCCGTTCATGGCACAGGGGCATGCGTGAAATGGACCTGATTATGGGGACATTCGCGGATGTTAACGTACATGCGATGGATATTGCCGCGCTCGACCTCTATGAAGAGCTCCTTAATACGCCCGATCCTGATGTTTACGATTGGATTTCGGGTCAAAAGCCCGTGCCTGCCAATATGATGAACCCTGTTATAGAAAAATTGCTCGCCCACAACTATGCAGAATACCGCGCCAAAAATGACCTCTGATACGCGCCCTGTGATTTTCGGCGCGCCCGAAGGACAAGATGCGCGCATTCTCGCAGATATGGCGCGCGACCTTGCGAAATCGCGCCGCGTGCTCATGCATATCGCGACGGATGATTTGCGCGCCAATTCCCTGTGCGAACTGCTCGTTTTTTTCGCGCCCGATATTCAGGTGGTTTATATGCCTGCATGGGACTGTCTGCCCTATGACCGCGTGTCGCCGAACCCCGATATTGTTTCCCAGCGTGTAGCCGCACTTTCGCAACTGATTGTATGGAAGCAGTCAGATAAATATCTGCCGCGTATTTTGATCACCACGGTCGGCGCAGCGTTGCAACGTGTCACGCCGATTTCCGCGTTGGAACAATCGGGCTTCTCCGTGAAAGTGGGCGAACGCGTGTCGGTAAAGGATTTGCAAGATTATCTGGTGCGCAACGGTTACACCCGCACGGACACAGTGCGTGAACATGGCGAATTCGCCATCCGCGGCGGGATTATAGATTTGTTCGCCCCGTCGCAGGAATCGCCGGTGCGGATTGATTTGTTCGGGGACGATGTAGAATCCATCCGTTCTTTCGATGCGGCAACCCAGCTTACTGAAAGTAAGGTCGAGCAATTCACATTGAAGCCCGTCGCGGAATTTTTTCTGGATGAGGAATCGATTCAAAGATTTCGCAGCGGATACCGCGAAACCTTCGGCGCGGTGACGGGTGGCGATCCGCTCTATGAAGCGGTCAGCGAAGGACGCAAATATAACGGTATGGATCACTGGATGCCGTTGTTCTTCGACAAAATGAATACGTTGTTCGATTACGTGCCGCAATGCTCCGTAACATTCGATCAGCTTTCGGCAAACGCGGCCGAAGAGCGCCGCACGCAGGTGACAGATTTCTATGATGCGCGCAAAACTCTGGAAGAATCCTTCAAGAAAAAAGGCAAAAAGAAAGACAGCGATGTTTCGCTGACGGGAACTGTCTATCACGCGCTGCCGCCCGCAAAATTATATTTGAGCGAAGACGAGTGGGACATTCTTACCGCCAACGCGCCCCAATTATTGCCGTTCGGCTCTCCCGACGAGGGTGCAACCGCCCGCAAAGGGCGTGATTTCGGCGATATCCGTGCACTGCCCGAAGGTGATTTGTTCGGTGAACTGCGCATGCATCTTGCCATGCTGGCGTCGGAGAAAAAGAAAATTTTGATCGCCTGTTATTCCGAAGGGTCCAAGGAACGCTTGAAAGGCATGATGGATCATGCCCTGATCCCGCCATTGGCAGAGATGGTGATCCTTGGCCTGGAACACGGTTTTGTGGCGCAAGACCTCGCCGTGCTTACCGAACAGGATATTCTGGGTGATCGTCTTACGCGCAGACAGACCCGCCGCAAGAAATCAGACAATTTCCTGACCGAGGTATCCTCGCTCAAAGAAGGCGACCTCGTCGTACATCTGGATCACGGGATAGGACGCTTCGAAGGACTCGAAACGCTCAAAGCGGGCGGGTTGCTTCATGATTGTTTGAAAATAACCTATGACGGCGGCGATAGACTCTTCGTGCCTGTCGAAAACATCGAAGTTCTGTCGCGTTTCGGCTCCGACGAAGGTTTCCAGCAGCTCGACAAGCTGGGCGGAGCAGGCTGGCAGGCACGCAAAGCCAAGGTTAAAAAAGATTTGATGGTGATGGCCGAAGGGCTTTTGAAAATCGCCGCCGAACGTTTGCTCAAAAAAGGCGAAAAGCTCTCGGTCGATCAGGATTCATACAATCTGTTTGCCATGAAATTCCCGTATCAGGAAACGGAAGACCAGTTGAAATCCATCAACGATGTAATCGGCGATCTGAACGGCGAACAACCGATGGACCGTTTGGTGTGCGGCGATGTCGGGTTTGGCAAAACCGAAGTCGCGTTACGCGCCGCTTATGTCGCGGCGATGGCAGGCGCACAGGTGGCGGTAGTTGTTCCGACAACATTGTTGTCCCGCCAGCATTACAACAATTTCGCGACGCGATTTGCAGGCACAGGCCTGCGCGTAGAGCAACTGTCCCGCATGGTCACACCCAAGGAAGCCAAAGCCACACGCGAAGGCCTGGCAAACGGCAGCGTCAATATCGCCATCGGCACGCACGCCTTGTTTGCCAAAGATACGAAATTTTCGCATCTGGGATTGGTCATTGTCGATGAAGAACAGCGTTTCGGCGTGAAGCAAAAAGAACGCCTGAAAGAAATCAAATCCGACGTACACGTCCTGACGCTGTCCGCCACGCCGATCCCGCGCACATTGCAGATGTCTCTGACGGGCGTGAAAGATATGAGCCTTATCACCACGCCACCCGTAGACAGGCTCGCTATCCGCACATTCGTTTTGCCGTTCGATCCGCTTGTGATCCGTGAAGCGATCATGCGCGAACATTACCGCGGCGGACAGACTTTCTATGTGTGTCCGCGCATAGGTGACATGGAAGATGTGGAGCGCACGCTGAAAGAGCTCGTTCCCGAAGTCAAAGTTATTGCCGCTCACGGCCAGATGACGCCCACGGAACTCGAAGACCGCATGACGGCGTTCTACGAAGGGCAATATGATGTTTTGCTGGCCACCAACATCATCGAAAGCGGAATCGATATTCCGCGCGCCAACACGATGGTCGTACACAGGTCCGACATGTTCGGCCTTGCACAGCTTTATCAAATCCGCGGGCGCATCGGGCGCGGCAAAGTGCGTGCCTATGCTTATCTCACCTACGAACCTGCGCAAAAACTCACCGCGCAGGCGCAAAAGCGCCTGGAAGTTATCGAAACGCTAGACACATTGGGCGCAGGGTTCCAACTCGCATCCCACGACATGGATATTCGCGGCGCTGGAAACCTTCTCGGTGAAGAACAATCGGGGCATATCAAAGAAGTAGGCGTTGAGCTTTATCAGCAAATGCTGGAAGAGGCCGTATCGGCGGCCCGCGCCGGCGTCGATTTTGATGAGGCTTTGATGGAAGATTCATGGTCGCCCACCATCAATCTCGGCACCTCCGTCCTTATTCCTGAAAGTTATGTTGAAGATCTGGGCGTGCGCATGAGTCTCTATCGCCGGTTGGCCGATCTTCAGGATAATTCGGNNAGGAGCAGTCAGGGCATATCAAGGAAGTCGGCGTCGAACTCTACCAACAGATGCTGGAAGAAGCCGTATCCGCCGCGCGTGCGGGCGTTTCGGTGGAAGATATCATCGCCGAACAATGGTCGCCGACCATCAATCTCGGCACGTCGGTTCTTATTCCCGAACATTACGTGGAAGACCTCGGCGTGCGCATGAGCCTCTACCGACGACTGGCCGATCTCGACACGCCGTCCGATATTGAATCTTTCGCGGCCGAGCTGATCGACCGCTTCGGGAAAATCCCCGATGAGGTGGAAAACCTGCTCGACATCGTGCGCATCAAACAATTCTGCCGCACGGCCAATGTCGACAAGGTGGAGGCGGGGCCGAAGGGCGCGGTCATCGGATTCAGGGGCGATGCTCCACCGAATATCGGCAAGCTTCTGGTGTGGTTAAACGAAGCCCGTGGAACCATAAAATTGCGGGCGGATCAAAAGCTTGTAGCCGTTCGTTCATGGGATTCCGTGCCCCAAAGGGTCAAAGGTGTTCAGCAGCTCATGAAAGAGTTGGCTGGGCTGGCCGCGTAGGGTATAATTATGAGGTTACATAATCAAAGGACGCCCCCATGAACCGCGAATACGCAGAAAAGCGCATCCGTGACGCCCTGAAAGCCAGCGGCGGAAACGTTACCGCGGCCCGCCAGCAGGTGATCGCATGGGCGTTCGACGATGCCAAACTTCTCCATGAACTGGTTGCCCCCCATATCACAGGCATAGTTGCGCACGCGGTGAACCATGTTGTGAACACCAAGGATAAACCGCGCCCCGCCGCACCGGCCGCGCCCAAACCTTTGGCCAAGGATGCCAAGCAGGACCCGTTCGGCATGGAAATCCTCAAAGCCATCGCCCTCGGCAACCCCGCGCAGTTCGGTCTGGAGAGCGGCGTTTCGATCAAAAAACAGGCGGCATCCCAGCGCCATATCGACGCCATCCGCCAGATGGTCTCCAAAGACAAAACCGGCAAGTAACTTGTCCGTTATCAATCCCAAAGAATTTTTCGAAAACCGCGAGGAATTGCGCCGCGAATTCACAGGCGAGCATGTGGGTTTCGAATTCGATTTGATCCCGCAGGGGCAGGATTGGGCTTCGCGCCGTTATTTCCGCGTCAGAACGCCGGACCACACATTCATCCTTATGGAAGCCGTGCCGGACCATATCGCCACCGCGACCATGGGACATAAACTCTCGGCATTTATCAAAGTGGATGAGCTTCTGCGTCACAAAGGCATCCACGCGCCGGAAATCATCGCCGAAGACGAGCATGAAGGTTTTATCCTTCTGGAAGATTTCGGGGATACGAGTATGCATCACGCCCTTGACCATGGCGGCGATGCGATGAAGCTCTATTCGGCCGCGACGGACGTATTGATCGCGATGCGCGACAAGATTTCCAAAGACGATCTGTGCGATTTCCCCAAATACAAGGACAGTTATATCCGCAAAGGCCGCCAGCGCATTGTTGATTGGTATCTGCCCGCTACGCGCCACGAAACGAACGGCGATGATTTGCTCGCAGGATATCTGACGGCATGGGACGAAGTCGCCGCCAATCTCCCGCCGCCGCCGATCGGGTTCATTCACGGTGATTTCCACGCGCAGAATTTGATGTTATTGCCCGACGGTAGTTGTGGCGTTCTTGATTTTCAGGATGCGATGGTAGGGCCGCTTCCCTATGACCTTGCCAACCTGTTGGAGAGTATCCGCCGCGACGTGCCGCGCGATATCTACGATGCGATGATGAAACGTTATGGCGGGGACGATGATTTCAAAGCGTGGTTTCGTGTCATGGCGACCCAATTTCATTGCCGCATCATCGGTCAAGTTTTGCGTCTTGCCATTGTTTCAAGCAAAAACGATCTGCTGCAATATATGCCGCGCATCCAGAATTATATAGTACAGGGATTAAAAGATCCGGTTTTGAAACCTCTTGCCGATTGGTTCAAATCCGAGAAGATCGATTTGACGGCCAAGGATTTCGATCCGGCCAAGATCAAGGCCTTTATACGTCCTGACGCATTCTAGCGGGCAGGGCGAGCCCCAAACCCAAAAAGAACCAGATAAAGCGCGTATACAGTATTTCGTGGAACACCGATATCAGGGTGAAAGCGAGCAATATGAACATCAATGACAAGCGCACGGTCTTGGAAAATTCCTCATCTTCCTTCCACGACATAAACAGGGACTTTGCGATCTGTATGTAAAACAGAGCAAAGATCAGCAAGCCGACCGCGCCCGTTTCAACCAATATCCAAAGAGCGGTGCAATCGATCACGTTAATGACACCGTCATTTTTTTCATCTTGATAAAGCAGCGTGCTGCCTAATCCGGAGCCAAATATCGGCCGCGTCCGTATTAAATCGAGCGCAGAATCAAGAACCCGTTTGCGTATATCATCCCCTTCATATGTTGATAATTTGGATTTTTCCCCCGCGATTTCCAATGATGGTCCTTGTGGTGCGTAAGTATTCTGCAAGAAGGAATATTGGCTGGCATTCAGCACGACGAGTTCGGAGGGTCTTTCATGAAAGGCCGCGACCACAAAGAGAATGCCCATAAGTATCACGGCCAAAAGGCGCGACCATTTTTTTACCTCGCGAAAATGGAAAATTATCAATGCGGGTATGAGAAAGAGCAGAACCATGNNGAGCCGTTGACCAGAAGGAAAAGCGGCAAAAGAAAATAAAACCCGTAGGTAAAATATACAGGCACGGCATTGCTTTTGGAAAAATAGAAGCAGGTCGCCAGCGCGATAACGGCGGTGCACAAAAGTGCATAAGCGTTTCTATTGGCCATTAGTCCCGCTATAGGGAAGTCAATATATTTGTAATATCCGATCCATGTCTGGTTTTCAGGATAGATCTGCAAAGTGGTTACGATTAACTGGTACGCATAAACGAGTAGAGCAAACCCTAGAAAAACCTTCACAAAGCTTTCCAGATGTTTTTGGGTGGCATTGGTGGCAACCCATGCACCCATGCCCATGATGGCGACCAAAACAAACCAGCCACCGAATTTATTCACCAGCGCCCATCGGCTGATTTCACCAAAAGTGAAATAGGTGTGAATGAGCGCTATGGCGAGCAGAGCGGTAAGCGCGCCAAGCCACGCATAGACATGTTTCATCCGCCAAACAGGCCAGAGGCTTTGTTTGGCCAATAACGTTGCCAAGATAGCAATACCCGCGAACGGGACAAGAAGATCGGTGAGGTTGATACGCAAACCCAGAGAGGTGGGCGAGCCGGGATAAACGGGGGTTGCAAAAAGCGTAGCCTGAATTTGCAACGACAGCGCGGTGATAAAGCACAGCACGGCAGTTATTGTATTGGTGGCTTTGTCGTTCAAACGGAGCATGCAGCCCCCTTATATTTTGACGTGGGCCAATGTTTCTTTGAGGTTTTGCAGGCTACCCAGTTTGATGTTGGCGGCCATAAGCGCAGGCAGGCCGGTCAGAACCGTTGTCAGCATGCTGATAAGGCCTACTTGGACGGAAACCAGAAACGCGGTTTCCATGGGCACGCCGAGCAGGCCGAGCCCGTATACGAACGCACCTTCACGCACCCCCCATCCGCCGATGCTGATAGGAAGTGCGGCGACGATGGATATGATAGGCAAAACGGTCATGAGTTGCAGGAAGGTGATATCCGCGCCCGTGGATTGGGTAAGGAAGAACACGGAAACGAACAGACCCATTTGCGCGACCAGCGAGATAAGAACGATTTTGCCGCACAGGATCGGATTGTTCAAAAGAACTTTTAAATAGCGCACGCCGTAACGCATACGGCCTTTGAGTTTCGTCACTTGTGGCATGCGCAAAATAACGAAATTGAGGAACATCGGCGCAAAGACGAACATAGTGATGACGAACGTGCTTATAAGCGTCGAGAAGGTGGCGAAGGTCTGGTTGTCGACATGTTTGGCAAGGCCGGGAATAAACAAAGCCGCCAGCACGATAAGCGCGCCGAGGGTCATCAAACGGTCGAACACGGTCGCGATCAGCGATTTGAAAACCGTGGCACCGTGTTGGACAGAGAGCGCGATGCGCGCGAGCATGCCGCCGATCGATGTGATGAAGATAAGATTGGCGAGCTGGCTGGTGAGGTTGATTTTCAGCGCATCCTTAAAATTCATGTGGCGTTTGCCGATATTGATGAGCATTTCCCAGCGGAAAGAGAGCAGCACGAACTGGATAACCATGAAGAGGGTAGCATAGGCCCAGGCGGAGGCGCGGATATGCTCGGCCAGATCCTCGATAATGTGACCGTCCATTCTTATGACAAGAGCAACCAGAATGGAAAACGAAACGAGTATTTTGAACGGTAAATTGAAATTTTTTAAACGTTTCATAATCGATCTTTTTGTTTTAATACCAAGCAGTTCTTTTTAAATTTAGTTCCCGATTCGAACAAGGATGAATTTGGCGGAAAGGGCGGAAATTAAGCTTTTCAGCCGAATTCCGATGTGATTATTTATCATGCCTTACATAAGAGCATACAAAAAGAGGATTTATGTCGATTATCGCTGACCGCTTGGGCCGAATCAAACCATCCGCCACGCTTGCCGTGACCGCGAAAGCGGCCGCGTTGAAAGCAGAAGGAAAGGACATCATCGGCCTCGGCGCAGGTGAACCTGACTTCGACACGCCGGAGTTCATCAAGGATGCCGCAAAAGAAGCGATGGATAAAGGCCAGACCAAATACACGAACGTGGACGGTACGCCCGCGTTGAAAGACGCGATCATCGCAAAATTCAAGCGCGACAACGACCTGACCTACACACGCGAGCAAATTATCGTCGGCACCGGAGGCAAACAGGTTTTGTACAACGCGCTGATGGCAACATTGAACCCCGGCGATGAAGTCATTATACCTGCGCCGTATTGGGTATCTTACCCTGACATGGTGATATTGGGTGAGGGTACGCCCGTGTTCGTGGAATGCACGATCAAAAACAACTTCAAGCTGACGGGCGAACAGCTCGACAAGGCGATCACCAAAAAAACCAAATGGGTGATTTTGAATTCGCCGAGCAACCCTTCGGGCGCCGGTTACACCAAGGCCGAGATGAAGGCGCTGACCGATGTTCTGCTCAAGCACCCCCATGTCTGGGTAATGACGGACGATATGTATGAACACCTGGTTTATGACGGGTTTGAATTCTGCACGCCCGCGCAAATCGAACCGAAACTCTATGAGCGCACATTGACGGTGAACGGCGTATCCAAAGCCTATTCCATGACAGGATGGCGCATCGGTTACGCGGGCGGCCCCAAAGAACTGATCAAAGCCATGGCTTCGGTACAGGGGCATTCCACATCCAACCCGTCTTCGATTTCGCAGGCGGCGGCCGTCGCTGCGCTGAACGGCGATCAATCCTTCCTGAAGGAATGGGTGAAATCATTTTCCGAACGCCGCGATCTGGTTGTGTCGATGCTCAATCAGGCACCGGGTATCAAATGTCCGCGCCCAGAAGGTGCGTTCTATGTGTATCCGTCTTGTGAAGGATGTCTGGGCAAAACCACGCCGGACGGCAAAGTGATCGAGAGCGATTCCGATTTCGTGACGTATTTATTGGAGTCCGAGGGCGTGGCTACCGTGCAGGGCGTCGCTTTCGGTCTGTCCCCGCACTTCCGCATTTCTTACGCGACCTCCGCCAAGGCCTTGGAAGAGGCGTGCCGTCGCATCCAGAAGGCTTGCGCTGCGCTCCGCGGCGACGCGCGGGCTGTCGCTTAAGGATTCTGCCAGACCGACGCGTTCCAAAAACTTCTCTACGATCTTTGAATTGATCGGGTAATGCCCGCCCTTGGGCACTATTTCGAGCGCCGCGTTGGTTTGGTGAGCGAGATCGATAGATGTGAGCGCGCTGGCGAAGGGATCATCTCGCCCGACCACATAGGTAGCGGGGATCGTGGTGTCTTTGGGCTCTGCCGCATTGCTGAAAGCGGATATGAGTGTGCGGCCCCAATGTTGCACTTCGAGTATTTGTCCGTAGGTCGGGCTTATTTCTTGTCCCGTTTTGGTAAAAGGTTCTGTGGCGGCTTTGAACGCCAGATACACTTTGCCGAAGAATGTTTCATGCGGTTTGCGATCCGCGTTCATGTGGGCGTATTTATCGAACACCCAGCGGATGGGAGCAAGGGAATGTTTCAAGGAAACATTCGTCGCATCGAAATAGGGCGCGATGTGCGTGACCTCTTCATAGCGTTCCAAAATCTTTGCGTTTGTTTCGGGATTTTGTTCCAGCGCTGTAAAAATCTGTCCGCCCGTGGAATGCGTGAATGCGTAGCGCGGCAATTTTGAATCAAACAATTTGTTGGCAGGGGATTCCGGATCGGTAAAGAAGCCTTCGCCTGCGGTGATGAAGTGCGGCATGAAAGGTGTATTGCTTTTGTGGGGCGGTAGCGCCATCCAGATAACGGACACGCCCGCATCGTTCATTTGTTTCAATTCTTCGGCACGTAGCGCGGTATAGGAATTCAGGCCTGTGCAGGCGACGACGACAGCGCGCTCGTTCTTCGCACGGGATACGAAGAAGGGTACATCAAGACCTTTATGATGAAACGTTCCGCCTTCGGTGGCTTCAGCGGCTTCAGGGAATAGGGGGGCAAAATTTTGGGCAGGCTTAGCGTCGGATAAATTCGTTTCAAAATAGGTCTTGGTATTTGCGTTGGTTCGCAAGTTATCCATCTATCACTCTCTGCTCTCGAGATCATTACGACTCAAAAGCATTAACAATTTATCAATATTCGTTATTAACTTCTAAATTTATCTGTGCTGGCATGCACAAAATTACTCTGGTTAACGCTTGAAGTATGACCAGATTTTGCCCCACCGGGAGGGCTTAACCGCTTCCATCCACGTCTTTTTATTGTCGTGGTGGCGCACCAGAAGATCGCATACCTGTTGGTATCTGCCACGATTTTCTTCGATTATTGCATCTGCGAAGTCCCTTAACTTTTTCATGTTTTCGGGGCTGCCGTCGTCTATCTGGATGCTGGGGCAGTTGGCGTCCCTATCGGAAACAAGAGACTTGTTGAACAAGAACAGATTGCCCTTCATTTCTTCTTCGAACGTATCCAAAAGGGCGGATTCCGTCGCATGGAAGAAGATGTTGATGAGCGGCAGGTCGTTGACAGGATCGACGACGCCGAGCGAGCCGAAGCGGTTCCAGTCTTCCTTTTTGATCGATTTGTTCGTATAGCCCGTACCGAACCCGAGCATGATGACATCCTGACCCGGCAGCAGGTGCGGCTTCAGAGCGCCGAGATAGGTCATCGACGGGTTGTCAAAGATGCTGCCGTCGATGGCGGTGTATTCATGCTGGTGAGTGTGACCGGGCCAGCGTGCCTGAAAATGATGACACGGGAAATAAGTAGGCGCGGCGGTCGTGGCCATCACCGCATCGTAAAGTGAAACATCCATGGTTTTGTGGCGGGCGCCGACATGGCCGTTGATCTTGATGTTCTTCATCCACAATGCGTGGCCGGCGGTATCCATGAAATTATGGCGCGTGTGAATGGGCGAGGCGGCAAGCTCTCCCGTTTCCGTTGTAATGCGTCTTTGCGCGCCGTCGATATTGTAGGCGGGAATGATCAAACTTTTAAGCGAGTCATTCAAACGCGCATCGCCATAAAGTGCTTTGAGCGCGCGCCCCAAATTCATCGGATTGTAATGCCCATGATCTAGGATGGAGTTCAGATGCGAGAGGCGCATCGTACGGTTGTTGAAATCGTGGATCAGGCCGCGCAGATCGCGGAAACGGTCCGGCGGAAAAATCCGTTCTGCCTCGCGTTCATAGAAACGCACAAGGTGACGGGCGCGGTATTTGGGCTGGGATGAATTTTCGGGATTCCGTAAAGTCAGAGCCGCATTCAATATGGCGCCTGTCGAAGGCCCCGCGAATACATCTATCATATCCGACATGCGCAGGCCCGTGTCGGCTTCGATATGCGCCATGATCTGCGCCGGAATGATACCGCGCAGGCCGCCGCCGTAATTAAAAAGGGTGATGATCGGGGGTGGTTTATCGAACAAGAAGGAGCCGCCTTGGAAGTGACTTTTTTAGTTATGAATCAATTATATCGCCAACGCATGGCAATCACCAAGAGCTCGGTGTGGTGCGGGGCAAAAAACGGGCAGAAAAAAACCGGGCACAAGGCCCGGCGAGTTGAACAGGGAGGTTTCACGTCTGGGAGACGTAGGATCCGAAGACCCCATCAACCCGAAGGTTGCGGACTGTTTATATGATAATTCAGGGGTTTGGTCCATATAATTCTTAAGGCAATGCCGAAGACCAGCTATGCAAAAATTGCATGGCTTTCCATAGCTTTAAAACTTTGTTTCGCCTACAGTTTTCAAGAGGAAGTCCTTGAAGATGCCGATCCGCTTGGAATGGCGGCGTTCCTCGGGATATACGAAGTATATGTCCACGGGGGGCCTGACCGTTTCGGGCAGAATCTGGACGATATCAGGGTCCTTCGCGACCATGTAATCGGGCAGGGCGGCAATGCCGGTTCCTGCCTTTACGGTCTCGAATATTGCGTAAATGGAGTTCATCATCACGGTTTCATGGTGTGATTCGCCCTCAATCTCGGCCACACGGAACAACCAGTTGGGGTCCGCGAAGGGTGCGGGCACGTTTTCGGGATATCCGATCAGCGTATGCTTTTTCAGTTCCTTCACCGTCTTGGGTGTGCCGCGCTCCTTCAGATAGCCTTTGGAGGCGCAGATGTGGAAGTTGATGCTGGCCAGCTGGCGCTGGATCAAATCGGGCTGCTCGGGCTTGTAAAGGCGAATGGCGGCATCGGCTTCACGCATGCCCAGATTCAAAATACGGTCGTCGAGCAACATTGTAAGCTGGATATCCGGATGTTCTTTTTTCAATTGCGCGAGTTTGGGGGCAAGCCATGTGGAGCCGATAAATTCGGCCACCGTAATGCGAAGCGGCCCTTCACCCAGTTGCTTGGAATCCGCCAGCTGTCCTTCGATCATCGCGAGCTTGCCGAAGATTTCCGATGCGGCCTTATGAAGCAGTTCGCCTTCTTCGGTTAAAATCAAACCGCGCGCGTGACGGTGGAAGAGGGTGATGGCAATTGATTCTTCCAGCGTGCTGATCTGGCGCGATACGGCAGACTGCGAAAGATTTAAGGATTCCCCCGCGTGCGTAAAACTGCCTGCTTCGGCGACGGCGTAAAAAATTCTGAGTTTGTCCCAATCCATGTCTTACTCCGCAGCCTGTTTTGTTTCGTGCGCCGATTCAAGAACGCTTAAATAACGGTCCGCTTCAAGCGCAGCCATGCATCCCATGCCAGCGGCGGTTACCGCCTGACGCCACAGCTTGTCTTTTACATCGCCCGCGGCATAAACGCCTTCGATGTTGGTCGCCGTGGAATCCGGCGCGGTGATGACATAGCCCTCGTTATCCAGCGGCAATTTGCCTTTAACGAGTTCGTTCGCGGGGTCATGGCCTATTGCGACGAACATACCGTCCAGTTGGATTTCGGATATTTTGCCATTGGTGGTGTCTTTCAACACCAGCCCCGTAACGCCGGGTGCATCGCCTTCGCCGCGGCGCACGCCTTTGACTTCTTCCACGGTCGCGTTCCAGATGATGTTGACGTTCTTTTTGGCAAACAAACGATCCTGCGCGATTTTTTCGGCGCGGAGTTTGTCACGGCGGTGGATGAGTGTGACGCTCTCGCAGATGTTGGAAAGGAACAAGGCTTCCTCGACCGCGGAGTTGCCTCCGCCGACCACGGCGACTTTCTTGTTCTTGTAGAAGAATCCATCGCACGTGGCGCAAGCAGAAACGCCCATATTGCGGAATTCTTTTTCAGACGGCAGACCGAGCCAGCGCGCTTTTGCGCCCGTGCACAAAATGATGGTGTCTGCCGTGAAAACTTTGCCGCTATCGCATGTCGCCACAAACGGGCGTTTGCTGAAATCGATGTTCGTAACAAGATCGTAGATCATGTGCGTGCCGACATGCTGGGCCTGCGCCTGCATTTGTTCGACAAGCCAAGGACCCTGAATGGGATCTTTGAATCCCGGATAGTTTTCGACATCGGTCGTAATCGTCAACTGGCCACCCGGTTCCAAACCCAAAATCTGGATCGGTTTCAGGTTCGCACGAGCGGCATAGATGGCGGCGGTATAGCCGGCGGGACCGGAGCCTATGATGAGGACTTTGGTATGGGCAGTGTCAGGTGCGGGCGACGTCATTTAACTCTCTCAATGGGGTTTGTAAAAGTAATATAGATCGGCCTTCGGACGGTAAAGGGGGTACGGCCATTTACCCCCATACGAAGCGGCTGTTTTCAGCCGTTTATAAGCAATTATGGATTGATGCGCCGCAGGATTTCGGATGCCACGAGCGCGGCATCGTTCAAAGGAGGATACCCCCAGTTTTCGAGTTTGCCTTCGAACGGGCGGATGATGCCTTGATCGCGCAGGTTCTGGTGGAATTTATCAAAGCGTTTCGTACCGCCTTCCATTTCAATCATGTAAACGGGTTTGCCCGTGGTGGCCGCATCCGAAAGCATTGAAACGGAATCCGCCGTGACCAGAATGGCATCCGCCCACGCCAGCATACCCATGTAGGGATTGGCGCCTTCGCCGTTCCAGAAAAAATGCGGATGATCACCAAGACCTTTTAACAGCGCAGAGCGTTGCGATTCCGTCGTGCGGCGCGAGGCGGTGATAATCAGACTGCCTTTGAGTTGCGCCAATTGCGCGCCGAGTTTTTCCATCGCGTATTCTGTGATGGTGTGCGCTTTGGAATTCCCGCCGATCAGTACTGCTATATGTGGCGAAGGCATCATCGCGAACAAGGGCGCGAAATCATTACGGGCGCGGGTGAGGCCGTAATTCGTTATGCGGTTCGGCGCGGCGTTGGTCACCAAAACATTCGGCCCGCGCGTCGGATCATGCGCAGGTACGGCAACCAGATCGAAATTTTTCGGATCGATGCGCGGGTCCTGCAACTGCACGGTGAAAGTTTTTCCGCCTGATTTTCTTTTGATGTAACGCGCTGCCGCTACGCTCTTGCGGCCCGATGCTATCAGCAAGTCCGGCCAAGGGCCGGTGAGGGGTGTGTCGAAAGAACAAGCCATTTCAAAGCCGACATACGGCGTGAAGAAACGCCAAGGCTGGCGCAATTTCACGCGTTTCACTTCCGGCTCGAGGCCCAATTGTTCGGCAACGCCGAGGCACTGGTTTTCGGTTCCGGCCATGCCTTCCGTGACAATCCAGCAATGCAGGGATTTGGGGTTGACGTTCATAATGGATTCAATATCTTACCGGCCTGCAGAAAACCACTTGTAATTATGTTTCAGCAACTTTATATCAGCATACGCGCAAAACGCAGTAATCTTTTTGCGCGAACTTGTAACAATATTCTCGAAAGTACCTCATGCGCCGCATAAAACTCGACAAAATCGATCGTAAAATTCTCAAAGACTTGCAATCAGACGGACGTATTACCAACGTAGAGCTCGCAAAACGCGCCGGAATTTCCGCGCCGCCCTGTCTGCGCCGCGTGCGCTCCTTGGAAGAAAGCGGTTTCATCAAAGGCTATCGTGCATTGATCGAACCGCAGGCAATGGGATATGGCATTACCGTGTTTGCGATGGTGCGCCTGACATCACAAGCCGAAGCGGATTTGAAATCTTTCGAAGACACATGCCGCGCATGGCCGCTGGTGCGTGAATGCCACATGCTATCGGGCGAAGTGGATTTTATGCTCCGCATCGTTGCCAAGGACTGGGATTCCTATCAGCGATTCCTGACCGAAAACCTTACATCCGCCAAAAATGTCACGTCCGTAAAAACCATGCCTCTGGTCCGCACCGCCAAAGAAGAGCCTGGCGTGCCCATCGAAGTGGATGAGGGCAAGTAATATGCACCCCGAACTCTTCCCCGATCCGCAAGAGCGTGTAAAAGAATTGAAGGGATGGAGTTTATCTTCCGATCACAAAACAATTTCCAAATCTTTCAAATTTAAGGATTTCAAGGAAGCCTTCGCGTTCATGACAAAAGTGGGCTCAATCGCCGACGCAATGGATCACCATCCCGAATGGACGAATGTTTATAACAAAGTGGATATACGTTTGAGCACGCACGATAAAGGCGGGCTTACAAATCTAGACGTTACGCTGGCGGAAAAGATCGACGCAATCGCGTCCTGATCATTCGAAAATAACTTCGACGATTTCGTAATTGACCGCGCCTTTGGGGCTGCGCACCACAACGGAATCCCCTTGCGATTTGCCGATCAACGCACGTGCGATGGGCGAGGTGATGGAAATTTTTCCCATATCGGCATTCGATTCATATTCGCCCACCAGATGCAGCCGACGCTCCTCCTCGGTTTCTTCATCAACGATAACAACCTTCGCCCCGAATTTCACCATCTTCTGACCCGCGAATTGTTTGGGGTCGATGATGTCGGCAGAGCCTATCACGGCTTCCAGTTCCTTGATGCGGCCTTCGTTGTGGCTTTGTTGTTCTTTCGCGGCGCTGTATTCGGCGTTCTCCGACAGATCGCCGTGCGCGCGTGCTTCGGCTATCGCCGCGACAATTTCCGGACGTCTTTTATGGATGCGGTCGCGCACTTCAATTTCGAGTGCGGCGAGGCCTTCGCGGGTGATTGGAATTTTATCCATCGTGTTGCCTAAATATTTTAAAAACAAAATCCGCCACAAAATGGGCGGAACCTCTTAAACCTAATCGGGACAAACAGTTGCGTCAACGCAAAATCTCCGGCTTGTGGAGAAGCCGGAGACCCGCATTACCTAGGAAAGGTATTATTAGTTACCAACGGCTTAGTTATCCGTAGAAACTTTTTTATTGAAGTTATAGTTGGTCAACGAAAGTCCGTCAGCCGTACGGGAAGGGCCCCATTTGCTGAAATTGCGGAACTCTTCCAATGACAAAAGATCGTCATTGTTGCTGTCGTTCATGTTGAATAATTCGTATTCGTTTTCCAGAATGGCGGCGGCCTGGAATTCTTTAAAGTTAATGGCGCCATCGCCGCTCGTATCGCCGCGCTGAAATTCAGCATCGCGGTCATTGAAGGTGGTTTCTGTTTTAACATAACCAACAACTTCTCTTACTTCACGAGCAAAAGAGGGGGCGGCTGCGGTGATTGCGATAGCGGCAACGCCAAGGCCAAGCATAAGTTTTTTCATGATATTTCTCCTAAAAAGTTAAATTAACAAAGCAATGTGACTGTACTAACTTTTGAGGGGCAAAAAAGTTCCTCTACTCCGCCGCTTCGCGTTCCGTATCCTCATCCTTACGGAAGAATTCCTGAAGGGATTTAACCTCCATATCACGGTCTTTCATGGATTGTATGGCCTGAACGCCCGCGCGCGCCGCCGTTAGAAGCGTATAATGCGGAATTTTATAGGTAAGGGCCATGCGGCGGATGGAAATCCCGTCGGCCAAAGCTTGAGGACCTTTCGTGGTGGTGTTGATCATGAAATCGATATCGCCGTTGATGATGGAATCCACGATGTGCGGGCTTCCTTCCATCACCTTGTTCACGCGCGTAACTTCCAAACCTTTTTCTTTCAAGAGACGTGCCGTGCCGCCCGTGGCGACCAATTTGAATCCGAGTTCCATCAATTCAAACGCGATGGGGATCAGTTTTTCTTTGTCGCTGTCTTTCACCGACAAGAACACAGTGCCTTCGGTGGGAAGGATTGTGCCTGCCGCTAATTGCGACTTCGCGAATGCCTGTGCGACATCTTTGTCGATACCCATGACTTCGCCCGTCGATTTCATTTCAGGGCCAAGCAGAACATCCGTTCCGGGGAAACGCGAGAAGGGGAACACAGGGGCCTTTACGGCCGTATGATCCATCGACATACCGACAAGAAGTTCGGAGAAGCTAGACAATGCTTCACCCGCCATGATACGCGCGGCGATTTTGGCAACGGGTACGCCCGTGGCTTTAGCGACGAACGGCACGGTGCGCGATGCGCGCGGGTTTACTTCGAGAATATAGATATCGTATTCGCCCGTGACTTTATTGTGCTTGAGCGCGAACTGGATATTCATCAGGCCTTTGACTTTGAGCGCTTTGGCCAGCTTGATGGTTTGCGCTTCCAGTTCTTTAACCGTTTTGAAAGGCAGCGAGTGCGGCGGCAGAACGCAGGCGGAATCGCCCGAATGCACACCGGCCTCTTCGATATGTTCCATGATGCCTGCGATATAAACTGTTTTACCGTCGGACAGCGCGTCGACATCGATTTCCATCGCCCCTTTGAGGTAACGATCGAGCAGAACAGGATTTTTCCCTGATACCTGCAACGCACGCGCCATGTAGGATTTCATTTCTTCCATGGTCTGCACGATTTCCATGCCCTGTCCGCCCAGAACATAGGATGGGCGGATGACAAGCGGGAAGCCTATGACTTCGGCTTTTTCAATGGCTTCTTCTTCGGAGGAGCACAGCGCGTTGTCAGGCTGGCGCAGTTTGAGTTTTTGAATGAGTTTTTGGAAACGTTCGCGGTCTTCCGCCAGATCGATGGAATCTGTATCGGTGCCGAGAATTTTTATGCCTGCGGCTTCGAGATCATGCGCGAGTTTGAGCGGCGTTTGACCGCCGAGTTGGACGACCACGCCGTGCACCTTCCCGTTTTTTTCTTCGGTACGGATGATTTCGATGACGTCTTCCGCCGTAAGCGGTTCGAAATACAAACGATCCGAGGTGTCGTAATCCGTGGACACGGTTTCCGGGTTGCAGTTGATCATGATGGTTTCATAACCCGCTTCTTTCAGTGCATAGCAGGCATGGACGCAGCAATAATCGAATTCGATCCCTTGGCCGATGCGGTTAGGTCCGCCGCCAAGAATGACAACTTTGTCTTTACCTGTAGGCTCTGATTCACATTCGGCAGGTTGCAGACCGTTGCCTTCGTAACAGGAATACATATATGGCGTGTCGGATGGAATTTCCGCCGCGCAGGTGTCGATACGTTTGAACACAGGTCGCACATTGTGTTTGTGGCGCGCTTTGGTTACGGATTTTTCTTCGACATGCACGAGTTTGGCAAGGCGGGAGTCCGAAAACCCCATCTTCTTGATCTGCATCCAGCCTTCGGCGTCGACAGGCAGGCCTTTTTCTTTGATGGTTTTTTCTTTATCGACGATGTTTTTGATGCGTTTCAGGAACCACGGATCGATTTTGCAGGCTTCGTGAATTTGATCGATTGTGAAGCCGTTGCGCATAGCTTGTGCGACATACAAAATGCGCCGTGGTGCGGGGTTGGAGAGCGCGGCGCGGATTTCATCATGATCTGGTGTTTCGTTTTCGCCGATTTTCATGTCGTTGAAGCCGTTTAATCCATCTTCCAGAGAGCGAAGTGCTTTTTGCATCGCTTCTTCGAAAGAACGGCCCATGGCCATGGCTTCGCCCACGGATTTCATGGACGTGGTCAGCGTGCGTTTGGTACCGCGGAATTTATCAAAGTTGAAGCGCGGTATTTTGACGACGACATAATCGATGGTCGGTTCGAACGATGCGGGTGTTTTACCGCCTGTGATGTCATTGCCCAGTTCATCGAGCGTATAGCCAACCGCGAGCTTCGCCGCGATTTTGGCAATCGGGAAACCCGTAGCTTTGGAGGCCAGCGCCGAAGAGCGTGAGACACGCGGATTCATTTCGATCACAATCATGCGTCCCGTTTGCGGATGAATGGCGAACTGCACATTCGATCCGCCCGTTTCCACGCCGATGCCTCGCAAAACCTTTATCGAAGCATTGCGCATGATCTGGTACTCTTTGTCGGTAAGTGTCAGTGCGGGCGCAACAGTAATGGAATCGCCCGTATGCACGCCCATCGGGTCTATATTTTCGATAGAGCAGACGATGATGCAGTTGTCGTTTTTGTCGCGCACGACTTCCATTTCGAATTCTTTCCAGCCGAGAAGAGATTCTTCGACCAGAATTTGCGAAATGGGGGAGGCGTCGAGACCTTCCTTGATGAATTGTTCGTATTGTTCTTTGTTGTAAGCGATACCGCCGCCGGTTCCGCCCAAGGTGAAAGCAGGACGAATGATGGCGGGTAGGCCGATGACGGCGAGCGCTGCGCGCGCTTCTTCCAGATTGTGGGCGAGTTCGGATTTGGCGGATTCCAATCCCAGTTCGGTCATACATTGTTTAAAGAGGTGGCGGTCTTCAGCTTTGGAAATCGCTTCGCGGTTCGCGCCGATCAGTTCTATACCAAGTCGATCAAGCGTTCCGTCTTCGGCGAGCGCCAGCGCCGTGTTTAGCGCGGTTTGCCCACCCATGGTGGGGAGCAGCGCATCGGGGCGTTCTTTTTCCAAAATTTTTGCGACAATCGCGGGCGTAATTGGTTCGACATAGGTCGCATCCGCCATCGTAGGATCGGTCATGATGGTTGCGGGGTTGGAATTGACCAGAACGACGCGGTAACCTTCTTCTTTAAGCGCTTTACACGCCTGCGTGCCCGAATAATCGAATTCGCACGCCTGCCCGATGATGATGGGGCCAGCGCCGATGATGCAGATGGATTTTATGTCGGTCCGTTTAGGCATTGTCGCTCTTCTTATTTCCTGTGAGTGGTACAAATTGTTTGAAGTCGTTGTTGTATTGCAAAAGCGCGCCGCTTTCCATGTCAAAAAGCCATGGTTTGATGACAACGCGGCCTTCCGCCAGTGCATTTGCAACGCTGGGGTAGGATTTTAAGTTTTCTGCCGAGAGCAGCACGATTTCTTCTTCTGAGTGTCGCAGGAGTTCTTCATGAGTGCAGGCAGAGCCACAGGTTGCCTTTGCTTTTTCCAGACCCGTTTGCGCAACATTGATAAAAGAAGAAATTTCCTCGTCATCAATCTTTTCGACCATCGCTTTGATCGCGCCGCAGCCCGTATGGCCGAGCACGATGATTTCTTTTACCTTGTTATGCACGAGTGCGAATTGCAGCGCGGCGGAAAGTGCCGTTCCTTTTTTATAAGGGCGGACGATGGCGCCCATGGCCTTGTGTGCAAAAAAAGTCCCCGGTTCGGGGCGGAAGATGGTGCCGGGGTTGGATCTTGAATCTATGCAGGAAATAATAAAGTAATCCGGCGACTGGCCTTCCTTCACGAGCTTCTTCATGAGGGTGTTGCCCTCGTAATTGTCCTTGCGGAACAGTTTGAAGCCTTTGAGGAGTAGGTTTGCCATTCCTAGCGCCCCTCGACTTTCAGGAAGTTGGTTTTCTTCTTGAGGTAACGAAGTGTCAGGCCGATGGACAGAATAACAAAGAGCATGATTGGCCACGCTATATCGTCAATTATCCATTCGCTTAGTTTTTCTTTTTCAAAAAATACATCGGTGATGAATTCTGTGATGAAGAATGCCGCACCGATGGCGATGAAGCCAGGATATTCGCGTTTCATGACGGTCTTGGCAGAAAAAGGCAGTTCGGGTTTTTGCCACAACGCAAAGTTCGGCCAGATGGCGGGAGTTTTTGCACGCCAATCCATGTAAGGCTGGCCGTAGTTATCGGCAAGGAATTTTTCTTCGGCCAGAATGATGCGCTCCATATAAATAAAGAAAACAAGAGAGCCCAAAAGCACGAGCCACCAAACTTTTATCGAGAGCAACACACCCAGAATGATGATGAAGTTGCCGAGATATAGAGGATTGCGGACGATGGAATACATCCCGGTTGTGTTGAGGTGATGCGCGCGTTGTGATTGCGTGTTGCGGCCCGATGTTCCGCCCGGCACGTGACCGACCGTAATGGCGCGTACATAAAGACCAAACAGGGAGAGAAGAAAACACAGAAATACCCATGCATCTTCGATGCCGTCGCCGATCATTTGCTCAACCCACAGGCTTTCCTTCATGGCTATCAGAAGTGGCGGAATGATGAGCAGCGGCAGATAGCTCCGGAAGCGGAACATTGTATGGCCGTGTTTTACCATGGTGTCGTGAAGGCTCATGCGGCTTTGCTTTCTTTAATCATGTCGACAAAACGTCCGAAGAGATAATGCGAGTCCTGCGGGCCCGGCGATGCTTCGGGGTGATATTGAACGGAGAAAGCGGGCTTGTCTTTTAAACGTAAGCCTTCGTTGGTGCCGTCAAACAAAGACACATGCGTGACTTCGGCGTTTGCAGGCAATGTTTCGGGCATGACGCAGAAACCATGGTTCTGCGATGTGATTTCCACTTTGCCCGTCGTCAAATCTTTCACGGGTTGGTTCGCGCCGCGATGACCCTGATGCATTTTCTTTGTCTTGCCGCCGATCGCGAGCGCGAGCATTTGATGCCCCAAACAAATTCCGAAGATCGGCATGTTTTTGGCGAGCAAAGCTTTGATCGTCGGCACGGCATATTCACCTGTCGCGGCGGGATCACCAGGACCGTTCGACAAAAACACACCGTCGGGTTTGTGGTTCATAATGTCTTCGGCGGTGGCATTGCCCGGTACGACGGTGACTTTGCAACCCGAAGCGGCGAGGCAGCGCAGTATGTTTCTCTTCGCGCCGAAATCCATCGCGACGACATGAAGATTTGCGTTCTCCAGTTTGCCGTAGCCTGTTTTCAAATCCCACGTTGTTTCATCCCACTTATAGGTCTGCGTGCAGGAAACATCTTTGGCAAGATCCATGCCTTCGAGGCCGGGCCACGCGGCGGCTTCTTTTTTCAAGGCATCCAAATCGAATTTACCGTCGGCTTGATGGCAGACAATGCCGTTCGGCGCGCCGATGTCGCGGATGCGGCGGGTGAGCGCACGCGTGTCGATGCCGCAAATGCCGGGAAGATTATACGTCTTCAGCCAATCGTTAAAATGTTTGGTGGCGCGCCAGCTTTCTTCATCGGTGATGTGTTCCCGCAGGATACAGCCGCGCGCGGCGGGATTGATGGTTTCAATGTCCTGATCATTCGTGCCGACATTTCCGATATGGGGGAAGGTGAAATTGATGATCTGGCCGGCGTAAGAGGGGTCAGTCAGGATTTCCTGATAACCAGTCATAGATGTGTTGAAGCAGATTTCCCCGACGGCCTTAGTTTCGGCCCCGATTCCCTGTCCATAGAAGACCGAACCATCGGCTAAAACTATGACGGCACTTGCGTTTTTGGGGGGCTTGGGAGTAGATATATCGGTCATTAAGACGCTTCCAGTTTTGTATGGGCCACTGGAAGATGATTTAATAACCAAAACCGCCCCATGATGGAAGGAAAAACATGAGCACGCGCGAAAATATTAACGCCGCCATGAAGGATGCATTGAAAAACAAGGACATGGAGCGTCTTGCTACTGTGCGTCTAATCATTGCCGCTATGAAGGATAAGGACATCAATTCCCGCACTGACGGCCCCAATTCGGGCATCGACGAATCGACCCTGCTTTCGCTCCTCCAGAGCATGATCAAGCAACGCGCCGAATCCTCAAAAATCTTCCGCGAGAATGGCCGCCCCGAGCTGGCCGACAAGGAAGACGGGGAGATCAAGGTTATCGAGAGCTTCCTGCCCAAACAGTTGTCCGACGACGAAGTCGCCAAAATTATCGGCGATATCATTACCAAAACGGGCGCGAGCGGGATTAAGGACATGGGCAAAGTAATGGGCGAATTGAAAGCAAATTACGCAGGCCAGCTCGACATGGGCAAGGCCGGCGGCGTTATAAAACAAAAGCTTAGCGCCTAAGCACGTCTTTTCTTTACATAAATACAATGTTTCGCTAGGTTCGCGCCCGTAATCGGGTGTGACATGATAACGAACATATACAACGGCTATACTCTTTGGCAGGGGCTACGGCCCCGACTGGCACAACGCATCACGGATGAAATGATGTGGGACATGCCCAAATTGCCCGTCGATAAAGCCATCATTCTGGGCGCGACCACAGCCACGGCATTTCTTGCGTTGGCGGCGAAGGAAGCAGGTTTCAAAAAATTTGAAATAGTTGGCGGCCAGCTTTTGAAAAAAGAAGAGCCTTTGTTCCGTCCGTTTTTGCGAAAAGGGATCGAGGCAGTCGGCTTGCCTTTACCCGCCAGTGATAACCTGCGCGAACATGAATATGGCCGTCATGTTCTGCGACATCTGGGTGTAGCCGATAAAGACATCATTACCCATGACAATGATCGATCCAAAAATTTTGGCGCGAACTTTGTCGAACTGAAAAGACAAGGTCGTCATCACGATCCTGCGGTACAGCTGGTGGCGCTTGCGTCTACGGATATGCGTGTTGCGGCGACACTGAGATCTGTGTGGACCGAAACCAATCCGGTTATGTCGGTGTTGCCTGTCTATCCGAAAGGCACAGCGCGCGACAATTGGACCAACAATCTGACGGCCTGTTATTACGCGGCATCCGAAGCCGCAAAAATTCTGCCGTTCGGTGCAAAGCCTCCTCTTTATGAAGAAAGAGGATATTGCGTTCCGGTCGATAGGACGCGGGAGACGCAGCGTGCCCTAGAATATGTCGCAAGCGTGCGGTAAAATCTCCATGCTTATAGTTATGTTAATATAAAAAGCTTGGCGTTTTTGGCGACTCCTCTTTAAACATAAGTTATGACCATCCCTCCGCGATTTCTTGATGAATTGCGCTCGCGTATCACTTTGTCCGATATCATCGGCAAGCGCGTGCGGCTGACCCGCGCGGGCAGGGAATTCAAGGCATGCTGCCCGTTCCACAATGAAAAATCCCCTTCCTTCTACGTGAACGACGACAAACAATTTTATCACTGCTTCGGATGCGGCGCGCACGGATCGGTCATTGATTTCGTGATGCGCCATGACAATTTGTCTTTCCCCGAAAGCGTCGAGACGCTCGCGGCGATGGCGGGTCTTCAGGTTCCGCAAAGTTCGCCCGAAGACATCGAAAAAGCGAAAAAGGAAAAATCGCTCTACACGTTGATGGACGACGCGGCGAAATGGATGGAGGCGCAATTGCGCCTTCCGGCCAATAAAATCGCGTATGATTACATCCGCGAACGCGGCGTGCCCGAAGATGTATTGAGCGCGTTTCGCGTCGGCTATCTTCCCAATGACATGCAATCTTTGCGCAAACATCTCGCCACGCTAGGTTACACCGACGCGCAGATGATCGAATGTTCTTTGTTAAAAACATCCGAAAAATCCAAAGAGCCTTATGCCTTCTTCCGTGAGCGCGTGATGTTTCCCGTGCCCGACAGAAGAGGGCGTATTGTCGCATTCGGCGGACGCATTCTTCCCGACCATTTACGCGCGCCCGACCGCGGCGATTTCAAGCCGCCGAAGTATGTGAATTCTTCCGACACGCCGCTCTTCCACAAAGGCAAGATGCTCTACGGAGAGCCACATGCGCGGATGGCGGCGGCGGACGGCCAGCCCGTTGTGGTGGTGGAAGGCTATCTCGATGTCATAGCGTGTTTCCGTGCAGGCTATCGCGGGGCGGTTGCGCCGCTGGGCACCGCGCTCACCGAAGAGCAAATTCTCGTTCTGTGGAAGATCATTCCATCTGAAGAAAAGATCCCAGTGCTTTGCTTTGACGGAGATAATGCTGGTCGCAGAGCGGCGTCACGCGCTTGTGAGCGCATCCTGCCGCTGCTCAAGGCCGACCATTCCGCCAAGATCGCCTTTCTGCCCGAGGGCGAAGACCCCGACACGCTTATCAAGACCAAAGGCAAGGAAGCCTTCGGCACGGTTTTACAAAGCGCCATGAACCTCGTCGATTTCCTGTGGTACGACCATACCGACGGCAAGGCGTTCGATACACCCGAAAGCCGCGCGGGCCTCTCCAAAACGCTGGAAGAGATCTGTTCGCGCATCACCGACCGCACGGTCCAGCATTATTACAAAGAGGCCTTCCGCGAGAAAATCCGGAAAGCCTTCGCCCCCCAGCCGACCCAGAAACAGCCCTGGCAGCCACAAACCAAGCAGCCATGGAGCGGCGGAAAGTACGGGAAACAGCCGGTTTTGCAGCCTGTAGCGCCTTTGCGCCGCCCGACCTTCGGTAAGGGGGATCTGTATGCACAGGCCCTTTTGGCCTGCCTGATCAACAATCCCGAAATCTACGGGGATATCGAGGAAGAGGCCGGACAGCTTAACTTTTCGGAAAATAGGCTTGACCGCCTGCGTCAGGCTGCTCTATCAACACTGAACCGTGGCTCCGGCCTTGACGTTCAGGGGCTTAAGGCCCATTTGACTGAGCAGGGATACGGGGAGGAATTGGGCCGCCTTTTATCAGATTCCTTGTACACGCACGCATCGTTCGCTCGGGCGAATTCTGACCCCGGGGCCGCATTGGCCTCATGGCAGGAAGCATGGAAAGCGATGCAGGCGCACGGAGCAAAGGGCGAACTCCGTCAGGCCATACAGGCCATGAAAGAGGACCTTTCCGAAGAAAATGAAAACCGGCTGAATGCCCTGCGGGAAATCCGTAACATTTCAGACGGTTAAAAGACGATTTTAAGCGACCTTTTTTACCCAATGGGGCTTTGAATTTAATGCGAATTCCGATTAAATGGGCGAATCGGTTAGAGATACGGATGCGAACAACATAAAATGGCGATGACAAAGAAAACAACTCCCCCACCAAAACCCAAAGCGGCTCCGAAAAAAGTCGGCAAACCCGCTAAGGCCGCCAAAGGCGCCGAGAAGGAAAAAGATTCCGAAGGGGATGAAGCCACGGAAGGCACGACCGCGACCGCCACCAAAGGTACGCTGGCGCAGATCGTCAAAAAACTTGTCACCAAAGGCAAGGAGCGCGGATACATCACCTATGATGAATTGAACGCAGCTCTTCCTGCCGAAGATTTCACATCCGAACAAATCGAAGATGCGATGTCCACGCTTTCAGACGTCGGCATCCAAATGTCCGATGGCGGTGAAGAAGACGCCGAAGAAGAAAAAGAAGAAAAAAGCGAATACGAATCCGGCGGTAACATTTCCGCCGACGATACGGGCCGTACAGACGACCCCGTACGTATGTATCTGCGCGAAATGGGTTCCGTCGAACTGCTCTCCCGTGAAGGCGAGATCGCGATTGCAAAACGTATCGAGGCAGGCCGCGAACTTATGATCGGCGGCATCTGCGAAAGCCCGCTGGCAATTGAATCTTTGCTTGCATGGTATGAAGCGCTTCAAAAGGGTGACATTCTTTTGCGTGAAGTTATCGACCTTGATGCAACTTATGGCACGCCCGAAGGCGCCGTTGCCGGCGTTCCCGCACCCGGTGCGGCCCCGTCGGATGAACCGGCAGAGCCCGTTGAAGGCGAAGAGGGCGCGACCGAAGGCGACGATGCGGACAACCCGTCACTCGCCGCTATGGAAGAAGAGCTGAAACCGCAAGTCTTCGAAAGCTTTGCCAAAATCAAAAAGACCTACAAGAAAATGCAGACGGCGCAAAAAGAGCGTCTGGAATTCTTGACGCAGGGTAAAGCGCCACCTCCCGAACTGAACAAAAAATACGACAAACTGAAAGCAGAAATGGTCGGCCTGATGAACGAAGTGCGCATGAACAATGCGCGTATCGAACAGTTGGTCGAGGCTTTGCACAAGGTCAACCGCGAACTGGTCAGCATGGAAGGTAAACTTCTGCGCCTTGCCACGGACGCGAAAGTAAAACGCGAAGAATTCCTCGAAAACTATTACGGCCACGAACTGGATCCCAAATGGCTGGCCAAAGTGCGCAAGCTCGGCAAGAACTGGGAAAAATTCGCGGACAAATCTGAAGAAAAAGTCAAAGAGGTGCGTGAGCAAATCGGCGTGATTTCCGAAGAAGCCATGTTACCGATTTCCGAATTCCGTCGTATCGCGGGAACGGTTCAAAAAGGCGAGCGTGAAGCCGCGCGTGCCAAAAAGGAAATGGTCGAGGCAAACCTGCGTCTCGTTATCTCCATCGCGAAAAAATACACCAACCGC
>DLGR01000010.1:420-33350 GCA_002482805.1 Micavibrio sp. UBA7689 | reverse complement strand
ACGTCCGCAAATTGCGGATGTCGCCCATGCTGCCTTCTGGATACCTCATTTCCCACCTCTCGCGGAAAGTTTAAATTCTAATGCTAAACAAAGGCTTAAGGGTTGGGCGCCCACATGAATTG
The DNA here is from genome assembly GCA_002482805.1 of Micavibrio sp. UBA7689. Classification (GTDB taxonomy): domain Bacteria; phylum Pseudomonadota; class Alphaproteobacteria; order Micavibrionales; family Micavibrionaceae; genus Micavibrio_A. Next base: position 33,228 of record DLGR01000010.1, on the reverse strand, counting down.
ATTATGGGAATGTACATTCACAGAAAGGCTGGTTTCTGGCTTAATAAATCATAGATTAGGGGGGCATATGCTCTTGTGATTCAGGGATAAATTTCTTACAAAAGCTGGTCATTCCATTTTTTTATAAAGGTTCTTAAATATTATGGCCTCAGCCATCGAACAACTCGCCAAAAATGCCAATTGGGGCGCGTTCTCCAAAGCCACCGAACTGAAAAAACGCCTCTGGTTCGTTCTGGGCGCTTTGCTGGTGTATCGTCTCGGCACTTACATTCCCGTTCCGGGTATTGACCCCGCAGTGTGGGAAGATATCTACAATCAAAAAGGCGGCGGTATTCTGGACATGTTCAACATGTTCTCGGGCGGCGCTTTGCAACGTATGACCATTTTCGCGCTGAATATCATGCCCTACATCTCTGCATCGATTATCATGCAGTTGGCATCGGCCATGTCTCCCAAACTCGAAGCCATGAAAAAAGAAGGCGAGCAGGGCAGAACGAAAATCAACCAATACACGCGCTACCTCACGGTCATCCTTGCCGCCGTTCAGGCTTACGGTCTGGCCGTCGGTCTGGAAAGCATGCAATCCTCTATGGGATCGGCCGTTATCGATCCGGGATTCTTCTTCCGCGCTTCTACCGTCATCACGATTGTCGGCGGTACGATGTTCCTGATGTGGCTGGGTGAGCAGATTACACAACGCGGCATCGGTAACGGTATATCGCTGATCATCTTTGCCGGTATCGTCGCAGGTCTGCCGCACGCTCTGGCGTCCGTTCTGGAACTGGGCCGTCAGGGCCAATTCAATCCGATTGAATTGATCGGTCTTGCAGTCATGGTCGTTGGCGTTATCGCCTTTATCGTGTTCATGGAGCGCGCACAACGCCGCGTGGTTGTGCAATACCCCAAACGCCAATCGGGCAATCAAATGTCGATGGCGCAACAAAACCACATCCCGTTGAAGCTCAACACCTCGGGCGTTATTCCGCCGATCTTCGCATCATCGCTGTTGCTTTTGCCGCTCACCATCGTGAACTTCTCGGGCGCATCGGCGGATGGCGGTATCTTCTCGCAAATCGTCGCGGCACTTCAACACGGCCAGCCGCTTTACATGTTGATGTATGGCGGCCTGATCATGTTCTTCGCGTTCTTCTACACCGCGATCGTTTTCAACCCGCAGGAAAATGCCGAAATGTTGCGTAAATATGGCGGCTTCGTTCCCGGCATGCGCCCTGGAAAACACACGGCCGATTATCTGGATTATGTTTTGACGCGCATTACGTTCATCGGCGGTCTGTATCTGGTGTTCATCTGCTTGCTGCCCGAATTGATGATCTCGCATTATTCCATTCCTTTCTATTTCGGCGGTACGTCGCTTTTGATCGCGGTGTCTGTGACGATGGATACGGTGGCACAAGTGCACTCGCATTTGATCGCGCACCAATATGAGGGCCTTATCAAAAAGGCCAAACTCAAAGGCACAAGAGAGAGACGCTAGAAATGCATTTGATTTTGATTGGCCCGCCCGGAGCAGGGAAGGGCACGCAAGCCAAAATTCTGGAATCCGAATACGGCCTCAAACAACTTTCTACGGGCGACATGCTCCGTGCGGAAATCGCCGCGGGTTCCGACCTCGGCAAAAAAGCCAAAGCCGTGATGGACTCCGGCAATCTTGTTTCCGATGATATCATCGTTGATATGATTGCATCCCGTCTCGACCAACCCGATTGCGCGAAGGGCGTCATCTTCGATGGCTTCCCCCGCACGGTCGACCAGGCCGAAGCATTGGATGCCATGCTGGCCGATAAAGGCCGCCCTCTGGACGCCGTGATTTTGTTCGAGGTGGATGAGGAAGCTCTGGTGTCGCGCCTTCACACCCGCATCCAGCAAACCATCGATGCGGGCCAGCCCGTCCGCGGCGATGATAACGAAGAAACCATGCGTCATCGCTTGAAGGTTTACCGCGGACAAACGGCACCGATCCTGCCTTACTACGAGGCTGCCGGGCTGCTCAAAAAGGTCGATGGAATGCTCCCGATTGACCACGTCACCCAAGCCCTAAAAGCCCTTATAAAATAAGGCTTTAAACCGTTAAAATAGGTGTTGACGTAAGGGGCTTAACTTCCTATATTGCGGCAAATCTTAAAGCCCGCACAGTCTAACGTTTCTTGTAAACCTATGATTTAACAGGCTTTTTGGTGGTGTAGGGTCTGGAATTACGGACCCGTTTAATATGATCAAAAAGGAGAAACTATGGCTCGTCTTGCAGGGGTAAACGTACCCGACAACAAACGCGCACTGATCGCCCTGACATATGTTCATGGCATCGGCCGCTATTCCGCCCGTCAAATTCTGAAAGCAGTAGGCGTTGATGAAACACGCCGCATGAACTCGCTGACGGAAGATGAACTGAACGCAATCCGTGCGGAAATCGACACGGACAAATACATGATCGAAGGCGATCTGCGTCGCGAAGTACAACTGAACATCAAACGTCTGATCGACATGGCCTGCTACCGCGGTCTGCGTCACAGAAAACATCTTCCCGTTCGCGGTCAACGCACGAAGACGAATGCGCGCACGCGCAAAGGTCCTGCGAAACCGATCGCCGGTAAGAAACAAGTGACGAAATAAGGGGTAATGAACAATGGCTAAAGCAGAAGCAAAAACGGCAGGCCCCGGCAAGACCGTTAAAAAAGTAAAAAAGAACATCACGACAGGCACCGTCCACGTGAATGCATCTTTCAACAACACCCATGTAACCGTCACCGACGATCAGGGGAACACGATCTCGTGGTCCTCCGCCGGCCTGATGGGCTTCAAGGGTTCGCGTAAATCCACACCGTATGCCGCGCAGATGGCTGCAGAAGATGCAGGCCGCAAAGCACAGGAACACGGCGTTAAAGACGTTTACGTGGAAGTAAAAGGCCCCGGTTCGGGCCGTGAATCCGCGCTTCGCGCATTGGGCATTGTTGGCCTGAATGTGCGTTCGATCAAGGATATCACGCCGATCCCGCACAACGGTTGCCGTCCGCGCAAACGTCGTCGCGTTTAATGAATTTGCCGCAGGAGACGGGTGTCCCCTGCGGTTTCTAACCAGAGGCCGGCTAAGAACCGGATGACGTTAACAAGAAAGGCACTAAAACTATGATCCAGAAAAACTGGCAAGAACTGATCAAGCCGCAAAAAATCGAAATCGATCACGGCTCCAATTCAAAAACGACGGGCAAAATCGTCGCAGAACCTCTTGAGCGCGGCTTTGGTCTGACGCTCGGCAACGCACTGCGCCGCATCCTGCTCTCCTCGCTGCAAGGCGCGGCTGTAACTGGCATTCAGATCGATGGCGTACTGCATGAATTCTCTTCCATCGAAGGCGTTCGCGAAGACGTTACGGATGTTGTTTTGAATGTAAAAGCCATCTCCGTGCGCATGCACGCCGAAGGCCCGAAACGCATGCGCGTAAACGCTGAAGGTCCTTGTGAAGTGACCGCCGGCATGATCGAAGCAGGCGCAGACATCGAAATCATGAACCCCGATCTCGTAATCTGCACGCTCGACAAAGGGGCGAAATTCAACATGGAAATGACGGTCAACACCGGCAAAGGCTACCGTCCCGCTGCGCTGAACCGTCCGGAAGAAGCACCTGTCGGTCTTATTCCTGTCGATTCCGTTTTCTCTCCTGTACGTAAAGTATCTTACGAAATCGAAGATACCCGCGTCGGCCAGATCACGGACTACGACAAATTGACGATGTCCGTTGAAACGAATGGCGTTATCTCTCCCGAAGATGCGGTGGCTTATGCCGCACGCATCCTGCAGGACCAACTGCAAGTGTTCATCAACTTCGAAGAACCCGATGCAGCGACCAGCAGCGAAGAAGGCGAAGAACTGCCGTTCAACCGCAACTTGTTGCGCAAAGTGGACGAACTCGAACTCTCCGTCCGTTCGGCAAACTGCCTGAAGAACGACAACATCGTTTACATCGGTGACCTCGTGCAGAAATCGGAATCCGATATGCTGCGCACGCCGAACTTCGGCCGCAAATCTTTGAACGAGATCAAGGAAGTTCTGACTAACATGGGTCTGCACCTTGGTATGCAGGTCGAAGGTTGGCCGCCAGAGAACATCGAAGACCTGGCGAAACGCCTGGACGATCCGTTCTCGAACTAAGGAATTTGGCGTCCCCACGTAAGCGGGGATACCGATTATAAGGACATTGTGTCCGCCCCCGTTTTTATCGCGAGATGCTACGGGTAATGCCATGGGACCGATGCGTCGGCCCGCTGTTAAATAAGGAGAACTGCCGTGAGACACGGAATGAAACAACGTAAACTGAACCGCACTTCGCAACACCGCACGGCTATGTTCGCCAACATGGCTGCGGCACTGGTAAAGCACGAACAAATCGTAACGACGCTGCCCAAAGCGAAAGAACTGAAACCGATCGTGGAAAAACTCATCACGCTCGGCAAAAAGGGCGGTCTCGCGAACCGTCGTCTGGCCATTTCCCGCATGCGCGACACCGATCAAGTTGCAAAACTGTTCGATGTTCTGGCTGCGCGTTATGCAGACCGCACGGGCGGTTATGCCCGCGTTCTGAAAGCCGGCTTCCGCTACGGCGACAATGCGCCTCTGGCCGTTATCGAACTCGTGGACCGCGATGTATCTGCCAAAGGCAAAGACAGCGGCCCTGATTTTGTGAACAGCGAATATGAAGGGGAAGAAAAAGCCGAAGCCGGCAAAGCAGGCCCCAAGCCAGCCAAAAAAGCGGCTCCGGCTAAAAAAGCTCCAGCTAAGAAAAAGGCTGCTGCCTAACAATTTCGAAAAACCCCGCTCCGGCGGGGTTTTTTACGGTCATATTCCTGCCAAATTCGCTTCGTAAAAAGATAGTACCGAGGGGCATGTTCATGCGTACGAAATATCTTCAGGCTTTTGCCGTTATATGCATTCTGACGGGGGTATCCGCCTTCGCGCAGGATAAGGTGCTACCCAGTTCCCCCGAACAGGTGACGCTCTCCTACGCCCCTGTGGTCAAGAAAACATCCCCCGCAGTTGTAAACATTTATACCAAGCGCGTGGTTCAAAAACGTCTTTCGCCCTTTATGGCGGATCCCATGTTCGAAAAACTTTTCGGCGGCATGGGCATGCAGGGTCTTTCCCGTGAACAAGTTGAAAGTTCGTTGGGCTCCGGTGTGATTGTCGAAGGCGATGGCCTCATTATTACCAATGCGCACGTGGTGAAGGATGCGCAGGAAATTGTTGTGGTATTGTCCGACCGTCGCGAATTCGATGCCAAAGTTTCACTATCCGATGAGCGCTCAGATCTCGCCATCTTGCGTGTAGATACGAAAGGTGAATTATTGCCCGTCGCGCCGCTCAAACCATCCGAAGCCCTGGAAGTGGGTGATATCGTTATCGCCATCGGCAATCCATTCGGCGTTGGCCAGACGGTGACGAGCGGAATTGTCTCCGCGCTGGCACGCTCGACGCTCAATATCAATGATTTCAACTTCTTCATTCAAACCGATGCGGCCATCAACCCCGGCAACTCCGGCGGTCCTTTGGTTGCCATGGATGGCGGTGTGGTAGGGATTAACTCTGCAATCTTTTCTAAATCCGGCGGATCGCTCGGGATCGGTTTTGCTATTCCTTCCGAAATGGTCGCAACCGTTATCGCGGCGGAAAAAGGCGGTAATCACAGCTCGGTTATTTCCCGTACATGGGTTGGAATCAACGGTCAGCAAGTAACAGCTGATATCGCGGAGTCACTCAATCTCAACCGTCCCGCAGGCGTGCTGATCACGTCCATTCATTCTGCAAGCCCTCTGTTGAAAGAGGGCATGAAGGTCGGCGATGTCGTTGTAAAAATAAATGGCAAGGAAGTGCATGATACGGCCGAATTGAAATTCCGTCTCGCTACTATGCCACTTGGTGAAAATATCACGCTCGATGTCTTGCGTAAGGGTGAATCAAAATCTTTCACGACGAAAGCCATCGCTCCGCCGGATTCACCCGCGCGTGATGCCACCAAAATCGAAGGCAACAATCCTTTGAAAGGCGCAACGTTCGGCAACATCAATCCCGCCGTGTCGGTGGAACTCAATCTGGCGCCCGATGCAAAAGGCGTGGTGGTGCTGGATGTGGCATCAAACCAAAGCGCATCCCGCCTTCTCGCCCGTGGCGATTTGTTGCAGGCCGTAAACGGTATGGAAGTGAAAGATACGAAATCACTCAAAGAAGCTCTGAACAAAGCCGCCAAACAGAATGGTTTTGCGCTTGTGCTGGAGCGCGGGGGACAGAAAACACAGGTGGTAATCCGCTAAAAACACTGGCTTTCAGGGCCTGTTCGCCCTATGTTCTTGTTATGCCCAATTCCCTCTTCGATGTAGAAGACGATCATAGCCGCGATGCCCCGAGGCCGCTGGCGGACCGCCTCCGTCCGCAATCTCTGGAAACGATTGTGGGACAGGATCATCTGGTAGGTGAGGGTGGGGCGCTGCGCAGAATGGTCGAAAGTGGAACGCTGGGTTCCATTATTCTCTGGGGCCCGCCCGGTTGCGGCAAAACCACCATCGCCCGCATTCTCGCGCAACACACCGATTTGCATTTCGAACAAATCTCGGCGATTTTTTCCGGCGTTGCCGATTTAAAAAAAGTTTTTGAATCCGCAAAACTGCGCCGTCGCAACGGACGCGGCACATTGCTGTTCGTCGATGAAATTCACCGCTTTAATAAATCGCAGCAGGATGCGTTTTTGCCGGTCATGGAGGACGGCACGATCATTTTGATCGGCGCCACCACTGAAAATCCATCCTTCGAATTGAACGGCGCTGTATTGTCACGCTCGCAAGTGTTAGTGCTGAAACGCCTTGATGATGATGCCTTGGAAAAAATCATTCAACGCGCCGAAGAAGATGCGGGCAAAAAACTCCCTCTCGACAAGCATGCCCGCGAAACGCTTAAAGCCATGGCTGACGGGGACGGGCGCTATGCGCTGTCTTTGGCGGAACAAATATTGCCTCAACCCAAAACATTGGATACGGCGGCGCTGACAGAACTCCTGCAAAAACGCGCGCCGCTCTACGATAAGAAAGACGATTCCCATTACAACCTGATTTCCGCGTTGCATAAATCCGTGCGCGGCAGCGATGCCGATGCCGCTTTGTATTGGCTCACCCGCATGCTGAATGGCGGGGAAGATCCGCGCTACATAGCGCGTCGTGTTGCGCGTATGGCGGTGGAAGATGTCGGCATGGCCGATCCGCAGGCGATTCAAGTCGCGCTTAATGCATGGGAAATGTATGAACGCGTCGGCTCTCCCGAAGGCGAACTGGCCATCGCACAGGCGGTCATTTATATGGCGACAGCGCCGAAATCGAACGCGGCGTATACGGCCTATGGCGCGGCCAAACGCGCAGCGAAAGAAACGGGTTCACTCATGCCGCCCAAACATATTCTCAATGCGCCCACGAAACTCATGAAAAATCTCGGCTATTCCGAAGGCTATGAATACGACCACGGCACGGAAGAAGCCTTTTCGGGGCAGGACTATTTCCCCGATGAGATGGAACGCGAAGTCTTTTATGACCCGCCAGAGCGCGGATTCGAGCGTGAAATCCGCAAACGCCTCGACTATTGGGCAAAATTGAGAGATAAGAAGAGCGGTTAAGAGGTCCTTATGTACATGATAGCGGCGATAGCGGCAGGCGGTGCCATGGGTTCTGTTTTGCGTCATTACGCAGGCAAAGCCGCACTCACCATGCTCGGTAATGGTTTTCCTTACGGCACTCTGTTCGTCAATGTATTTGGTTCATTTATAATGGGCATATTGGTCGGTCTGTTTGCGCAAACATTCAACCCTTCGCAGGAAATGCGCGCGTTTTTGACGGTCGGCTTGCTGGGCGGATTCACGACTTTTTCCAGTTTTTCTCTGGATGTGGTAACGCTTTACGAGCGCGGAGAATTTGCTTCCGCCGCTCTCTATGTAATTTTATCTTTGGTCCTTTCTCTGGCAGGAATTTTTGCCGGATTGTTTTTAACGAGAAGCTTTGCCGCATGAAAGACGTTCAACACATAACCATTCCGCAGGATGACGATGGTCAGAGGCTGGACCGCTGGCTGAAGAAAAATATCGAAGAGATGTCTTTTGTCATGGCGCAAAAACTTATCCGCACAGGCCAGATTCGCGTGGATGGAAAACGCGCGAAACCCGATACACGGCTTGTCGCGGGCCAGGAAATACGCCTGCCGCCTATGGACGAACGGCCTAAAAAAGTTGATGGCTATCGCCTGCGTGAATCCGATGCGGAATTGATAATCAACGCGGTAATTTATGATGACGGTGAAATCCTCGCCATCAACAAACCGCCGGGCATTGCGTCCCAAGGTGGTATGAATATCGAACGTCATATAGACGGCATGCTCGAAGCATTGACAAACAAGGACGGCGTAAAGCCGCGCCTTGTGCACCGTCTGGACAAGGACACATCGGGCGTTTTACTCCTGGCGCGCTCTGCCGATATGGCCCGCAAACTAGGGCGCATGTTCCAAAGCCGCGACATGAAGAAAATTTACTGGGCTGTCACGGCGCCCGCGCCGACCGAAATGGAAGGCGAAATCAAGGCGCCGATCATTAAGGGCACCGAAGGTCCGAACAAGGACAAGATGATGGTCGATCACAAAGAAGGCCAGAAGGCTTATACGAATTATGAAGTGATGGAAGTGGCGTCTAACAAAGCCGCGTTTGTTGCCTTCATGCCCAAGACCGGTAGAACGCACCAGATCCGTGTGCACGCCGCCCATATGGGCTTTCCGCTTCTGGGTGATGACAAATACGGTGTTAAAGCCGCGCTCGAGGGGCCAGGTATTCCCAACCGCTTGCATCTTCATGCACGCTCGCTGCAATTCATGCACCCCGTCACAAAGAAGCGTATGAAGCTGACTGCACCCTTGCCCGATGATCTTGCCCGCAGCTGGGATGCGTTTGGTTTCCAGAAAAAGCCCGATCACGAGCCTTTTGCCGATTTTTAAGCTTTTACAGGGATTTGCGCCTGATATACTGCCCTCATGAATTCATCCGGATGGCGTAAGAAATCTTTCACTTGGGGCAAACGGCTCACGCTGGTCGTGCTTATCTTGGGTGGTCTGGTTTACGGGGTTCTCGCCCTCGCCGAAAGATCTAAGGATGCCCTGCGTCAGGGTTTCGAGGCGCAGCTGGCCAAAGCCACTGGGCACAAAGCGGAAATCACGGAAATGATCACAGCGGATCTGGTACCCCATGTCGCGTTTCGCATGAAGGGTATTTATCTGCGCGATCCGGCAAACATTGACAAAGCATTTTTAAAAATCGATCAGGCGTATATATCGACGTCTTTCTGGTCGATGGCTGCCAGTATCGGAAAATATTACGGGTTCGAATTCAAAGGCGTGGAAACGGCCGCGGATTTCTGGTTTCCCAAAAAGGCGACCTTTAAATTTGTAGGCATATCCGATCCATCCCCGGACACCACGCCCGCAACTTTTCTGATAGACGGCACGTATAATGATCTGCCGCTTTTGATCACGGCGGAATTACAACGCAAGATTAAAAGCCATGGACCTTTCTATTCTTTGTCGGATGATTTTCCGGTGACGTTCAAATTAGGAACGAATGAGGGCACGGCCACGTACAAACGCAGCTTTCTCGATGCCGGACTGTATGACGGCCTGATGACACGTGACGGACAGGAACTGCGCTTTAAAATTGAACTCGCTGAAAGAAATCCCTTGAAAATCAAAGGGAAAGGCGCTTTGAACGGCGTACGTTTTAACGCTGAATTAACCAAATCCGGCGAAAATAAAGAACTGAAGATTTCTTCGGAAAGCCAAAAAGATAGTGAGCTTGCGGATCTTAAAAAATTCGTCGAAGCATTCGCTAAGGATTTGGGGTTGTCCGAAAAAGATCTGATCATCACCTATGACGCGGCCCTTCCTGCTGCGTCGCAATCCGAGGATAAAAAAGAACAATGAAACGCGTCTATAAACTCGCTTCGTTTAACAAAACCGAAGACGGATTTATGATCCAGTTGGACGGTAAGACGGTCAAAACGCCGTCGGGTCAACCCCTCGCTGCGCCAAACAAGCAAATGGCCGAAACCATTGTTTCTGAATGGGGTGCACAGGGTGATGAGATCATTGCAGATTCCATGCCCATTACCATGATGCTGAATACCGCGATCGATCGCATGCGCGAACGCGAAATGATAACCAAAAATCTTTTGAAATATCTGGATACGGACCTTCTTTGTTACCGTGTGAAAGAACCAATCGATCTGGCCAAACGCCAGAAGGAAGTCTGGGATCGCTGGCTCACATGGTTTGATGAACAATTCGAAAGCCCGCTCGAAGTCACATTCAAGCTGGACGCACTCACACAGGATCCAGACACGCACAAACAAATCTGGAATTATCTTGAATCACTGGATGATTACTACTTTACGGTGCTGCAGATCATAACATCTTTGTCCGGTTCTATCGTCCTGGGGCTTGCCTTCTTGGAACATGAAGCCTCATCCGAAGATGTTTACAATGCCGCCGAACTCGAAGAAATCTATCACGCGCAAATTGCCGGTGAAGATGAACATGGGGCTGACCCTGTGCAGGAACGTCGTCAGAAAGCTATGAAACGCGATCTGGCCGCATCCAAGAAATTCCTCGATCTTCTCAATGACTGACGGTCTTCTTCAAGGCGAAGACAAAAAACACCGTTGCTGGTGGTGCGGAACCGATTCCGAATATATGCGCTATCATGATGAGGAGTGGGGACGTCCCGTCATTGACGATGTGCGCCTTTTCGAGAAGATCTGCCTCGAGGGGTTTCAGGCGGGGCTCAGCTGGATCACGATTTTGCGAAAGCGCGAAAATTTCAGAAAAGCTTTCGATAAATTCGATGTCAAAAAAATTGTCAAATACTCACAAAAAGATGTTGAGAAACTGCTCAAGAACGAAGGTATCATCCGTCACCGCGGCAAGATAGAAAGCACGATCAACAACGCCGAACGTGCGCTGGAACTCAAAAAGGAATACGGCTCATTGGCCGCGTATTTCTGGAGTTGGGAACCGACGCCGGATCAACGTCCGAAAACCTGTGATTTCAAAACGCTGAAACCGCTCGGCAAAACCGAAACATCCTTGGCGCTTTCTAAAGATCTTAAAAAGCGCGGGTGGTCATTCGTAGGGCCTACCACGGTTTATGCCTTTATGCAGGCGATGGGTATGGTCAATGATCATGTGGAAGGTTGCCATTGCCGCAAAGATATTGAAAAAATCAGGAAAGCTTTTGTGCGCCCGGAATAGGCTGTGTGGCTTCCACTTCCTTGGTAATCTTTTCCATTTCTTCTAGAACTTTGCGCAAACGCGCAGATAAGATAATGCCGTTTTGCATGACTTGCTCCTCTGATAAAAATATACAAGAAATCTTGTAAGTTAGTCAACAATTATTCTTGTCATGATCCACAATATTTCTTGTGATAGCGTATTCATATGATCGCTCTTAAAAGCATTCCCGCGCTGGCCGAAAGACTGAAATATATCCGGAAAATCAACGGATTGAGCCAAATAGATTTGGCAGAAATCGCGGGCACGACGCAGCAGGCGATACAGCAGGCGGAAGCGGGCAAGGCGCAAAACCCTCGATACTTGCATAAACTCAGCCTTGCTTTGAACATTCCCTATGAATGGCTCACCATGAATCTTGTGCCGGATAAAAAGAGCAAAGACGTTGTTTCCGCAGGATTTTCTGAGAAAGGGCGCGAAGTGCTCGACAGCTTTTTTGCTATGCCGAAAAAAGATCAGGCTTTGCTTATGGAGTTGATGAAAACGCGTCAGAAAAAAGATTAGTAAGAAATATCTGGACAAAAATACTTGTCCCGTGACATCTTGATAAAACTTGAAACCCTGTTTGCAGAAAGGAGCGACCCATGAAAACACGTTATACCATCGTTAAACTTCCCGTGAATTCCACGGGAACAGCTCCTGGGGTACGAGTGCGCTAAGGCGTTTTCGAAGCCCGGGACCTTGATGTTTCGGGCTTTCCTTTCCAGACAAAATCCATATGTCTTTGCAAGGTTTAGGCTCTGAAACAAGCTTAAACCTTAAATTTTATTGGATTTTACTATGTTACAAAAAGCTAGTTACAAAGATATCGGTGCCTTCGCATGGCATGTGTGGAGAGCGCAAAAACAATATTTCCCGTTGTTGTTGCTCGGCATGGGCACGGCCGCGTTTATCGACACGCTGTTTCCGGTCGTTACCGGAAAGCTGATCGGGGCGATCAATGCAACACCCCCTGGTTCCGAAGGATGGGGCAAATCGTTGATGTATATCTTCGCGTTGTTTGTCGGGTTGGAGATCGCGTATCACACTATCCGTAATGGCACGATCTTCTTGTGGAACCGTTTTTCTATACGGGCTCTGCATAAAATCCTGACCGAAAACTTTGCCAAGGTGCAGAAATTTTCTACTGATTGGCATGCGAATGCCTTTGCAGGCGGTACGGTGCGTAAAATCACCCGTGGTATGTGGTCGTTCGATGTTTTCGAGGACAACATTTTCATGTTTTTGTACCCGACGACGATCGTTTTGATTTCCACGATAGCCCTGATGTTTTCGCGTTGGGCCATTATGGGTTGGGTCACACTGATCTGCGTATCCATATATGTTGGTTTCAGCATCTGGGCGGTTATGACGATCAATGCGCCTAAATTCCGCAAATCCGCTGATGCTGATACCAAAGTTGGTGCGGCCTTGGCCGATGCGGTGACGGGTAACGCTGCCGTCAAAGCATTTGGTGCGGAGACTGCCGAGGAAAGACGTTTCGGTGAAGTCGCGGAGCGCTGGTACGGCTTTGCAATCAACGCATGGCAAACCAGCAACGGGATGGATCTGATCCGTCGTTATCTAGCCACGGGTACACTCTGCATGATGGTCGGCACCGCCGTTCATTTGTGGTCGCAAGGTCGTGCCACGGCAGCGGATGTTGTCTATGTCCTCACGGCCTATATCGTTATGTCGGCTTATTTAAGGCATATCGGTGAGCAAGTCTCGAACCTGCAAAAGGCAATGGCGGAAATGGAAGATATTGTCTCTTACTGGAAACATGAAGACGATATCGTTGATGACAAGGATGCCAAAAAGCTGGTGGCACAAAAGGGTATCATCGAATTTGACCAAGTTAAGTTCGGTTACGCCAACAAAGGAAAGCTTATCTTCGACAATCTTTCCGTCACCATCCGCGAAGGCGAAAAGGTCGCTTTGGTCGGTCATTCCGGCTCGGGTAAATCCACCTTCGTGAAACTCTTGCAGCGTTTGTACGACGTCAATGGCGGCGAAATCCGCATCGACGGACAAGACGTGGCAGCTGTGACGCAGGAATCACTACGGCAATCGATGGCGCTGGTGCCGCAGGAACCTATCCTGTTTCACCGTTCCATCTCTGCCAACATCGCCTACGGCAGGCCCGAGGCAAACATGGATGAAATTATCGCCGCCGCCAAAAAGGCTTACGCGCATGAATTCATCGTGAGTTTGCCGAAAGGCTATGACACGCTGGTTGGCGAACGGGGCATTAAATTGTCCGGCGGCGAACGTCAGCGTATCGCGATAGCAAGGGCCATTTTGGCGGATGCGCCGATCTTGATTTTGGACGAAGCTACATCTTCGCTCGATTCATTGTCGGAACATTACATCCAGAAGGCGTTGGCAGGGTTGATGGAAAACCGCACGGCCATTACCATCGCTCACCGTTTGGCGACCATCAAGGCGGTGGACCGTATCTTGGTGTTCGAAGGCGGAAAGATCGTGGAACAGGGTACGCACGACGCCCTGATCGCCAAACCCGCATCGTTTTACAAGAAATTGTATGACATGCAGGCCCTTGATTTGGTAGGTGAAAACCCTGTGATTCTGGCGGCCGAATAGCCATTCAAATAGTGCATGGAAGCCCCCACATCCAAACGGGGGCTTCTTGCGTATAAAGCCTAGAAAGAGAGGATATTATGATCCGCATTCATGACCGCGAAATCCGCGGCACCACAAAAACCGGCTGGCTGGATAGCAAGCACACATTTTCTTTTGGCAATTTTATGGACCCCACGCGCATGGGCTTCAGATCGCTTCGCGTCATCAACGACGATGTTGTGATTCCGGGCGCGGGCTTCGATACCCACCCTCACAGTGATATGGAGATTATCACCTATATCCTGAAAGGTGAGCTGGCGCATAAGGACTCGCTAGGTACGGGCTCCACCATTCGCCCCGGTGAAATCCAGCGCATGAGTGCGGGCACAGGCATTTTGCATTCGGAATTCAACCCTTCGAATGACAATGGCACGCATCTTTTGCAAATCTGGATCCGCCCCGAAAAACGCGGGCTGGAACCTTCTTACGAACAAAAGACCGTTACACCCAAAGAAGGTCAATTTGTTGTGATCGGTGATCGTAAAGGCACAGATGGCGCAATTACCATTCATCAGGACGTAACGCTTTCGATGGCGCAATTGAAGGACGGTCAAAAAACTTCCTACACATTCGCCAAAGGCCGCGGCGGCTTTTTGCAAGTCGCACGCGGTTGGATTACGCTGAATGGTGAAGCCCTTAAAGAAGGCGATGGCGCGGAAATCACTGATACCGATGTCATTGAAATCACCGCAAAAGCTGACTCCGAAGTATTGCTCTTCGATCTCGCATAACTATTTAAGTGAAAGTTCGCCGGACAGGATTCTCTGCAGCGTTTGTATGTAGAAATCAGGTTCGGCGGCTTTTACCTTTTCCTCGATCATCTCCATGGAATCATCCGAAGACACGGGAATGATCTTTTGGGCTATGATGCGCCCCCGGTCATATTCTCCGTCCACCAGATGAATGGTAATTCCGGTTTCAACGTCTTTGGCTCTGAACACGGCTTGGTGCACATATTTGCCGTACATCCCTTTGCCGCCGTATTTGGGTAGCAGGGCAGGGTGCACGTTCAATATATCGCCTTTGACGGAAGCGATGGTTTTTGGGCCTATCAATTTCATGTAACCAGAACACACGACCAGACCGACATAATTGTCCAAAAACACGTCCGCAATGGCTTTATCGACATCCTGCGTGTTGGAGGCATTGAGCACGACACTTTTCAAACCCATATCTCTGGCCCAATCAAGGGCTCCGGCTTTGGCGTTGTTAGTGACCAGAACGGTCGCGGCGCCTTTTAATGCACCGCTGCGGCACGCTTCGGTGATGGCGCGCGCCGCGCTGCCGTTATGGGATGCAAGAAAACCTATTTTGATCATGCGTTTCTTCTACAGCCAGCTTTTGGGGTTGGCAATCCTGTATCCCTTGCCGGCGCGGGCGATACCGTTCGTCACGCGATAGACGAAATACAAAATGGCGGGACCGACGGCGATCAGACTGGATTTTATGAGTAGCGACTGGTTTGAGATGATATACTGGTTCGTATACTCGGTCAGCTGCTCCTCGGTAATCATGCCGCCTGCTTCCAGTTGTGTGATGGCGCGCATGATAACGCTTTGGTCGCCGGACACATAAACCCACAATCCCATGATCATACAACCGAGTAGGATGAAGCTCGTGCCGATCCATATGGTGCCTATCATATAGGTCATATGGTTGTAGAGAAGGCCGTCTTCTGAATCCTTTCCCCTATAAATATAGGCGCCGATCAGCGCGACAACGATAAGGGTCAGTGATATCAACTGCCCCATCGTATGCGGAACAAAACTCAAAATCGTTGATAAAACGATCATGAAATAAAGGACGTTGATGATATTTTTTTGGTTTTGGGTTTTATCTTCCATGGGTTTCCTACCGTCTGTGGAACAATTTTTCGATATCTTTAAGGCTTAAAGTAACATAAGTCGGGCGTCCGTGGTTGCAGTATGCGGATTTTTCGGTTTCTTCCATGGCGCGGAGCAGTGCATTCATTTCTTCCACGTTCATACGGCGTCCTGAACGCACCGATCCGTGGCACGCCATGGTCGAAAGCACGGAATTGATGCGCTCTTCCAGTTTGATAGAGGAATCCTGCTCGACGATTTCTTCGGCAATGTCCTTGATGAGCTTCGCAATATTCGCCTTACCCGATAAAATCGCGGGAACGGCACGTACGGCGAGCGATCCTGTGCCGAACGCTTCCAGCTCCAACCCTAAACGCTCGAACAAATCCGATTTTTCGAGGAGAGCCGCAATGCGCGTATCATCCATATCGATGATTTCGGGTACCAAAAGGCCTTGGCGCGCGATTCCGCCTTCGGCCATTTGTGCCTTGAAACGCTCGTAAACCAATCTTTCATGCGCGGCGTGCTGGTCGACAATGACCATGCCGTCTTGCGTTTGCGCGATGATATAATTCTCATGCACCTGTGCGCGCGGCGCTCCAAGCGGGAAGCTTTCCGTTGCGGGAACTTCCTGCAATTCCGCGCGGGCGGACGGAAGGGTTTCCATGAGGGGTACATAATTTTGCTCTATCTTCTCCGCCAGATTGCCATAGGTGGAAGGATAGGCGGCACGGAAAGGCATGGCAGGCGCGGATGATTGCGCACGGAACGAAGACAGAGCATAAGTTGTCATGGTAGAAGATGTCGATTGCCCACCCGCAAGCAAAGCATGTTTCAAAGCGCCCACAATCGCGCCGCGGATCAACGCATTGTCGCGGAAACGCACTTCGGCTTTCGCGGGATGCACGTTCACATCGACCTCATCGGGCGGCACTTCAATATATAATGCGACAACGGGATGACGCTCGCGGGCCAGCAAATCTGTGTAGGCCGCGCGCACGCATCCCAATAACAAGCGATCCCGCACAGGGCGTCCGTTGACGAACAAAAACTGGAACTGCGCCGTGCCCTTATCAAACCCCGGAAGTCCTGCAAAGCCCGTAATCGTCACATATTCGCGCACCGCATGAACAGGAATGGCGTTGGTGCCGAAATCTTTGCCCAGTAGTGCCGAAAGGCGTTCCAGGCGATCCTGCGCCGCCACTGACAGGGATGGCGCGTCATTGTGCGTAAGCTTGAACGTCACATGGGGATGCGCCATGGCGATACGGGTGAGCATATCTTTCACGGCGGTATATTCCGCACGGTCGGTTTTAAGGAATTTCAAACGCGCCGGCGTCGCATAAAACAAATCGCGGACCTCGACTGTGGAACCTTGCGGATGCGCGGCGGGTGAAGGCGCTTTCTTCGCCCCGCCTTCTACCGATAACGTCCACGCATCCTTTTCATCTGCATGTTTGGATGTGATAAACAAACGGCTAACCGCGCCGATGGAGGGCAACGCCTCTCCGCGAAAGCCCAAATGGCGGATATTGACCAGATCATCATCGGGCAGTTTCGAGGTCGCATGGCGTTCGATACAGGCAGCGAGTTCTTCGCGCGTCATGCCGCCGCCGTTGTCGCGCACGCGGATCATGGATTTACCACCATCGCGTAAATCCACTTCCACCACCGAGGCCCCCGCATCGATAGCGTTTTCGACCAGTTCCTTAACGGCGGCGGCGGGCCGTTCGATGACCTCGCCCGCGGCGATCTGGTTCACCAGATAGTCGGGTAAATGGCGTATGCGCATGGATAGGATCATATATTATGGAGTGGCTGTGGCGAAAGCATTGCGCACGCCTCATCCACGGGTATTAATGTAGTTAAATCAACGGATTATCGCGCCTTCGGTCAGGGCGTCGTCGAGGTTGGAGCCTGTGAGGTTCGCGCCCGTCAAATCCGCACGGCGCAAATCGCACCCTGTCAGAACCGCGTTGGACAGGTCCACACCCATCAAAATGGAATCGCGTAAATCCACTTCGCGCAGATTACAGAATTTCATGGAAGAACCTGACAGATTTACACGCTGCAAACGCACGCCGTGCCCTTCGGGCGTATCGAATTTCAACGGGCCCAAATTCGCACCCGTCAGATCGGAGCGTCCGAAATTCACACCTTTGAGGGAAGAGCCGCGCAAATCCGCCTTGATCAAACGACAATCGCGGAAGTCGGAATAATCGAGCGTCGCACTTTGTATGTTGGCGCGGTCAAGATAAAGGCCGAGAAACGTTGCCTTTACGGCACGCATGGCCGTCATGGGGTAATGGGCTAGGTCGTGAATATCACGCAGATCAAATCCGCTCAAATCCATCTGATGGCCTTGCTTGCCAGCGCTGGCGATCCATTTGCGGTGTATTTCGAGAAGTTCGGAAAGCGTTTTTGGTCCTTCGGACAAACGCTTGCCCATGGCTTCGTCTTTGACAACGTTATCCAATTGGGCTTCCTGCAGTTCCGCATTGCGCAAAATGACGCCCGACATAATGGAATTCGATAAATTCGCACGGGTAAGGTCAGAGCCTGTAAAATCAACCTTGGTAAGGTTTGCACCGTCGAAATTCGCGCCGCTCAAATTGGCTTGGCTGAGCAAAACACCGGAAAGGTCCGCATCCGAAAAATCCGCAGACATCGCCTTGATGCTGTTCATGTTGGTATCGGTCAGCTTCGCTCCGGTAAAAATTGTGTTTGCCGCCTTTCCTTTGGGGAATGAGGGGAGGGCTTTGTTCACGAGCATGCCGGATTCGCCGCGCTCCATGATTTTTCCTTCACGCAAATCGGCCGCGTCGAGATTGGCGCCAGATAAATTCGCCCCCGCGAGATGTGCGCCTCTGAAATCCGCACGGCTCAAAATTGCGTTGGTCAAATCTGCTTGGCGCAGGTCGCAGGAAAAGAAACATGTGCCCGAAAATTTTCCGCCCGAAAAATTGCAGCGTGAAAAATTGGAGCCCGTAAAATCGGCTTGGCTTAAATCTTTCCCGACAAGGGATAGATCGGATAAATCACCGAATTTTATCACTGCGCGTGCGCCGCCGCGGCGACCTTTCAGGTACGAGTCATGCTTGGCGATGATCTTGTCCAGATCGCGCTGGGAATAGCGTGTAAAATCATCTGCTGGTGGCGGTAACGGTCCCATGAAAACGAAGATTACAGGAAAACTTTACGATTTCATATAGTTAAGGAGAGCGGATGTGGAGCTGTCCATGCCTTCCGTTTTGCCTTTTTCGATATTACCCGCCAGCTCCTTGCCCAGCTCCACGCCGAACTGGTCGAAGGAATTGATGTTCCAGAGTATTCCTTGGGTAAAAACCTTGTGCTCGTAAAGCGCGATCAGGAAACCGAGCGAATAGGGGTCGAGTATATCGAACAGTAGAATATTGCTGGGTCTGTTGCCGGAGAAACTGCGGGCGACCTTGCCGCCTGCTTCGGCCAGAGTGCGGCCTTGCATCAAGGCCTGCGCCTGCGCGGCCATATTGGTGAGGAGTAGAGTGTGCTGGTTGCCGATAGGGTTTTGGGGTTTTTTGAATCCGATGAAATCACACGGGATGAAATCGGTGCCTTGGTGGATCAGCTGGTAAAACGCATGCTGGCCGTTCGTACCGGGCTCGCCGAACAATACGGGGCCAGTCTTGTAGTCTTTGATGATGTTGCCGTCGCGGTCCACGTTCTTGCCATTGGATTCCATGTCCAGTTGCTGGAGGAAAGCCGGAAAGCGGTGCAGATATTGATCGTAGGGCAGCACAGCCACAGCGTCCGCATCCCAGAAATTACGGTACCATATGCCCAAAAGCGCCATGATCACGGGGATATTCTGCTCCAGCGGCGCTTCGCGGAAATGCTTGTCCGCCGCATGTCCACCTGCAAGAAGCTTTTCAAAATTCTCGTAACCGACTGCCATGCAAATCGAAAGCCCGATGGCGGACCACAAAGAATACCGACCGCCGACCCAATCCTTGAACGGGAAGATATTGAATTCGGATATCCCGAATGCTTTTACCGCGTCAACATTTACCGATAGCGCGCAAAAATGTTTGGAAACGGCGTCCGTGCCCAGTTTCTTTACAAGCCATGCTTTCGCCGCGTTGGCATTGACCATGGTTTCCTGTGTCGTAAAAGTTTTGGATGCGATGATGAACAGCGTGCTTTCCGCGTCAATCTTTTTCAATGTCTCGGCCAGATGTGTGCCGTCAACATTTGAAACAAAATGCATATGGATGTCTTCAGGCGTATAGGCTTTTAGCGCCTCGCACACCATATAGGGGCCAAGGTCCGAACCGCCGATGCCGATATTGACGATATGGGTTAGAGGCTTGTCCGTATGGCCTTTCCATTCTCCCGAACGCACCGCATCCGAAAATTTCTTCATGCGCCCCAATACTTCGTGTACGAACGGCATGACATTCTCGCCGTCTGCTTTTATCTTGCTACCTTTGGGTGCGCGGCAGGCCGTGTGCAACACAGGGCGGTCTTCGGTGCCGTTGATGTGTGCTCCCTTGAACATCTGTTCGCGCCATTTTTCCATCTTGCAGGAACGAGCGAGAGCGAACAAATCGCCCATCACTTCTTCGTTGATCCTGTTTTTGGAATAATCAAAGAGCAGTCCGGGTATTTTCACCGAATATCTTTCGCTGCGCCTTTTGTCTGCCGCAAACATGGCGCGCATGTCAGTATCGAATGCCTTTCGGCGTTTTTTCAAGCTGCGCCACGGCGCTTTTTTTGTGGGGTTACTGGACATTGGGCAACTCTTTCACAATTTCCGCATTCTCGATCTTTGCAGGCTTGCCGACAAGTGCGGTCACCATGGAGGCAGGATCGAGCACGCGTTTTGCGACGCGTTGAATATCGGCGGGCGTCACTGCATTGATGTAATCCGCATAATGGTCAAGATAATCGATCGGTAATTCCTGAAACTGTAGGCTCAAAATCATATCGGCGATTTCATCCGTCGATGTGAGCGCGAGCGGCATAGAGCCGGTCAGGTAGGATTTGGCATCCTTCAGTTCTTTTTCCCCTACAGGCGTGTTTTGCAGTTTCGTCATCTCGGCTTGTATCAGTGAAAGCATCTCCGCCGCGCTTTCGTTCTTGGTCGATGTCGAAACGCTCAACAAATCTCCGTGGCGGTAATCTTGCAGGCTGGAATAAATACCATAGGTCAATCCGCCTTTTTCCCGCACGGTATCCATCAAACGTGAACCGAACCCCGCGCCGCCATAGATATAATTGAGCAGTTTGAGCGCAAAAAAATCCTTATCCTTGTTATCAAAGGACGGCATCATGATTTCGATAAAAGTCTGGGGAATATCCTGATTGTATAAAAATGTTTTGCCCGCATTTTCTACGGTAAAATCTTTTATCTCTACGGTAGGTCCTTTGGCGGGAAGATCGCCGAAAACCTTATCGATTGTCGCGGCAAATGTTTGCGGGTTTATATCGCCTGCGGCGGCAATGATCAGACGGTCTTTGGTCAGATAGGTATTTTTAAATGTACGCAAATCTTCCGGCGTAATACGGGGCAGGGAGGAAAGCGTCCCGCCGCTGTTCTTACCGTATGCATGGGTGCCGAACGCGCGGTCATTGATAAGCCGCGCCGTCATCCAGTCCGGCTCCGACATCGACGATTTGATACGGGTAAGATTGCCGTCCTTCATACGTGCCACGGGCTCGGCATCGAAGCGCGGGGAATTCAAAGCCAATGCAAGCAACTCGAACGCTTTGTCTTGGTGACGTGTGAGGGTTTTGACATCACCGCCGAAGAAATCGCGCCCTGCATTGAAGGTGAGCGTAATGGAATGATCGGACAGCGCTTTTTGAAAGCTCTGCGAATCCAGATCGCCTGCGCCCTCATCCAGCGTGTTCGACAATAACCGAGCAAGGCCTTGCAGATTTTGCGGATCGTTGGTGGAGCCGGAATCCACGAAAATGAATTTGAGCGAAACCACGGGGAGGGAGTTGTCTTTGGCAACCCAGACTTTGATGCCCTTGGGCGTTGTGATCTCTTCGATAGGCAAAAACCGCGTCGCGGCCTGCGCCTGCATACCCAAGAACAGCAACAATCCTATCAGGACTGCCGCGAGCAGGAAGCCGAGCGCCAGATATTTCCACGGGTTTTTATCTTTGAACATCGGAAACCTCCGGTGGTGCTATTTCGGCGGGGAGCAAATGGCCTGTTACGGCGGGGCGTATCCAAGGTTTGGTATTGTCCAGATATTTGGATGCCGCTGCTTTGACATCCGCTGCCGTTACCTTGGCAATATCGGTAGACCAGTTCTCGACATCGGCCACAGTGCTGCCCGTGGTCAAGGCCGCGCCGAATATCATGGCGGGGCCTGCCACGGAATCACGCGCGAATACGGCCGTATCCTGCAAACGCTGGATGGCGTCCTTCACTTCTGCATCGGTCACGCCGCCCGTGATGATCGCGGTGATTTCATCTTCGAGTGTTTTGCCCAGATCTTCAGGGCTGACACCTACAGCGGGCGTGCCGCCGATGCCTATCGTGCCGTAATCATAAGCGGAAGAGTTATAGTTGAAATCCACGCTGGTCGCCTTTTTTTGCCCTATGACGACGTTTTTGTAAAAGCGCGCGGTGGCATTTCCGTCCATGATCTCGGCCAATACCTGCAAAGCCAATGAATCTTTTTTATCCATGCGCTCGCTCGGCGCAATATAGATTTTCTGATAAATGCTTTGATGAATGGCATCGCTTTGCAGGCTCAAAACGCTTTGCGCAGGGGCGGGGGGAACCAACGGACGGATGCGCGGTGGTAATTCTTTTTTGGGAATGGTGCCGTAATATTTTTCGGCCAATGGCTTTAATTGTTCCGCCGTGATATCGCCGCTGACGACCAGAACGGCATTGTTCGGGGCATACCATGCATCATAGAATTTTTTGACGTCTTTCCATTCATAGCGCTCGATCTCGTTCATCCATCCTATCACAGGCGTGCCGTAAGGGTGATTGATGAACACCATCGATTGCAGTTGTTCACCGAACAGCGCGCGCGGATCATTGTCCGTTCTCTGGCGGCGCTCTTCGAGCACGACCTGCTTTTCCGATGCGAAATGTTCAGGCGGCGGATTCAAATTCACCAAACGGTCTGCATCCATCTCCATAATTTTGGGAAGATTGTCGACCGATACGGATGTGAAATAGGCGGTGTAATCCTGCCCCGTAAAGGCGTTGTCATCTCCGCCGAGGGTTTTGATCGTTTTTGAAAATTCTCCGGGCTGCATTTTTTGCGTGCCCTTGAACATCAGATGCTCGAGATAATGCGCCATGCCCGATACGCCGGGTGCCTCATCGGCACGGCCGACCTTGATCCAGAGCATGGATGTGACGACAGGCGCGCGGTGATTGGGAATGACGACGACCTGAAGACCGTTGGAAAGGGTGAATTCCTGCGCGCCGAAACTCTGCGCGAAAGCTGCATAAGGGGCTGAAATCGCTAATAAAAATATGAAAACTGTGCGTATGAGCATACCGCTAGATTAGACAATATATTGTGGCAGGCCAATGGCGATCTAAAGACTGTGCACCAGCTACTTGGTCTAGTCTTCTATCTTGGGGGTCTTGCCCGTGCCGATAGGTTTGCCTTGCGCCTTGTTTTGCTTGATGCGCTCGAGCTCTTTGACGGGATCGACGGCTTCGGGAGCTGGCTCCGGCGGATTTTGTCCGACCATCTTTTTCAGTGAATCTATACCCGGTGTTTCGTCTTTGATGATCTCGGCAGTTTCCGCATCCACTTTTGCACGGATTGCGGGGCTTACATTTGCCGCGCCGGTTTTGTTGAGCAGAACGGCTTCGCCTTCGCTCACACCGTTCGCTTTCGCGGAAGCCTTGACGGAATCAGGCCCGAGGATGGCACTCTTGGCCATATCATTGGCGGATTGTTCCTGCGGGCGCGGTGCGCCGGGTTTGGGCGCCGTAATTTCAAAGTTGGGGGGCATTTCCAAAGGTGCACGTTTGACGACCGCGAATTCATCGGGTGCTTTTTTTGAAAAATCGAATTGCTCTCTGGTGCTTTCGCATGCGCCCAAAGTGAACGCGGCGCCGACCAGTAAGGAAACAACAAACTTGTTCATGCAGTGACAGCCTTATTCCGTTTCGGTTCCAAGAATACCCCATCAATCACCAGAAGGGCAATACCGACCACAATCGCGCAATCGGCGACATTAAAGGCGGGGTAATGCCATCCAAAGGCATGAAAATCAAAGAAATCCGCCACCGCGCCGAAACGCAGACGGTCTATAACATTACCGATCGCACCGCCGATAACCATAGAAAGCGATATGGCCTGCAGCCATCCCGTGGCGCGGGTAAGCCACACGGAAAAGAGGATCGTAATCGCGAGCGCCAGACCGCACAGAATCCAGATTGCGCCGCCATGAAACATGCCGAACGAAATGCCTTCGTTCCACACCATGGTCAAATTGAAAAACGGCCACACTTCGATGCTCGCAAAAGGAAAACGCGAAGGCGCATCGGTAATCCATTCCCACAAACCCAAAGGCTGTGCGTTGGGCTGGATTTCCTTGCGCATGACATATTCCAAAATCAGCCATTTCGAAAGCTGATCCAGAATGATGATGTCCAGAGCCAGCGAAAATCCGACGATGGGTTTGGAGGAGCTGAGCTTCCAGTAGGACATGACTATGCCGCCTGTT
Organism: Micavibrio sp. UBA7689; assembly: GCA_002482805.1. Lineage (GTDB taxonomy): Bacteria > Pseudomonadota > Alphaproteobacteria > Micavibrionales > Micavibrionaceae > Micavibrio_A. The sequence goes on along the minus strand of DLGR01000010.1, from coordinate 8,713 downwards.
TTTGTTTGGCGTACCAGCGCACGGCCTGTGCATCACGCAATGTCAGATCGGGATATTCCTTGTCCGTACCCACTTCGGGCAGGATTTTCCAGCTGCGCACACATTTGTGACCATCGGCTTTGGCGAATACGACGCCAACGCCTTCGGTTTTTGCGTCCTTGAACGCATTGGCGGGCGCCTCACCCGTTTTCACAAAAGCCTGTGACGTGATGCAGATTTCGGCGAGATCATTGCCTTTGAGGGCCGCCGCATATTCATCGTTAACATAAACAATAGGCGCGGCTTCCAAAGATGCGCCGATGATTTTTTGTGCGCGTTGTGGTTCCAAGGCGCCGAGCACGACATTGCGGACTTTCAAAATCTTCGCCCATTTTTCTTCCAGCTTCTCGTTACGCCATTCGGAGGGTGTGGTGGAGAAGGTGCGCATATGAATGCTTTCGGCATCCTCGAACACGCCTTTGGGGCGGAAATCCCATGCTTCTTCGGCCGTGAACGACAGGAACGGCGCGAAATGCGTGACAAGGAAGTCATACAATTCCGCCATTACCGTGCGCGTGGCGCGGCGCTCGAAAGACTCGGGAATGTCGCAGTAGAGACGGTCCTTACGGATATCAAAGTAGAGCCCCGACAAATCCGCATTGCAGAAGTTATAAAGCGTCGCGATGATGCCGTTGAAATCATAATCCTCGACGGATTTTTTGATCTCTGCGGAAATCGCCGCCATGCGGGAAAGCATATATTGCTCCAACTCGGGCATATTCTTGAATTCCGCGGCGGGAACGCGTTCCAGGCCGTTGAATCCATCGAGAGCCCCAAGCAGGAAGCGGAGTGTGTTTCTAATGCGTCGATACAGATCGCCTGTGTTCTTGAGCGTGTCTTTACCGATGCGCATATCGTCGGAGAAATTGGACGTGACGGTCCACAAACGGATGATGTCCGCGCCGTGTTCTTTCAGCAGGTCCTGCGGGTCGACGACATTGCCGAGCGACTTCGACATTTTATAGCCCTTGTCGTCCAGAACGAAACCATGCGTGAGCACGTTCTTATATGGCGCTTTGCCTTTGGTGCCGCAAGCTTCGAGCAATGATGAATGGAACCATCCTCTGTGCTGGTCGGAACCTTCGAGATACAAATCAGCTTGCGTCACGCCGACTTCGGGACGGTCGTCCATCACGAACACGTGCGTGGAACCCGATTCAAACCACACATCGACGATATCGAAGATTTGTTCGAAATCTTCGGGCCTGTAATCCTTGCCGAGGAAGTCCGAAGCGGGACGTGCCCACCATGCATCCGCGCCTTCGGCTTCGAATGCATCAAGAATACGTTTCAATACGGCCGCATCTTCCAGAGGCTCGTTGGTTTTTTTGTTCACGAACAAAGCGATCGGAACGCCCCACGCGCGCTGGCGTGAAATGCACCAATCGGGGCGTTGTTCGATCATCGCCGTGATGCGGTTTTGCCCCATAGCGGGAATCCATCTGGTTTCCTTGATCGCCTGCAACGCGACATCGCGCAGATTGTTGTCATCATCCAGGGCGATAAACCATTGCGGCGTGGTGCGGAAGATTAGCGGCGCTTTGGATCTCCAGCTGTGCGGATATTCATGGCGCAGAGAGCCTTTGGCGACCAGCGCGCCGACTTCTTCCATGGCTTTGAGCACGGCGAAATTGCCATCGCCCATTTCGCCTTTGGCGTTCAGGATTTCAAGGCCCGCGAACAAGGCAAGATTGTCGCGGAATTTTCCGTCATCGGTGACGTTGTCGGGAATATTGCGCGCACCGTTATGCTTCATGTACAGGAAATAATCGTCCTGACCGTGGGACGGGGCAATATGTACGAAACCCGTCCCGGTTTCTTCCGTAACGAAATCGCCCGCATACATCGGCACATCAAAATCATACTCTGTTGCTTTAGCGTGCAAAGGATGCTTACAAACGGTGTTTGCAAGTTCTATACCTTTAAACGTTGCGCCTTGGCTCCAGTTTTCAATTTTGGCTTTTTCTTTCACATCCGCCGCTAGTGAAACGGCGAGCACAAGTTTATCGCCGACTTTGGCTTTGGAGTCTGTCGATACGGATTCAACCGTGTACACCGCATATTCGATCTTCTCGCCGAACGCGATGGCGCGGTTGGATGGCAATGTCCATGGTGTCGTCGTCCAGATAACGATATGCGCGCCTTCGATGGCGGGAATGGATGCTTTGGATACGGGGAATTTGATCCAGCAGGTGATGGATTTATGTTCCTTGTATTCCACTTCGGCCTCGGCCAAGGCGGTTTTTTCCACGCAAGACCACATGACGGGTTTGACGCCGCGATAGAGAGAACCATTGAGCAAGAATTTATGGATTTCACCCGCGATACGGCTTTCCGCATGGTTCGTCATGGTCAGGTACGGATTTTTGAAATCGCCGACGACGCCCAGACGCTGGAAATCCTCGCTCTGCACGTCCGCCCATTTTTGCGCGAACGCACGGCATTCGGCGCGGAACGTAATCTTGTCGACATCGTCCTTGTTTTTGTTTTCGGCGCGGTATTTTTCTTCGATCTTCCATTCGATGGGAAGGCCGTGGCAATCCCAACCCGGAATCATCGGCGCGTCATAGCCCGACATCTGCCAGCATTTGTTGACGAGGTCTTTCAAGCATTTGGTAAACGCGTGACCCATATGGGCGTGTCCGTTCGCGTAGGGAGGGCCCCAGTGCAGAATCCATTTCTTCTTGCCTTTGGAGACCCCGCGGATTTTGGAATACAAATCCATATCCTGCCAGCGGCGGACCATATCGGGTTCGCGTTTGGGCAATTCGCCGCGCATCGGGAATTCGGTTTTGGGAAGGAATACGGTGTCGCGGTATTTGTCCGCGGACGTGGAATTATCGTTGTTGCTCATGGATCACATAACCTTGGCTGAAGCGAAGGATACCCTACAAAATAATGGTGAATGGAAAAAGCGAAATGCGCGAAAAACCCTGCTCTTTTAGACAAGAACAGGGGAAATAATTCGAATAATGGCGCGCAAATTGAAGCTCATGGAAATAATCTAGCGTTTCAGCGTACAAAAGCCAACAGGAAATTTTCATATGATGTGAACGCGGCCATCGAGAGCGGTATGGTGAACAAGGCCAGAATTGTGCTGACCAGCACCGCCCCTGCGGCGCGTTCGGGATGTAAATTCAGATTGGTGGCAAACGCAACCAGATTGCCCGCCAAAGGCACGGCCACGAAGATGGAGATCATCTTATAAATGGTCGCATCAAACAGATGGAAGACAAGCATATCTGCACCGACCACAAGCGCACCTGCCAAAGGCCACAACAAAAACCGTGATGCGAACAACCATCGCATAAGACGGAAATCCAGCTCCAGTTTCGGTTGCCGCCCCAAAGCCACGCCGATCAGCATCATGCCGATGATAATCCACCCGCCGACCGCGTAATTCCAGTATCGCAGGAATAGCGCACCGGGTTCGACATTTATATAGTTGAGTAAAAGACCCAACCATACGCCATGTATCGTGGGGAGTTTCAAAACCTTGATGATAGATCCTTTTATGTCCGCATGACCGCGCGCGCCGAAATAATAGCCGAGCGTAAGTTCCGCGATGGTAAGGCCGAGGTTCATAATCATGTAGACGGCGACATATTTCACATCGAACAGCGCAAGGATGATCGGCAACCCGAAATACCCTGTGTTGCCTGTCGTGCTGGCCATGGAAATAAGATTGCTGGTGGTATCTTTCCAGAATTTCGGTGCGGTTTTGTAAACGCAAAAACCTATCACTGCTGATACCCCGAACATGATGACGGGCAGAAGAAGAACGGTCGGATCGAACTGCAACTGCAACATCGCACCGAAACTCACCATAGGTGCCAGGAAATAAATCGCGATCGTCGCCATGGAATGCAGATGCACATCCATCTTGCGTCCGGCGATGTAGCCGAGCCCGATCAGGATATATAACGGGAATATATTGGCGGCGAGCAGAAGAAATATGTCCATGCCTTAAAACCTATAGGGTTTTAAAACGCTTGTGCAGGGCTATTTGAAAAAATCAGGCGAATTTGGGCGTAACGTACATAAAACGCGCGCTGAAATGTGCGGGCGGATTGTACTGCGCGGGTTTAGTCCCGTTGGCGATGTTGGAATCCATTATGGCATTTTGAATGGCATATTGCTCTGCAAGCTTCTCTGCGTTCGGATGGACGGGTGTGGTTTCTACGAGACGCAGATCCGTGGTTTTCGCAGGCGTTTCTCTGGCGACATCGAAAGGTTCACGAAAGGCGAGGGCTGCTGGCAACATAATGTATTACAATTGCTGTTGTTGCTGCTGTTGTTGCATTTGTTGTTGGGCGAGCTTGACCGGACAACCGTGGTCTTGTTGCTGTTGCTGCTGTTGCTGCTTTGCCGATTTGGTGGAACCGGAGTTTTGGTCAGCTGCGCCTTTAAAATCGTTGCCTGCTGACAGATTTTCGTTAAACATCACATTCCTCTAAATTCCGGCTGTTTTCCGCCGTTTGTGGAGGCGCATATACCCATTTTTGCTGTGACGCGTCAAGCACTTATCCACACCCTGTGCGAAATTTTATTACAAGTATTTGAAATTATTAGATAAGGACTTGGCGCACTTGGCGGCAGTCTGCCTCTATTTGAACGATAAGGGCGTCGAGACTGTCGAATTTGGCTTCGCCGCGCAGGCGTTTCATGGGGCGGACTCGCAGGTTTTTGCCGTAAATATCACGGTCTTCGAAATCGAGGATATGCGCTTCGACCTGTCCGAGCTTCACTTCGAACATCGGACGGATGCCGATATTGGTGGCGGCGGACCGCCAGATATTTTCGCCTTCGATCTGCACGAGCGTTGCATATACACCATAGGCCGGATGCAGAACATCGCCGAGCGGGAGGTTCGCGGTCGGATATCCCAGTTCATGGCCGCGTCGATCGCCGCGTACAATCACGCCTTCAAGTTCCCAATCCCATCCCAGCATGTCGTTTGCCGCGTCAAGGTTTCCGCCGCGCAAATTTTGGCGGATCGTGGTGGAAGAAAATTTCTCACCCGCATCGTTGTTGACGACCGCGAATTGCGTGACGTCCAAACCTGCGGAACGAATGGTATCCGCATCACCCTTTCTCAACTGCCCGAAACGGAAATCATGGCCGATGATGATATGCGAAGGGGCGAGGCCCAGTTGCAGAACATTCTTCACGAACGCATCCGCACTTTGACTGGCGAAATCCCAATTGAATTCAAGACTGACGGTGAAATCAACGCCGCAGGATTCCAGTTGGCGGTATTTCAAAAGCGGCGGCGTGATGCGGAACGGCGGATCGTCGGGACGGAAGAGTTTGCGTGGATGCGGCTCGAACGTCAGAACGCCGAACGACACGCCTTTTTCTTTCGCCAGTTTGCGCCCCGCCGCGAGCAGGGCACGGTGGCCCAGATGCACGCCGTCGAAATTGCCGATGGCGACAACGCTTCCCCGCAATGGGTCGGGCAGTGCTGCGAGAGAGGTTATCAGATGCATCGGTACCGTTTATTTGCAGCGCGGGTAATCTTTGGGGGACACGCGCGTCCAGGTCTGGGATTTGCCCAGAATGGTCATGCCCATATAACCGCGTAGTTTGACTTGGGTATCGGACAGAACTTCCAGATCGGCATCATAGAGATCGCCTTCATCGGCTTTGTAGACTTTTCCGTCCGTCCATTTACCGGGGCCTTCCATACGAAGGCCTTTCAGGATCGTCATGCCGCACAGTTTCTTGTTGTGCTGGGATGCGTCGGGGTTTTTGGTATCGAACTGCATGCCGCCGTCAATAATCCATGCGATCTTGCCGCACAGCAAGGGCTCGCCTTTTTTGCATTGATAAAGCTCGATGGCGGAACGCTTGTTTTCGGTAAGCCAAAGGCCAGTCGGCGCTTTGGTTTGGGCGATCGCTTGGGAAGAAATGCTAACAGCAAACACACACGCGAGAAGGGGAAGAATACGCATGGCAGTCTCCTTTTGTTGGTTCAGATAAGCTTCTTGGCCGCCAGTTCGTCTTTCAAATAGGCGTAATAGATCGGAGCGGCGACAAGCCCCGCAACGCCGAACGCCGCATCCATTACCAGAAGGGCCAGCAGAATTTCCCATGCGCGTGCGCGGATCTGCGAGCCGATGATACGGGCGTTGATAAAATATTCCAGTTTATGGATCACGACAAGATAGACCAGCGCGATTACAGCCGCTATGGGCGCGACCGAGAGCGAGATCAGGAAGATGACTGTGTTCGACATGATGTTGCCGATGATGGGCATCAGGCCGAGTATGAACGTAACAGCGATCATGGTTTTGACGAGCGGCAAATCATATCCCAGAAGCGGCATGACGATGCTCAGGAAAATGCCCGTCAAAACTGTGTTCAGCGCGGAGATACGGATTTGAGAGAACACCACGCGGCGGAAAGCGAGCCCGAGAAATTCCACGCGGTCGGACAAAGCGTGCGCCAGCGGCGCGCGTTTGGACGGGTTTGCGGGGTTCATGGCGACCATGCCGCCGATAATCATTCCGATCAGAAGGTGGATCAGGAAGAGCACGGAATCTTTTCCGACCACGCTGAAATACGCGGCGTTGTCCAAAAGCCAGTTCGAAGCTGTCTGCTGCCACTCGTCTATGTTCTCGGGAAGATAGGGGTGCATCGTGGGGGGCAGATAGGTGGAGGCTTCCTGCACGACTTCGGCCATGCGCTGGAGCAACACGACAAGCGAGTCTTGTCCGTTCGAAATGTATGAGGCGAACATATAGCCGCCGAAGGTGAGCAGTGAGATGATGACGGTCGCGATGAACACGATCAGGATGATCTTGCCGACGAAGGGCATGATGCCGATTTCACCCAGCTTCTTGGCGCCGAAAATCACGAGCTGGTAGACCAGCAATCCGCCAAGCAGGGAGGGCAGCAACCCGAGCACCATAACGGCGACGAGCGCGACGCCAGCGAAGATCTGGGAGTAGAGATTTATCTTGTTTGTATCGGTGCCTAACATGAGCCGAGCATGCCAGACAGGGGTTTGATTCACAAGGGATTATGGAGAGGGGAAGTGGTGGCGGTTGAGGGATTTGAACCCCCGACACAAGGATTATGATTCCTCTGCTCTACCGACTGAGCTAAACCGCCTTGGAAGGGGTGTTTATGCTGATTTTTCCCGCCCCTGTCAAGCTGGCTCGGGGGCGTTATCAGGGCTGGGAAGGGCGCGCGGAAGGCGGCGGCAAGGGCGGCTGGTGGCCGGCATCGCCGGAGCGCTCGATACGCCCCTCGATGGTTCCCCAAGCGGCGGCGGAATACTGCAGCCCGTCTTTCAAAAGCTGGCGGTATCTGTCAGAAGCGCTCTTGGGACAATCGGGCAGGCTCGCGGCCTGCGCGTAACAGGCGACACCCATGCTTTTTTGTTTCAGGTTGACATAGAGATCGCCGAGCGCGGCCAGAACATCGGGCTGCATTTCGGAACGCGTGCGGGTGAAGTTGAGCAGCACACGTTCGGCGGCCATCATGGTGCGTGGACCCAGCACACGCGATTGACGCAGGAAGTCCGCATAGGCGATAGGCAAAGCGTTCAGATCGTCGTGCATGTGATATCTGGAGGTGATGCTTCTTTCATACGCCGTGTGGAAGGCTTCGAGCACTTGTTCCGCCGGTGCGCCCGATGCGCGCAGATTGTGCGCGCGGGCATGCATGAGGTGGGCGCTGGAGGGATACTGTTGGAGGCCCGCGGCGACAAGCTTGCGGCTGTCTTCGAACTTGCCGGCATCATCGAGCGCGCGTGCCATTTCGGTGTAGGCCTGCACGCCCATGGACGGTTTGATCGGCGCGTCCATCGCCGACTTGTCGAAATATTTTTTCACCGTACACACCCTTGTTGTTTTTGTTTTTCGGGAGCGTGTGAATAACGTGATTTGGCAGGCGATGTCAAAGATTTTATGCGGCGAGCGGGAGGGCCGAATTTGCACTGCCTGAAATCCATCCGCCGCCGAGCACGCGGGCGCCATCGTAGCACACAGCCGCTTGACCCGGAGATATGCCGAACTGGGGTTCCGCCAGCTTGATTTCAGCCGTACCGTCACTCAGCGGAACGAGTGTAGCCGCCACCGCGCGTGTCATGGAGCGGAGCTTTACTTCAATCGGCATTTCGCGCATCGCGCCGTCGAGCCAGTTGAGTTCTTTCACGAATACCACATCGCGTGCCAAGGCTTCCTTCGGGCCGACCAGCACGCGGTTGGCGGACGCGTCGATTTTCACGACATAGAACGGATCGTTG
>DLGR01000010.1:0-387 GCA_002482805.1 Micavibrio sp. UBA7689 | reverse complement strand
AGGCCCTTGCGCTGGCCGATGGTGAAATTGACGATGCCCGTGTGTTCGCCGAGCTTGCGCCCGTCGATATGCATGATGTCGCCATGGACAAGCGCATGCGGCGCGATCTTTTTGACAACCGCGGCGTAATCCCCGTTCGGCACGAAACAGATGTCTTGTGAGTCAGGCTTCGCCGCTGTGATCAAACCCAGACGATCCGCATGCTCGCGCGTGACGGACTTGTCCCATCCGCCCAAGGGGAAGCGCAGGAAATCCAGCTGTTCCTGCGTGGTTGCAAACAGGAAGTAGGATTGGTCTTTGGTCACATCGAGCGCGCGGTGCAATTCCGCTTGTCCCGTTTGTTCGTTCACGATGCGTTGGATGTAATGCCCCGTCGCCATGCAATCC
>DLGR01000005.1:1627-16372 GCA_002482805.1 Micavibrio sp. UBA7689 | reverse complement strand
GGGCAAACGCGGCCTCATCATGGGCGTCGCGAATGAAAAATCCATTGCATGGGGCATGGCAACCGAGTTGCACAAGCACGGCGCGGAAATGGCGTTCACCTATCAGGGCGACGCGTTCGGCAAGCGCGTGAAACCTCTGGCGGAATCCATCGGCGCGAAACTGCTGATCGATTGCGATGTGTCCAAAGAAGATGATCTCGATAAGGTTTTTGAAACCGTCAAAAAAGAATGGGGCGGGATCGATTTCATTGTCCACGCCATCGCGTTTTCGGACAAGGAAGAATTGAAAGGCCGTTATGTCGATACGAGCCTGCAAAACTTCCTGACCTCGATGCACATATCCTGTTATTCCTTCACGTCCGTGATGCGCCGCGCGGCACCCCTCATGNNCATGAAAAAAGGCGGATCGGCCGTTACGCTGTCCTATTACGGCGCGGAAAAAGCCATGCCGAATTATAACGTGATGGGCGTGGCGAAGGCCGCGTTGGAAGCCTCCGTAAGATATTTGGCGGCAGATCTCGGCCCCGATAATATCCGCGTCAACGCGATTTCCGCAGGCCCGATGAGAACGCTCGCAGGTGCCGTGATCGGCTCCGCCCGCACCACATTCAAATACAATGTGATGACCGCACCTTTGCGCCGTTCCGTCGAACTCGAAGAACTCGGCGGTACGGGGCTTTACCTGCTATCCGAACTTTCGGGCGCAGTGACGGGCGAAATTCATTACGTGGATTGCGGATTCAATGCGGTCGGCATGCCTATGCCGGATCAAATCCAAGGCCTGTTCAAAAACGGCGATTAATGCAACCCGCCCGCAAGGTTTTCTAAAATCACATCCGGGCAATCGGAGAAAAATGCGTCGACACCCAGCAATTGCAGCCTTTTGGCCTCCAGCGGGTCATTGACCGTGTAGACTAGCAGGGGCAGTTCCAGATCCATAACCTCATCCGCTATCTGGCGCGTCACGAGGCGCGAGCCGAGATTGATGGTTTTCACATCGAGATAATCGGCGAGGTCTTTCCAGTTTTCCGGCATTTCCGAACCGCCGATCAAAAGACCGCGCGCCCAATCAGGCACCAGATCCATCGCGGCCTCCAAACTCACATGCTGAAAGGATGAGATCAAAAGTTTCGAAGGGTCGTCCCAAATGCGCGATAGATAATCAAGAGCGACTTCGGCGGTTTCTTTTTCACGGCCCGGGCAGGGTTTGATTTCCAAATTAAAACCCAGATCGTGTTTCAAAATGATATCGACGGCTTCTTCGAGCGTCGGAATGCGTGCCGCAACGAAGCTGTCACCGAACCAGCTGCCCGCATCGAGGTCACGCAAATCTTCGTAATTGGTTTGCGCTATCAGGCCCGTGCCGTTCGTCGTGCGGTCTAGTTCTTCGTCATGGAAAATGATCGGAATATTGTCTTTGGTTAATTTTACGTCGAGCTCGACCCATTCCACGCCCAGCGAGGCGGCGGTTTCTATGCTCTCCACCGTGTTTTCGGGGGCATAGGCCTTCGCTCCGCGGTGGCCGATGACTTTGGGTAATTTTATTGACATAACTGTTTGTACCTTCTATAAACCGATATAAGAGCAGTAGGTGTGTAATGTCAAAAATCTTGTTCTTCAACGATCTTACATTAGGTGATGTCCTCGCGGCAGCCGTACTGGACGATCCACAATCAGATCCCATTTTTCACGCCAAAATACATAGTGTCGAAACCGCCGTATGCGCCATGGCCCAAGCTTTTGCTGATGGCGCGGAAGACAAAGGTAACGCTGCTGTCGTAAAGGCGCCGAAAACATGTGAGGCAGAGCTTCAGGTAGCACTCACATGCGACACGCGTTTAAAAGGAAAAGAAGCCACATTTCTGGCGGCGCTTGCCTACACGACGATGGAATGTAAAATGCTGGGGTTAGGAGAGGGTATAAAATGAGCATGGATTACGACGCAGATATTGACGAGGGTTATGGCGGCGATGATCTTACCCCTCTTGATGAAATGGTCGAGCATGCGCTCGACAAAGTCGGCCACCGATCCTTCGATAGCATCGATCCCGATGTTAAAAGTAGCGTCAGAACTATGGCGCGTGCTTTTCTGGAGGGCAGTCAGAGCGATCACCACAAGGAAGATTTGCGGGATATGTTGATACGCGAACATAAAATCGCAGCGGGTGTGGCCAAAGAAGCGGCAAAAGAGATGTACCTTACCATGGGTGCCATCGCGCACGAATACAGACAAGATATGAACTGATTAATTCTTGGCGGTTTTACGGGCTTCTTGTTCGGAAACAACCTTGTCGCGGACATCCTTGAGATAATTCATCCCGACAACGCCGGCCAAGGCAACACAGGCGAGCACGGCGGCAAAGGTCAAATATTTTCGAAGCAGCATTTTTTGCATTGGAACCAAGCGATCTTGTGTTAGTAGGTAGCCCGTCTCCAAAAACATATAACAACAAAGGGTGCAGCATGACAGCGGTTACAGCCAAAAAAGTCGTCGAATACCAGCAAAAAGCAGTGGCCAACCGTAACGAGACGATGATCGGCGCCATGATAGCCTGGCAGGAGATCAGCGAAGGCAAGGGCCGCGGCGTGTTCGCTCTCATAGATATCAAAAAGGGGCAGGTGATTGAAACCGCGCCCGTGATCCCTGTCGCCAAAGAGAACGTGGTTGAAAGCGGCGAAGCGCCCGACGGCTATCTGCTGGACTGGGACGGAAACTATGAGAACGAAGAGTACTGCATGCCGCTCGGCTACATCATGATGTACAACCATTCTGACACGCCCAACATGATGCTGGATCAGGATTACGATGCCTATACCATGACCGCGAAAGCGCTCCGTGACATCAAAAAGGGCGAAGAGATCTGCTGGGACTACAACTGCGAGATCTGGTTCGACGAAGCCTAAAATTATATTGACATAATCACAGAATACTATATTGTTTCTCCTGTAACCGGGCCTTGAAGAGCCTGTACAGAGGGAGACTAAAAATGTCGTTTTCAGATAAATTCAATCAACTCATGAACAATGTTGGCGATGCCTTGCACGTCGTCGGTAAGGGCGTAGAGCTGACCGGCTATCTTGCCATGGGCGGCGTTTTGTCCGTCATCGGCACCGGAGCGTTGTCTGCATTGATTGGCATGCGCTGACAAAAATATTTACCAAAAGATTTTTTTGTGTTTTCATCTATCCATGATGAACAAAGCATCCGCTTTTATTAACTTTATCGCCGCTTGCCGCTGTATGCGCTAAGCGCATCATCATTCATTTTTCACTCACATTTTGAATTTGTGTGCCCGTTTACGGGCCAATTGTATCTATTTTCAAGGAGGACTTTAATGTCACTTTCCCAAACCGAAACTGCGTCCGTATCGGACGGTTACACCAGAAAATTTTCCAGCATCCAGCTGCCTGAAGCAAGCCCGCATACACGGCACAAAGCCATTGCACAGTTAAGGCAGTTTTTCCTCCCGCGTGCCGACGTTGCCGACAAGAACGTAATTCTATCGACACTGGAAAGCCAATTGCGAGACCCGAAGGCAGATGCCGGAGGCAAGATTGTGCAGGGATCTTTCACGCGCACGCAAAGAAAGGGCGCAAGGCGGCTCGGCTTTGAAGTAAGACATATCGCGCTAGGCTAAATAAAAAACCCCGCATCACGCGGGGTTTTTCTTATTTTATCTGTATAAGTGTCTGAATTTTCCACCTTGTGATGGTGGTATGAAAAGTACTGCCGTTCCTTTTGGCGGGTTATTCTGCAGGTCCTTGAAATAATCAAAGGAGAGGACTTTCTTGCCTGCAACACCTTTTTTGGCGCAAACATATTCATGCGTAGTCACAGTTGTGTTAACCACTGTGGGGCTTTTCTGATATTTATAACTTTCTGCAAGAACAAATTGTTTGCTCTCGCAATTGTTGACAGCTTCTACGGCATAAAAGTCTGTGACATCTGTCCGCGTGGTTAAACAACCCGTAAGCACCAAAGTCATAAACATGGCAAAAATAATTCTATTCATTTTTTTTCTCCTAAAAAAATCCCTGCCGGATAGGCAGGGATTTTGTAATTAATTACGCTTCTTTGCGTTCTTCGCGGGCTTTGACTTCGCGGGGTTCGCCCGTGGCTTGGTCAACGCGTTTCATGGACAGTTTGATTTTGCCGCGATCGTCGAAGCCGACAACCATGACTTTCACTTCCTGACCTTCGGATACGACGTCCGTGGTTTTTGCCACGCGTGCATCGGCGAGTTCAGAGATGTGAACCAGACCGTCTTTGCCGCCCATGAAGTTTACGAATGCGCCGAAATCCATGATCTTAACGACTTTGCCGTTATAGATTTTGTTGACTTCGGGTTCTTCGGTGATGCCTTTGATCCATTCGACGGCCTTGTCGATAGCGGCTTGGCTGACGGCAGAGACTTTGACGGAACCGTCATCATCGATATCCACTTTTGCGCCGGTTTCTTCGACGATAGCGCGGATAACTTTACCGCCCGTACCGATAACTTCGCGGATTTTGTCCGTCGGAATTTTGAAGGAAACCATTTGCGGTGCGAACTGGGATACGCCGTCACGACCTTTGGTAAGCGCTTTCGCCATTTCACCGAGGATGTGCAAACGTCCGTCTTTTGCCTGAGCCAGAGCGATCTTCATGATCTCTTCGGTAATCGAAGTGATCTTGATATCCATCTGAAGCGCCGTGATACCTTTGTCGGTACCGGCCACTTTAAAGTCCATGTCGCCCAAGTGATCTTCATCACCCAGAATGTCCGACAGAACGGCGTAGTCTTTGCCTTCCTTGATAAGACCCATGGCGATACCCGCGATCGGGCGTGCCAAAGGAACACCTGCATCCATCATCGCGAGGGATGTACCGCAAACGGTAGCCATCGAAGAGGAGCCGTTCGATTCCGTGATCTCGGAAACCGTACGAACCGTGTAAGGGAACGCTTCGCCCGTCGGGAACAACGGGTTGATGGCGCGCCATGCGAGTTTACCGTGGCCGATTTCACGGCGACCCGGAGAACCCATACGGCCTGTCTCGCCCACAGAGTAGGGGGGGAAGTTGTAATGGAGCATGAAGCGGGAGCGGTATTCACCTTCCAGCGCGTCGATGATCTGTTCGTCCTGACCCGTACCGAGCGTGGTAACGACCAGAGCCTGCGTTTCGCCGCGTGTGAACAGCGCGGAGCCGTGTGCACGGGGCAGGACGCCGACTTCGGCAATGATTTGGCGAACCGTTTTAGTGTCGCGTCCGTCAATACGTTTGCCGGTTTTCAAGATTGCGCCGCGAACGACTTCGGCTTCGAGGCCGTGGAATTCCTTCGCAACTTTGTCTTTCGGAAGTTCTTCGGTGGTGAAGGCTTCAACGGCTGCTTTGCGGACAGCGTCAACAGCGGCGTAACGCTCTTGTTTGACGGTTTTCGTGTACGCGGCGGCCACGTCTTTTTCGAATTTGCCTTTGATGTTGTCATAGAGTTTGACCAGAACGGGGTCTTTGCCCGTAACATCCCAAGGATCTTTCGCGCCCATTTCGGCAAGTGCGATGATACCGTCGATGGCTTTTTGGAATTCCTTCCAGCCTGCCATAACAGCGCCAAGCATGATATCTTCGGGCAATTCTTTGGCTTCGGATTCAACCATCAGAACGCCTTCTTTCGTACCGGCAACAACCAGTTCGAGTTCAGAACCTTCCAGTTCCTGATTGGTCGGGTTGATAAGGTATTTGCCATCCTTGTAACCCACGCGGCAAGCGCCGACAGGGCCCATGAACGGAATGCCCGACATTGTCAGGGCACAAGAGCAACCCAACAGGGCCACGATATCCGGATCGTTTTCCATGTCGTGTGCCAGAACGGTGGCGACAACCTGAACTTCGTTGAGGAAGTTTTCGGGAAACAGAGGACGGATAGGACGGTCGATCAAACGGGAAACCAGCGTTTCTTTTTCGGAAGGACGACCTTCGCGTTTGAAGAAGCCGCCCGGAATTTTACCGGCGGCAAATGCTTTTTCTTGGTAGTTGACGGTCAGCGGGAAGAAATCCTGACCTTCTTTTACTTTTCTTGCGCCGACAACGGTGCAGAGCACGGTCGTGCCGCCGAGTGTCGCCATAATAGCAGAGTCTGCCTGACGTGCGATTTTGCCCGTTTCGAATACGAGCTTTTTGCCTGCAAAGTCTATTTCTTTGCGGAATACGTTGAACATTAGTTTTAGTCCTTTTCTATGTGTGTAAAAACCCACGCCGCGGCCATCCGCGAAGCAGGGGAAAAGGACGTTTTATCGGTGGGATATAATGCGGTGGACAGTAAAAGCGCCTGATCGAAGCGGTTTGACAGTTCACCGTATTACTAAAATCTGGACTGAAGAAACGCCCTCATTCCGGCCCCTTTAATACGCGCAAAACCCAAATTTGTCAAAGATTTGTGCAATAAATATTGACATAATAATTAGAGGATTGATATAGGAATGCATGGCAATTCAACCTTTTACGCGCGCTACCAACGGCCCGATCATTCATGACGGGTTTGGAAGCGGCATCAATGCCCTGAACCAATCCATCGTTTCCGAACATATGGTGCCGTTCGCGGGCGGGCGCGCCTACGCCAAACCCGATACGATGTTCGATCCCGGGGCGGTTCCGCCCAAGCCGTATACCGCCGCCATCCACGCGCTCAGCTACGCCGAAATGCCGCCAGCACGTTTGCTCGATACCCTGACGCAAAGACGCAAAGAATATGAAGGCTCCATCTATATGGGTGCGGCGGGATTTTTGAATTTGAGTTTTATCGCGGCATCCAGACCCGGCGCGGCGATCTTGTATGACGTTAATCCCGTGCAGACTTGGTTCTGGAATCACATTCTGCCGATGATCGCGGAAAACGAGACGGGCGAAAATTTTATGGATGCATTGGTCGCCGATTCCAAAAACATTCAAAAGGTTGTGGGTGCCATGCATGCGCAGACGGGTAGAAGCCGGAATGTTCTCGCGGGCATTCTGAGCGAGGAAGAGCGTGCCGAACTGTTCATGCATAAAATATATTTAAGCTCGCCCTTGGATGTATGGCGGCAATTCCGCAAAGGTGCAGGATTGGAATGGGTGGACGATACCGAAGGATATGAGCATATAAGACAAATGGCGCGCCGCGATGCCATCGGCGCTTTGACGCTGGACGCTCTGGACGAAAAAGCATGGGCGGAACTGGCGGCCCATTTAAAGACCCAAACAACGGGCGCACCTGCGCATATCAAAAATCTCTACATCAGCAACATCATGCATTTTCTCGATAACGGCGTGGATTACACGATGAGAAAAGATGACGTGGCGACACGTGCGCATTTGAAAAAAGTGGTGGCGCAGGTTTTGGCACCCGAGGGTCACGGGATCATCACCGATCTTGCCGATCCCGGCATGGGGTGGGTGGAAAGCGAAGCCAACATCACCTATAGAATTAACGGAAATTTCGATTATTAACCCCTTATAGCTACAGGAACTTTTTCACGCTGCAAGCGTATGTGTCCTAGAACAATCACTGGTAGGAGATTTTTATGAAAGGCTTGTTGCTTTGGCTCGTAGGGGTTCCAATCCCTGTAATCATATTGCTGTATTTAATATTTTAACGGTTAACATTATTTAAGAGTCCCCGCCAAAAGCGGGGATTTTTCGTAAATCAGCATAGATCGGAGTATAAAGCGGGAATTGGCCTTCTTAAACGCCTGGGCCTATGAGATAATTTTCCCCAACGCAGTTCAATCGGGGAAATATAAATGAGCACTCTAGTCACCAACGGAAAAGTTTTGGGCATCCTGCCTGTCGGCCAATACACCAAAATTACCTATATCCTTTTGCTCGTGTCCGCAGGCGTTGCCTTGCTAAGCACATTCCTCGGCCTTGTAGGCGTGCCTTTGGGCCTCGGGATGCTCGGCGGCGTGTGCGGCATGCTTGCCTTGTTGTTTGCGGTTTTGGGAATTGCCTTATTGGCCAACCACCTCACATCACTCGATAAGAACCATCTGGTTTATATCTGCGTTCTGTTTGTCGCGTTCTATCTTCTGGGATTCTTGTTCGTCCAGATTGGCGGCATTATCGCCTTGGTGCTGGCGTTGTTCTTCGCCGTGATCCAGTTCGCACTGGTTTTCACAGGATTCAACAGCTGGAGCAAGGGCCGCGCGCTCACAGCACAAAATATCAAATCCGAAATTAACCTCGCTGTTAAAAGGAGCTAGACCTATGTCCGATACAACCAAAATCATGGGGATCGTCCCCAAAGAAAAATATGTGCACTTTGCTTATATGTTTCTGCTCGTCAGCGCGGCGGGAAATGCCCTGTTTTCGCTTTTTAGCTTGATCGGCCTTAATTTCGAAAGCGCTGTTTACGGCTGCATGGTTCTGGGTCTTCTTGCACTGATCCTCGCCGTTGTTGGCCTTACGAGTGCGAAAAATGAATTTACCGCGAATGACCATGCACATTTTAAATATATCGGCGCCCTGTTTGTGGCGTTCTTTATCATCAACATTGTGTTTGGAGGCGTCTATGCGCTTTCCTACGCGCTGGGTTATATCTGCACGATTATCCTCGGCGGTATTCAAACCGTGATGACATGGACCGGCTACAGCAGCTGGCAGGATGGCCAGATTGTGACCAAAGACAATTTCAAAGAACAATTGAAAGTGGCGATCGCCAAACGTTGATGAAAAGATATCAAAACATATGCAAGGTCGCCGTTGTTATGACGGCGGCTTTGTTTTTTTTAAGCCTGCCTGCGCAAGCGGAAAACATACCTTTAAAGGTGGTCCCCAAAACCCAGAAGGCGGATTCCAAAGACCCTTGCGGCGGTGTAAAAATCGAACGCAACAAATTGATCTGTCAGCAGGGAGTAAGAAAATCCGAGGCGGATATGGAGATTTCCAGACTGATAACCGATATCAATTATATGTTGAAGTCAGGAGAAGCGAAAAAATTCTTTGAAGGGGCGCAGGAATCCTGGGCCACATATATGGAATGGTCATGTGCTTTTGAATCCTTTGGTACGCCACGCGGCATAGCCGCTAATATCGATGAAGAAAATTGTAGAATCTCCTACATGGAAAGCCGTATAAAACACTTGCGTAAATATCTGGGCTGCATCGGTACGCCGCCATGCCCGCAATAAGACAAGGATAAAAAATGAACTATCTCGTACTGCTCCGCCACGGCCAATCACAATGGAACCTCGAAAACCGCTTTACGGGTTTTCATGACATCGATTTATCCGATCTCGGCAAACAGGAAGCCGCAGATGCTGGCAAACGTTTGAAAGCGCTTGGCGTCACGTTCGATGCGGTTTACACGAGCACGCTCAAACGCGCATACAACACCGCCCAGATTGCGCTTGAAAATGCAGGGCAGG
Source organism: Micavibrio sp. UBA7689 (assembly GCA_002482805.1). GTDB lineage: Bacteria > Pseudomonadota > Alphaproteobacteria > Micavibrionales > Micavibrionaceae > Micavibrio_A. The sequence goes on along the minus strand of DLGR01000005.1, from coordinate 6,991 downwards.
GCGATCTTGTGCCGAAACTGATCCGTCACGACGATCTGCGGGAGCGCGATTATGGCGACCTTACGGGCCTCAACAAAGATGAAACCCGCGCCAAATACGGCGAAGAGCAGGTACATATCTGGCGCCGCTCCTATGACGTATGCCCGCCCGGCGGCGAGTGCCTTCAGGACGTAGTCGAAAAGCGCGTGCGTCCGTATTACACGGCCAACATTGCCCAGCAGTTGCTGGACGGTAAAAACATTCTCGTTGCTGCGCATGGAAACTCCTTACGCGCTCTGCTTATTATTCTCGGCGCGGAAACGCCTGACACCATCAACAAAGCCGAAATGGAAACGGGTGTGCCTGTCGTGTTTGAACTGGACAAGGGCAAAATCATTAAGCGATACGCGCTCACCGACAAAAAGGCCGCGTAAAAAAATCCCCCGACCTTCACCTCGGGGGATTTTTTTTACAGGGTTTCCCCTGAATAGTTATTGGCGGCCGCCGGTGCCCGAGCCGGAAGAATCAGGCTGTTCTGCCGTAGGCGTACCAGTGCCGTCCGTGCCAGTTCCCGTGTTGGCCGATGTACCGACCGTGGCTTCGCTGGCAGGTGTTTTTGCGTTCAAACGCAATTCGCTGATCGTCAGACGACCGTCGCTGTTGGCATCGGCGCTATCAAAATTGATGGCGGCATTGTAGGCGGACAGTTCAGCCGCATTCAATGCACCCGATTTATCCGTGTCGAGCGATTGGAATTTTTCCGAAGAAATACTCAACGAGGATTCGCCTTTGGCTTTTACGCTTTCTGCATTGGCAGCAGAAGCAAGGGCCAGTGTACCCGCGAGTACGGCGGTCAGTGCATAAATGGATGTTTTCATCTTGTATCTCCTTGTCATGATTAATGGTGTCCGGAGATTAGCGGCGAAAGGCGGCGATAATATCCCGCCCATCGGGAAATAATAAGACAAAATGTATCGGCTTTGTAACAACAGAATTATGGATTATTCAGCCCAGTTTTTTAATTCTTTCGACGTCAGCTGATAATCGCCATTCGTATCGATACGCAAAAATCTTTTTCTAAAGCCAGCATCCTGTGCTTTGGTACGGCCCGAGTAGCGCATAAATTCTTTATAACTAAGCGATCCTGAATTATCGATATCGTAATATTCAAATTTGCCCTTATCGGTAGTCGGTAGCGGGGAAACAACATCGATCGGCGGCGCCGGGGTCTTGGGTGGTGTTTTCACAGGTGCGGGCAATACACTTTCTTTGGCAGCTTCCGAAATGGCTTTTGCCCCTTTGCTCGGCGCGGCGGGGTTGTAATCCTCGGCGTGAGCCGTCAGCGGCATTATCAGGACAGCGAAAAAAACAATGAGTTTGTGCATACAATTCCCCTTTTGAAAGTTATACGTATTACAGCGCCAAAATCCTTCGCAGGCAATAAAAAACCCTGCCGTAGCAGGGTTTTTCAAAGCTATTACCGGGTGATTACTGGGTGGATCTTGTTCCGGCTTCGCCCTTGCCGCGCGCGCGGATTTCAGCCTCGCTCAGGAAACCGTTATTATCGGTGTCTAGCTTGCTGAAAGTCGTTTGCGCGTTGGCCTGCGCGGTTGTCGTGCCGGAATAGGCAACATATTCATCATAGTTCAGGGTGCCCGAAGCATCGACATCACTGGAGAGAAACTGATCGGTATCTCCGCGGTGTCTATTAATGCGATCACCAATGGTTTCCTTGTTGGTCGCATTTGTTCTTGCATTCGTGCCTGCGGATGCGCCCATCCGGCTTGTCGAACCAACGGTGTTATTGTTTGTAGAGCCTACCGTATTGTTGTTGGTGGATCCCACAGTATTGTTACCTGAAGCACGTACGTTGGCCTCCGCAGCTACATCGTCTTTTACCTCTGCGCGAGCGCGATCAAGGCTGTCCGTAGCAGTGCCAAGTGTTCTGCTTACGACACCGGTGCCTGTTTGTGCGGTCGTTCTTGCCGTGTTGGTTGCGGCGGAGCCCGATACGCGGGCAGATGTGCCTACGTTTGAACCCGTACCAGTGCCGGCACCTGCGCCCACACCCACATTGGCGCCAGTTGTGTTGGCACCGCCTGTGTTGGCATTGCCGGATGCGGATGAACCGCCGCCGGACGCACCTGAGCTACTGCCAGATGTCGCGTAAGCGGGGATAGCAATAGCGCTCGTCAAAAGTACGGTCAGCGCAAATTTAGAAAGATGTTTCATGGTCGTTCTCCTTATTGTTGTATGGAAAGAACGACTGGGAGCGGAAAAGGTTCGGATATTAAAAAACCCGCCGTTAGGCGGGTTTTTCGGATTAGCGGCGGATACCGAGTTTTTCAATGAGGGAAGCGTAACGCTTGTCATCTTTTTTCTTCAGGTAATCCAGCAGATTGCGGCGCAACGCCACCATTTTCAAAAGACCGCGGCGGGAGCTGAAATCTTTCTTGTTGGCTTGCATGTGGCCGGACAAATTATTGATGCGTTCGGTCAGAATGGCGACCTGAACTTCGGGCGAACCTGTGTCGCCTTTTTTCGTTGCGTTATCAGCGATGACCTGCTGTTTTTTTTCTGGTGCTATCGACATCGTATTCTCCTTTGTTAAATGTTGAATATCCGGATCGGATGAAGTTCCGGCCCCTGTACTTCGACTATGGCTATCGCCTTTTTGTCGAATGTGGTCAGGACGGTAACGGGTTCTTTACTGCTCCATTCTATTCCGGCATCGGTCATACGATCGAGGTCGGGTTTCGAAAAGAAAGCGAGAGAGTTTCCGTTCTTCAAGCGGGCTGCTTCTTGTTCCCTTAGGGCCAGAACCGGGATGTCGTCCAGGGCGGTCGTCAGGGGAAGCAATACCTTTTCCGTGGTGGGTTTATCGTCATTTTGCTGAAAAATGTCCAGCGAAATCGCGTTTTCGAGGGTAAAAGGGCCGACCGAAGCCCGTTCCAGCCGTGAAATATAGCCAAAACAGCCCAATTTGAGGCCCATATCGCGGGCGAGGGAGCGCACATAGGTACCTTTGCCGCATATGCATTGGAAAGTGGTTTTGCTTCCCTCGTGGGCCTTAATTACAAGGCTGTCGATCCATACATTGCGGGATTTGAGTTCGAATTCTTCGCCGTCGCGCGCCAGATCATAAGCGCGTTCGCCGTCCACCTTGATGGCAGAGAATTGAGGCGGGGTTTGTTGAATATCACCCAGAAATTCGGGCAGGATTTTTTCGATATCGGATTGCGCAGGACGTTTGTCGGAAGTCGCGACGGCGCGGCCTTCGGCATCATCGGTGGAACGTTGTTCACCCCATGTCACTTCGAAGTTATAGGTTTTGATCGAATCCTGAACGTAAGGGACCGTCTTGGTCGCTTCGCCGAGCGCGATGGGAAGAATGCCCGAGGCGAGGGGATCCAAGGTTCCCGCATGTCCCGCTTTTTGCGGATTAAGCACGCGCTTCACAATGGCGAGTGCATGCGTGGAAGTCATGCCGACGGGCTTGTGCAGGTTGACCCATCCATCAACCTTATCGCCTTTTTTGCGGCGTCCGCCCATGGGATTATTCCTGATCTGAATATTTGAGGGTGTTGATGATGCTTTCGAGGCGCAAGGCCTTGTCGAACGTGTCATCGGCGCGGAATTGAAGCTTCGGAGTGAATTTCAATTGCGTCTGGCGGTTGATTTCTTTTTGGAAAGCATGGGTTTCGTCATTCAAAGCAGGGAGGATTCTATCCATGTCTTTGCCGCCCAGAGACATCACATACGCCGTCGCATGCTTCAAGTCTGGGCTGATGCGCACTTCGGTGACTGTAATAGAAGACGATTCCAGTAGTGCAGGGGAATGAAAGTGACCGCGCAAGAATGCCTGCGCGATCACTTCCTTGATTTGTTCGCCCACGCGTAACTGGCGCTGCGATGGCTGGTTGATGCTGTTCTTCATAACGTCTAGGCCAGAGTTCTGGCTTCCTCGACCACTTGATAACATTCGATGACATCGCCTTCTTTGATGTCTTCATAGTTTTCAAATGCCATACCGCATTCCATACCTTCTTTGACTTCTTTGACTTCGTCTTTGAAGCGTTTGAGGGTTTTCAATGTGCCTTCATGGATGACAACGTTGTCGCGCAGCAGACGGACACCCGCGCCGCGTTTGACGATACCGGCCGTAACCATGCATCCGCCGATTTTTCCGACTTTCGTGATGTTGAACACCTGACGTATATCGGCGTGACCAAGATAATCTTCACGACGCGACGGGGATAACATGCCAGACAATACTGCTTTCGCATCATCGATAACGTTATAGATGATGTTGTAGTAACGGATTTGAACACCTTCACGTTCGGCCTGAACACGTGCCTGCGCATTGGCACGAACATTGAAGCCCACGACAAAGGCGTTCGAGGCTCTTGCCAGAGTGATATCGGATTCGGTGATCGCGCCCACACCGGAGTGCAGAACCTGTACGCCGATTTCATTATTTTCTTCCGTAAGTTTATGCAGCGATCCGATGATAGCCTCGACAGAACCGTGCACGTCGCCTTTGATAACGACAGGCAGCACTTTCTTGTTATCGGCAACTTTTGCGGCGGCCAGAATATCTTCGAACGTCTTGCCCTGACGGTTTGTCGACATGGCTGCAGACGCTTTTTCGCGTTTTTTGCGCGCGCGGAATTCGGAAACTTCGCGTGCTTTGGCTTCGTTCGGAACCACGTTCAGGATATCGCCTGCATCGGGCGTACCCGTCAGACCCAGAACTTCGACCGGTTGGCCTGGAACGGCCTGTTGCAATTGTACGCCGCGATCATCGTAAATCGCACGGACACGGCCCCATTGCGCTCCGACAACAAAGATGTCGCCTTGCTTCAATGTGCCTTTTTGTACCAATACCGTTGCCACGGAACCACGGCCGATTTCCATTTTGGATTCGACAACGGCGCCCTCGGCGGGACGGTTCGGGTTGACTTTCAATTCAAGAACTTCAGCCTGAAGCAAGATGGCTTCCTCGAGTTTGTCGAGGTTGAGTTTCTTCTTGGCGGAAATTTCAATCGCCATCGTATCGCCGCCGAGTTCCTCGACCACGACTTCGTGGGACAAAAGATCCTGTCTGACTTTTTGCGGGTTGGCGTCATGCAGATCTATTTTGTTGATGGCGACAATCAGCGGAACCTTGGCGGCTTTTGCGTGATTGATGGCCTCGATCGTTTGCGGCATCAGGGAATCGTTCGCAGCAACGACCAGAACAACGATATCCGTGACATTCGCACCGCGAGCACGCATCTCGGTAAACGCGGCGTGACCCGGTGTATCAAGGAAGGTGATCTTGGCACCGGAAGGTAACGTAACCTGATAGGCGCCGATATGCTGGGTAATGCCGCCGGCTTCGCC
>DLGR01000005.1:0-1582 GCA_002482805.1 Micavibrio sp. UBA7689 | reverse complement strand
ATGGTCGACGTGACCCATGATGGTAACGACCGGAGGACGCGAAACCATTTGTTCGGCCTTGTCTTCTTCGCCGCCCAGATTGGTTTCGACATCGGATTCCGTTACGCGTCTGACGGTATGACCGAAATCAGCCACAATCAGTTCCGCCGTATCTGCGTCTATGGATTGGTTGATGGTCGCCATCACGCCGAGCTTCATAAGCGCTTTGATAACGTCCGCGCCACGTTCCGTCATACGGTTTGCAAGATCCTGCACCGTAATGAATTCGGGAATAGTAACTTCGCGGAAAACTTTTTGTGCGGCTTCCTTGGGACCCATCGCCATTTTACGCGCTTTTTCACGGGCGCGTTTAACAGCAGCGAGTGAGCGTCCACCATCACGTTCGGAATCCTGATTGAGGACTTTGGTAACGGTCAGCTTACCGCCGCCGCGACGATTGTCCTCGTCATTGGTTTTGGCATTGCGCGGATTTTGACGCTTCAAGCGATCGCGTGTGGTTTCGTCTTCACCGCCGCCTTCACGGCCGCCCGGACGGGCAGGCGTGGTGAAAGTAGGAGTATTCGGCGCGGTGAAAGAGCGCACCTGATCCTGACGCAAACGGTCATTCTCTTTTTGGCGAGCTTTTTCTTCTTTCTCGATTTTTTCAAGTTCTTCGAGTTCGCGGCGACGTGCATCGTCCGAGGTATCTTTCTTGGATTCTTCGGGTGCGACGGGTCTGTGGACCGCTTCGCCGATACCTTCGTTGGAGGCGCGTTCCTTTTTGGGTTGTGAAAGAGCATCGCGAAGCGCTTTGGCGCGTGCTTCGCGTTCGGCGGAAGACAGGTTGTGAAGTTCTGCAGCCAGCTCAGAATCAACTCCGCCGCCTGTGGTTTCTTCCGTTTTGCCGGGTACGCGGCGGCGTTTGACTTCAACCACGGTTCCACGGTTGCCGCCTGACAAGTTCTGTCGTGCTTGCGCACCCGCGCTGCCCTTCAGGCTCAATGTCCCTCCGGCTTTTGCGCCCAGTGTCAGCGGTTTCTTTTCGTTGTCTTTGCTTTCGCTCATTTGTCTTTCGTCTTACTCAAAAAGGTTGAAGGGGGACAGGCTCAATTAGGCGGCGTGTTCCTCTTCGGCAGCGGCAGGCTCGTCCGCAAACCAGTGGCTGCGGGCCTTCATAATCATGTCTTCGGCGTTCTTGCGGGTTATGGAGTCATTGCCCAGCATTTCGACCAGTTCGTCTGTAGCAAGGTCTGCGAAATCGTCTTTGGATTTCACGCCGCCTTCGCCCAGCTTGATGATCTGTTGCGGGGAAAGGCCTTCCATCGTCAGCAGGTCTTCCTGGATACCCAATGCAACGCTCTTTTCTTTCAGAGCGGCGGCCTGTGCGTCCAACCAGCTGTTGGCACGGTCGATCAACGCAGCGCCCACTTCTTCGTCAAAGCCTTGGATCTGCATCATTTCGTCAACAGACGTTTGGCCGATCTCTTCGATGCTTGTAAAGCCTTCTGCAACCAACAGGTGCGCGATAACTTCGTCAACATCCAGAGCTTCGATGAACAGCGCGGAGCGGACTTTGAATTCTTCCGCACGGCGCGCCGATTCT
>DLGR01000033.1 GCA_002482805.1 Micavibrio sp. UBA7689 | reverse complement strand
TCGTGCCTGACGATTGATAAATTTTCGACCTGACAACAACACAAGGGGATACCCATGAACAAAGCAGAACTCATCGAATACGTAGCCAAAGAAGCCGAAATCACGAAAGCCGACGCAACGAAAGCCGTTGAAGCCGTATTCGGTGGCATTACGACCACGCTGCAAAAAGGTGTAGAAGCCCGTTTCGTAGGCTTCGGTACGTTCAACGTAACAAACCGCGCAGCCACCACGGGCCGTAATCCCCGCACGGGCGAAGCCATCAAAATTCCGGCTTCCAAACAAGCAAAATTCAAAGCCGGTAAAGAACTCAAAGACGCCGTTAACAAGTAAGCGTCCGCTTTTCCAACATGAAACCCCGCAGAAATGCGGGGTTTTTGTGGAAGCGGCCTGCCTTTTTGGGGTTGCAAAACCCCTGTGCCATATGTATTTATACCGTCCTCGCAAGTGCGGGCGTTTAGCTCAGTGGTAGAGNNCTCTCAACGCCCACCATTTCCTCCCTTGATCAAAGACTGGTATGATCCGCGTATGAAATACGCGCTGATCTTCTTTTCCCTTTTCGTTTTGTTCCAGCCGGCCTTCGCGCAAAGCGAACAAAACGCACCTAAAACATACACGCAAGAGAAGGGCGCAGCGCCACCCGAAGCCAGATCGTTTACCGGCAACATCAAGCCATCGCAACCCAAGAAAACGGGTGAAGCGCGCAAGCGCCAACCGAATGTTGAGATATGGCTTCCGCCTGAATTTCAATCGTCCGAGGAGAAATGGCCGTTGCTGGTTTTCAGTCACGGCTTTGGCGGATGTGCAAAGCAGACTTTATGGCTCATGAAACATCTGGCCGACCACGGTTATATCGTTATCGCGCCCGATCACGAGGATGCGAATTGCCAAAGCTACACGGGCGGATTGGCGTCAAAGCTTCAGGCGTGGCGTTCCAACAAATCCTTTCGTCCTGAAAAACCGTTTCGCAACCCCGAAATGTGGACCGACAAGACGGAAGCAGACAGGCGTGACGATATTTTGTTCGCCGTGTCGTCCATGCTGGATGACCGCCAGTATAAAAATTACGTCGACACAGACCGCATGGGTTTGATCGGTCATTCGCTGGGCGGGTATACGGTGTTGGGGCTGGCAGGGGCTTGGCCGTCCTGGAAGGACAAGAGGTTCAAAGCTGTATTGACGTTTTCACCGTTCGCAACGCCATACTACTCCGGTCACGGGATTGCAAAAATCGACATCCCCGTTATGTACCAAGGCGGCACCAAGGACATAGATGTGACCCCGAACGTCAAAAAAACCGCCTATGCGCAGGCAAAGGCGCCTAAATATTTCGTGGAACTGGAGGGTGCGGGGCATTATGCATGGACGCTGCGCGACAAGGGCTATGAAAGCATCGTCAACCAGACAGCGCTGGCATTCTTCGATAAATACGTGAAGGGCACCGAAAACGTCGAGATATTGCCCGAAGGAGTGAAAATCCCAAAGGTAAGAACCTATTGGATGGAAGAAGGCAAGGCGTCTGTGGTTACGCCTTGACAATGTTTCTTGCGGCTTCGAGGTCGCGGATAATGCCGATGATGTGGGAATCGCAGGCGAGGAATTCGCATTCGGTGAGGTCTAAAGTCATATGTGGCTCCGTTAAATAAGGTTTAGGTGTTTCAATGATGGATAATTTGCCCGTGAATAAGGGCAGAATTTGTTGCGAATTGTGAAATGTTAGAGGCATTTCGTAACGGCAGAGTGACAGACGTTTGTTAACAAACGCCTAATGCCGCGAAAGTTCCTTCAAAAAGAAATTCGTCAGATATCAAATCTGTTGTTGAAGCCGCCGTAGGTCTGGCCTTGAATGCTTGAATCAATAGACACAGGCAGGCGTGCACCCGAGGAAGCATCAGCTGAAGGTTCTGCTGGAACTTCCGCAGATGCGGCGCGGTTCTGACGATATTCTGCTTTGATCCCATCCCAGTCAAGGCGCGGCACGTTATCGGGCACCACGGGGCTGTCCGGTAGTTCGAGTTCGCGGCCAGCTTGAATCAAATTCGGGTTCGTGATGCCATTTAAATGGACCATATGGTCCACAAGGCGTTCTTTTTGATCCTGCGTGAAGTTATTTTCAGGAAATTTATCGTTGATGATGTCAGTCCAGCTTTGGCCGGATCGTACGGTGTAAGGCGAAGTCTCAACTTCCGGAGCTGTATCAGCAGAACTGTCTGCCGTTCTGTCGCGCGCTATAGCTATTGTTCTATCCGAAACTGCAGGGGCGGTCGTGTCAGCGTCAGGTTCAGGCTGGATAATCACTCGTGGTTCAGGGCTGGTGGGGGCGGGCACAGGTGCTGCATCAGAAATCGGAATAATGGTCACATCCTGATCTTGGATCGCCACGTCTGCATCAGTCTCGGGAATGATGGTAACCGTATTATCTTCAGGAATGATAACGATGTCGTCCTGACGGGCGGGGCCAAGTACGTCTGTGTTTGCCAGAGGGCCGCGTCCATAGCGGGCTTGTACCACATCGCGTTCATGATCGCGTTCCGCTCTGCGATCTCTTGCTTCTTGCGCCCGTTGTTCCTGAATTCTGTCGTCACGCTCCGCGTTCAATACGCCCTGCGCACCACGGCGTAATATCGGATTGTCTATATCTCTAGCTTCGCCTGTCAAAACGCGGTTGGCAACGCCGCGAACAACACCTTCACCGGTGGCGCCGCCAAATATGTCACGGATCGCGCCGCGGGCCATGCCGCGCTGCCCGCTCGGCAATTCGCCTAATATTTCTCCGACAACTGCTTTTTCGAGCCAATCCATATATAGTCCTTAGAAACCTTTGAAACTGCTATGAAACAACACTAACATTATCGAATTGTCTTTAACAAATTGTGAAGAAATTAGCCCATAGCCGACGAAAAAATAACGTGCTAATCTGCTGTTTTTAAAGGAGGAATTCATATGATTATCGGCGTGCCCAAAGAGATCAAGGCCCAAGAGCACCGCGTGGGTTTGGTGCCCAACAGCGTTAAGGAATTCACCTCCAAAGGCCATAAAGTGCTGGTCGAAAGCGGGGCCGGTGCAGGCATCAATTTCACCGATGCCGATTATCAGGCCATGGGCGCCGAAATCATTCAAGGTCCCAAGGATATTTTTGCCAAAGCCGATATGATCATTAAGGTGAAAGAGCCTCAACCACAGGAATGCAAAATGCTCCGCGATGGGCAGGTATTATTCACCTATCTGCATCTGGCCGCGGACCCAGAGCAGGCGCAAGGTCTGATCGATTCAAAATGTGTCGCCATTGCATACGAAACAGTGACGGGTGCGGGCGGTAAGGGATTGCCGTTGCTGGCCCCCATGAGCGAGATTGCAGGACGTTTGTCGATTCAAGTCGGCGGAGCATATCTTTTGAAGCATCTCGGAGGACGTGGCCGTTTGATTGGCGGGTCGCCTGGTGTAGAGCCTGCCAAGGTTGTTGTGCTCGGCGGCGGGGTATCGGGTTATCACGCGGCGGAAATGGCGTGCGGCATGCAAGCCAATGTCGTTATCCTCGAACAAAACCATGACCGCATCCGCGACCTTGATCGTCACTTCGGCAATCGCGCACGCGTTATCCAATCCAGCACTGCATCCATAGAACGTTACGTGCTTGGCGCGGATCTTGTGATTGGCGCGGTTTTGATTCCGGGGGCGTCGGCGCCCAAGCTTGTGACCAAAGAGATGGTCAAGCAAATGCGTGCGGGTTCGGTTCTTGTGGATATTGCCATCGACCAAGGCGGGTGTTTCGAAACCAGCCATGCGACCACGCACAGCGATCCTGTTTACACCGTGGACGGCGTTTTACATTATTGCGTCGCCAATATGCCGGGGGCGGTTCCAATGACTTCGGCGCAGGCCCTGAACAATGCCGTATTGCCCTATGCGCTGGCTTTGGCTTCCAAAGGCTGGAAAAAGGCGCTGGCCGAAGATGCCAATTTACGCAACGGGTTAAACGTCTGTGCGGGCAAAATCACCCATGCCGGAGTGGCGGAATCCCTTAATTTGCCGCTTGTAGACGCGCAAGGCGCGCTGGCGGCATAATTGGCCTAAAACCGATTGACAGCAGGGGGGTAGGAAGGCTATTTAACCCCCACGCTTTTGAGCGGGTGTAGTTCAGTTGGTTAGAACGCTTCCCTGTCACGGAAGAGGTCGCGGGTTCGAGTCCCGTCACTCGCGCCATCTACCGAGATGGTTTTCATAAGCATAATTCGACCCCGCGCAAGCGGGGTTTTTTATCCGGTTTTTTCAAACCGCAAAATCCTCTTAAAATCCTGAAACTACGGCCATATGAGCCTTTACAGTATATGCGACGCGGTTTATTTATTACGCCATGGCTTCCACCGAGTTTCTCGCCCAATATCTGCCTATCCTGATTTTCATCGCCATCGCGTCCGTAGTGGCGGGTGCGGCGGTGTTTTTGTCGCTGGTCGTGGCCAAGCAAAAGCCCGATCCCGAGAAGCTTTCCGCCTATGAATGCGGGTTCGACGCGTTCGACGATGCACGGCACAAATTCGACGTGCGTTTTTATCTTGTCGCCATTCTGTTCATCATTTTTGATCTTGAGGTCGCGTTCCTTTTTCCGTGGGCGGTCACGCTCGGTAAAATCGGCATGTTCGGATTCTGGTCGATGGTTTGTTTCCTCGGCGTCCTTACTGTCGGGTTTATCTATGAATGGAAAAAAGGCGCGCTGGATTGGGAATAGGTCATGGGTCACGATAGAAAAGTCATATTGGCGCCCGATGCGCCGCTGGTTAACCCGAATGTGCCGATGCCGCCTGCATCGTCACAGGATGTTGTGCCCGCCGCGATTTCAAAACATCTGGAAGAGAAGGGGTTCCTTCTCACACAAGCCGATAAATTGTTTGATTGGGCGAGAACGGGCTCGATGTGGCCCATGACGTTCGGTCTCGCCTGTTGTGCCGTCGAAATGATTCATTCCTATATGTCGCGTTACGACCTTGACCGTTTCGGGATGATCCCGCGCCCGTCGCCCCGACAATCCGATGTTATGATTGTGGCTGGTACCCTTACCAACAAAATGGCGCCTGCGCTTCGCAAGGTGTACGACCAGATGCCCGAACCGCGCTGGGTAATATCCATGGGTTCCTGCGCCAACGGCGGCGGTTAC
>DLGR01000036.1 GCA_002482805.1 Micavibrio sp. UBA7689 | reverse complement strand
AGCCCCCGAAACGCAAAGGCGGCGGCAAGGTAGCATCCGTGGATGAACTGATCGACAAACTCAAAAACGAAGCAAAGGTGCTCTGATGGCTATTCTCGTACTCGCAGAACACGACAACAAGGAATTGAAACCCGCGACATTGAACGCCGTGGGAGCAGCCGCGAAAATCGGCGGCGATGTGCATGTGCTGGTCGCGGGATCGGGTTGCGGAAGCGTTGCGGATGCAGCGGCGAAGATTGCAGGCGTTTCCAAAGTTTTGAAGGCGGACAATGCTTCGTTGGCAAATCAACTCGCTGAAAACGTCGCGCCTTTGATCGAAGGCATTGCGGGGAATTATTCGCATATTATCGGCGCATCAACGACGACAGCGAAAAACATTCTACCCCGCGTGGCGGCAAAACTGGACGTGCAGCAGATTTCGGACATCACTGCCGTGCATGATGCGGACACGTTCGAACGCCCCATTTACGCGGGCAATGCGATTGCAACCGTAAAATCATCGGATAAAATAAAAATTATCACCGCGCGCGGTACGGCGTTCGATGCCGCGGCGAAAGACGGCGGCTCCGCTTCCGTGGAAGATATCTCGGTCAGCGGCGACAGCGGTTTGTCTTCATTCGTTTCGGCGGAAGTTTCCAAATCCGACCGCCCCGAATTGACGGCGGCGAAGATCGTCGTATCGGGCGGACGCGCATTGGGGTCCACCGAAGGATTCAAAATCATCGAAGCCCTGGCCGACAAGCTCGGCGCGGCCATCGGCGCAAGCCGCGCCGCAGTCGATGCGGGTTACGTACCCAACGATTACCAAGTGGGCCAGACGGGAAAGAACGTTGCGCCGCAACTCTACATCGCCATCGGCATTTCCGGTGCTATCCAGCATTTGGCCGGAATGAAAGATTCCAAAGTCATCGTCGCCATCAACAAGGACGCGGAAGCGCCTATCTTCGGCATCGCCGATTACGGCCTTGTCGGGGATTTGTTCACGTTGGTTCCGGAACTCACACAGAAACTGTAATAAATGAAATCCACGCTCTATGTCGCAAGCTCGATCAACGGTTTTATGACCCGCGGCGAGACCGATTCCGGCTGGGTTTCAGACAAAGACGAGAAAATTTTCGCCGATCATTGCCGCAAGGCGGGATGCATTCTGGTCGGGCGCAAAACATTCGATCAATATCTGAACGTCGTATATCCCGTTCCCGGCGCGCACAATGTGGTGCTCAGTTCCAAAGCAGGCGCGGAAAACCATTTGGTGCATTACGCGCAGGATTTAAATAAGGCACTGGAAAAAATCCATGCGCTGGGGTTTGACCGTTTTGTTACCGTCGGCGGTTCCAACGTGATCGGGCAGGTTTTGAACGCGGGGCTGGTCGATGAAATTCTCGTCAGCTTTCATCCCTATGTGTTTGCCAAAGGGTTACCCACGATGGGCGGGTTTATGGGCGAATTAAATTTGAAATTTACCGGGATTGTCGAGCAGCATCCGGAATTGTTGCTGCTTCGCTATGCCGTTGTTTCATAAACAAAAATTTTAATATTTTGACATAATCACAAAAATTGTTACATTGCGGCATGTTTAAAAAGTCCGACGATATTCGGCGCGACAACCATGCCGCCTCCACCCCCGGAAGCGATAAGGCGCCTGCGCACGAGAAAGAGGAAAAACCAGAAACCGGTGTAGCCAGTAAAGGTATTGCGCTTGCAGTCGGAGTCGGTTCCCTAAGCTATGCCTTCGGGGTAGTCCAAGCGTCTGAATACACAGCCGCGCTTTTGAACGCCACGCATCCTTTGGCAGAGATTGTCACCAAGATGCATTATCCGTACCTGTATCTGGGCGCTCACATGTCGTTATTTGCAGCGCTAGAAATGTTCTTCGAAAAAAAGCCAATGATCATGGACACCAAAACTCTTTTTACGGCGGCGTCCATAGGCATGTGCGCGGGCGCAGTTGACAACGTATATCTTACGCTTGCCACCCGCGCCGATACCTTACACGCACCGCCTTCCGGTTATATCAAATTGGTGCAAGCACCCGCAGCTAATGATGCGACTTCCATACGCGTGCCAATAATAACGTGATTTTTAATCCGCCGATTTCATCCTGAAGGCAGAGCCTTTGACGGCGGCGGGAAGAATAGCGCCTTCGATCTGCGCATCATCCAGCAATGTGTTTTCCATGATGGCGCCCGTGAAATCCGCTTCGCGCAAGTCCGCGCCTTTTAAATTCGCATTCGTCAAATCCGCGCCCTTGAAATTCGCCATACGCAGCTTGCAGCCCGACATATCGACGTAGCTCAGCGAGGCTTTTTCAAAATCGCACGGAGAGAAACGTTTGGTCGTATCCCCGCCCCCGAACATCAACGGTTCAAAATTTGCGTTGCGCACGGTGGCGTGGTTGAAACGCGCGCCGCGGAAAGAGCTGCCGCGCATATCGGCGTTCTCCATATCACAGCGGCGGAAATCGGATTCATTGAGGTTGGCCGACTGCATTTCGATCTTGTAGAGATTCATGCCGAAGAAGCGCGCTTTCACTGCCTTAATGGCCGTCATCTTTTCGCCCTTCAAGCTTTCAAGCGGGCGCATATCATAGCCCGACAGATCCAATTGCTTGCCGTCTTTGCCCGCACTGGAAACCCAGATGCGGTGCGTTTCGATCATTTTCGCCAGAGGTTGTTCAAGATCTTTCACCGACGTGCCGATGTTCGCATCCGTGATGGCTTCGGAAATATCGACGTCCATCTCGCTGATCTCGGCCATATTGATGCCGGTCAGGATGGTCGCCTTCATTTGCGCGCCCTTGAGTTTGACACCCGCCATTTGCGCGCCTGATAAATCCGCGCCCTTGAAATCCGCATTGCGCACATCGGCGCCAGCCATGTTAATGCCCGTCATGATCGCATCGGCAAAGTCGGCGGAATTCGCCAAAGTGCCTACAAGACGCGCGCCCGACAAATTCGCGCCGCGGAAGGAAACGCTTTCGCCCGTGTCGTACATACCGTTTTTGGAAAAGCCGCCTACGCGCAGGTCGGCCTTGTCGAAGTTGGCCTCTTCCAAATTGGCGGATTGAATGCGCGCGCCGCGCAGATCGGATCGCGCGAAGTTGCAACGCGCGAGGTTTGAATCTGAAAGATCGCAGGCATAAAGTTTTGCTTCGCCGAAATTCGCTTTGGACAAATCCATGCGCGTCATTTTGCAGCCCGTGAAATCTGTCTGGCGCATATCCTTGCCCGCGAAAGAAAGTCCCGACAGATCGACGTTTTTCAGCGTCGCGCGGCGTCCGCCCAAACGACCCGACAAAAAGCGCACGTGCAGATCGACCATAGCGTCGAGCTGGGCCTGCGTCATTTTTTCGAGGGATTCATTGGTGTCGGACATGTTAGTTCAGTATGGCCCAAGAGATGTTAAAAAGTCATTCAGCGCTTCTGTAAAAGAAACACATCAAAAAAGGACTTGGATTCAGGCCCTGCCCAATCCGCATCCCCTTCAAAACGATAGAGTATCTGCCCGTCACTGCCTATCAGAAAACTGGTCGGTATGCCGCGCAGGCCTAGATTCTCGCTGAATTCGCCTGTCAGGTCAACATGGGCGGCAAAGTCCCCCAAGGCCCTTTTTTCCAGAAAAGCGGCCACTTCCGCGGGAGGTCTTTGCTCCAAAGCCACAGCGATTACGTTCAGCCTGCCTTTATAAAACCCCGCCAGTTTTTCCAAGGACGGCAATTCGACCACGCAGGGCGCGCACCATGTCGCCCACATATTGACCAGAGTGGGCATTCCTTTGAAATCCGATATCCGCACGATTTTACCGGAAGGCATATGCAGGGGCACATCCGGCAGGGTTTTGGGTTCGGTGGCGGTGAAGACCTTTTGAAAGTGGGCCGAGAATTTATCGACTTCCACTTGCGGCACGGCAGGCGGCACAAATGCCGCACGCGCTTTTTCTTCCCGCCAGTGCACATACGCCTTAGGCCCGAAATAACCGCCCACCGCCGAAACGATGAACAGGGCAAGGCCGACGGACATCAGAAATATCTTGTTTTGCACGTGTTTTCCGTGGTTTTAATGGCGTTATGAATCGCGCTTCTCAATATGGCCTATATGCCCTGCTTCTGGCAACCGTACTGCTGGTGTCCGCCTGCGGCATCAAGCCCAAGGATTTGTCCGCGCCGGAAGGCAGCGACCCCAACGGTTTCCCCAGAAATTATCCGCAAGAGTAGAATATGACAGGCTTTCAAGAAAAAGACGGCGTCCTTCATGCCGATGGCGTTTCCTTAAGCCAGATCGCCCGGGATGTCGGAACCCCAGTGTATGTGTATTCGGCAGGCGTGATCGAAGACCAATACAAAAAGCTCGCAGGTGCGTTTCAAAAAGCGCTGCCCAAACACCGTCAGCCGTTGATCTGTTACGCCTGCAAGGCCAACAGCAATGTCGCCGTTTTGAATCTGCTCCAAGGTTTGGGAAGCGGTCTGGAAATCGTTTCCGAAGGTGAATTGCGCCGCGGATTGAAAGCCGGATTCAAAGGCGAGCAAATCGTATCGACAGGCGTCGGCAAATCGCAAAGCGAAATCGCGCAGTGTTTGAAAGCGGGCATTTTGCAATTGAATGTGGAATCCCTGCCCGAACTGGAAAAGATCAACGCCGTCGCCGCCGAAGTCGGCATCAAGGCGAAAGTTGCGTTCCGATTGAACCCCAATGTCTCAGGCGGCGGTCATTCGAAAATTTCCACGGGCCGCAAGGGCGATAAATTCGGCATCGGCATTGAAGTGATGGAAGAAGCCTATGCGCGCGCCGCGCAAATGACCCACACCGACCCCGTCGGGCTTTCGATGCATTTGGGCAGCCAAGTGTTTGAAGTCGCAAAATTCGAAGAGGCGTTTTCGAAATTTCCCGAGATCGTCACGAAACTGCGCAGCCAAGGCCATTCGGTCAAGACGCTCGATATCGGTGGCGGTTTTCCGATCGTCTACAAGGATGAACAATTGCTGGACCTCGACTCCTATGCGCAATGGGTCAACAACATCATCGTCCCGCTGGACACGCAGATTATCACCGAACCGGGTCGTTACCTTGTGGGCGGAGCGGGTGTAATCTTGAGCGAAGTCGTGTTCGTGAAAGAAACGGAAACCAAAAAACATTTGATCATCGACGCGGCGATGAACGATTTGATCCGCCCCGCCATGTATGATTCATATCACGGCGTCGAACCCGTGCAGAACCGCAACGCGCCGTGGGCCACGTATGACATTGTGGGCCCGATTTGCGAAACAGGCGATACGTTCAGCCAAGGCCGCGAAATGCAGAGCATGAAACAGGGCGATCTGGCCGTTATCAAAACGGCGGGTGCGTATGGCGCGAGCATGGCATCCAATTACAACACGCGCCCGATGGCACCCGAAGTGATGACGAAAGACGGCCATTACGCCGTGATCCGCGAACGTCAAACGTATGAGGAAATTATCGGGCGGGATATCATCCCCGACTGGTCTTCCAAAAAGACAAAAGCCGCGTCCTAGACATCCACGCCCATTCGAGCATGTAGAAGGTGAGCGCAAACGCGCATCCCGCCATCCATCCCGCGAGCACGTCGGACGGCCAATGCACGCCGAGATACACGCGGCTGATCCCTATCGCCACCGTCAATATCACCGACAGCGCGATGAAATATATTTTCAGTTTTATATTGTCGTGGGCCCGCGCCAGCAACACGCCGACGCTCAAATACACAATCGCCGCCATCATGGAATGACCACTGGGGAAACTGCCCGTAAAAGTATATGAGCCGTGGGGTACGAGATCGGGGCGCGGACGATCAAAGCCTGCCTTTAGAATATTCGAAAGCAAAGTTCCGACTGCAACTGTGCCCAGAAGATAAACCCCCTGCCCGATTTTTTTGCGCATAAATAAATATGCCGCGGCGCCTATGGATACGAACGAGAGAATAAGAATTCCGCCCATGCCCGAGACATCGCGCATCATTTCTTCGACCCATGGCGGGCCCCACGCATTTTGTGAGTCGTTCCCGTCACGCAGCATCATCAAAAGTGCTGTGTCTATGCCGTGCGTGTCGCCTTCCATCACGTCATCGGCCACTTCGGTAAAGCCCATGACCATGAAGATGAACACCATCAATGCCAGAAGCACGACGGGTTCAAACAATTTAAATCCGCTAATGATGAGCTGCAGGAGCTTCGTGAGTTTCGTCTTCATGTGTTTCTTGCACGGGTGCGGCGGGTGCGTCCGCAGGCGTAGCGGCGGCAGGTTCGGATTCAGCATTTTCGGCCGTAGATTCAGCCTCGGATGGTTTCGCTTTCAAGAATGAAAATGCATATGACACGCTGATCGCGCCATCGGGTAAATTGGGATAGGAGCCGTTGAATTCCACCACGCCTTCGGCCTTCAGGCGCGAAACGGGTGGCGGGAACAGGATCTGTTTGATGGGTTTTTCATCCTTATCCAGAATGCTGATCATGATGGAAGGAACGTGCGCATCCTTGTCTTTCAAATTCACGACGCTGCCCGAAAACAGAATTTTGGAATCCTTGAATTCAGCATTGAGGCTTTCGAGACTCAAACCATCACCCGGCATGATCGGTTTCATACCCATCAAGTCGTAAACCAGATTGGAGGGCGGCCATGCGCGGCTGATCGGCGCATGCATCAGCAGGAAGCCGATAAAGACGCAGAGAAAAATCGCCGCGGCCGTGGCGAAGCCCGCCAGACGGTCGTTCGAGATTTTGATTTTTTGCGATTTGGTCGGCAGAACAAATTCTTCATGTTCGTGGACGGGGAGCACGCCCGCCGGAATGGGTTTGTCCTTCAATTCTTTCTGTAAAATACTTTGAAAGTCGGAATCGCGGGCATCCGGCAGATCGACGACATCGTTTTTGGCGGGTTCGAAGGCGATTTCATCATCTTCGTCCTCCATCGTGTCCACGAAATTGTCCGGAATATCGCCAAACGAGGCTTCGGAGGCGAATAATTCCTCGTCCAACCCCTCTTCTTTCTCCTGAAACCATTGATGGCCGCAATGGGCACAGCGCACCGTCCGGCCGTTCGGGCCGATGGCGCCTTCGGCCACCAAATAACGCATGGTACAGGAGGGACAGTTGAGGATCATGGGCGGGCGCTAGCTTCCAATGCAAAGGTCTATACTGTATGTATAAGACACACTGACGCGAACGGCAAGGCAGGCATATGACCACCCGCAGATTCTCGGCCCTCACAGGCCTTTTCATATTGGTTTTCGGCCTCTGTACACAGGCCCGCGCCGAGGACAAGATCCCCGCCTGCAGCGCCATGGACCGCCCATGCCTTCTCAAACAAATCGAAGCTCTGGCCCCGGCCATCGACAAGCAGGACTGGAAGGACCAGACCTATCGCGAACTCGCCAAGACTTACGCGTATGAAGGGCAAGCCGATAAGGCCATCGCGCTCATCCCCAAAATCGTGGACAACGACACCAAGGCCATGACCATTCGCGGCATCGGCATGGCGGCGGCAAGTTTAAAATGGTCAAGCGCGCAATATAGAACGCTGTTCCTGAAACTTTCCGAGCAGGCCGCGCTCATCAACCATCCGCCCTCGCAAGGCATCGCCTATACCTATATCGCGATGTCCCAAGCTTTCGCGGGTGATGACGATGGCGCGCGCAAGACGGCGGCATCGATGACCAACACCGCGCTCCGCAACAAGGCATATGGCGAGACGGCGGAGATTCAAGCCGAGCGCGGCGATCTGCAAAATGTCCTGATCAGCCTCGCCGCCATAGATACGCCATCTTACCGGAATAAAGCCTATGACACCGTGTCGCGCATCTTCCTCGACAAGGCCTTTGTGGAACACGCCTATGCCTGCGCCGAAAAAATCGACAACGCGTATCTACGCGCGAAATCGATTCAACGCATCCTCAACAAAGGCAACGCCGAGGAGCAGGACATGGAACCGCAAGAAAATCTTGCCAAAGAATAGAGAGTAAACTTGATACGCTACGAGCATGTAGGATTGCGTTACGGCATCGGGCCGGAGGTGCTGGAAGATATCAACTTCCAGCTCGACCCCGGCTCGTTCCATTTTTTGTCCGGTCCATCAGGCGCGGGTAAAACATCCCTGCTCTCATTGATGTATCTGGGCCGTATGCCCACGCGCGGGTTAATTCAAATGTTCGGGCAAAATATCGGTGAACTGGGCCGCGATCAACTGGCCGCCATGCGCCAACGAGTCGGCGTAGTGTTTCAGGATTTCCGTTTGCTCAATCACATGAGCGCGTTTGACAACGTCGCGCTTCCTTTGCGCATTCAAGGCCGCCCCGAAAAAGAAATTCAAAACAATGTCGCGGAGCTTTTGGACTGGGTCGGGCTCGGAGATCAGAAATATGCGTTACCCAACACGATGTCGGGCGGACAACAGCAGCGCGTCGCGATTGCCCGTGCTGTAATCACGCGTCCGAGATTGCTCCTCGCCGACGAACCGACGGGTAACCTTGATGATGAAATCGGATTCCGTTTGATGGCGTTGTTCGACCAGCTCAACAAAATGGGAACGACAGTCGTCATCGCCACGCACAACCAGGCGATCATCGACAAATTCGGCCACAAGCGCATGATCCTCGAAAAAGGACGTTTGCATATCGAAGAGCCGACCAAACACGGGTTGCGCAAACGTCTCGAGGGGGTTTACTGATGTTCGCCCTTCTCGCCAAATTCAGAAACACATTGTCACGTGAGCGTGCGCTCGGCGTCGCAAAAGGCAAACGCCGCTATGATTTGCCGCTAACGGGCGGGTCGAGCAATTCGTTTTTGCGGCTTTTGATCGGCCTCATGAGCATTTTGGGTATGCTGGCACTCGCTGCATCGTTTGCGCTATCCGCCATGACGACGCGGTGGGAGCAAGGATTGGCCGATAAAATCACCATCGAAATTCCGGCAAGCGATTCCGCAGGTGAAATGATCGCGGCCAGTTCCGTGCGAAGCATGACGGACGACGCCGCCAAAATCATCGGCGCCCGCGGCGATGTATTGGAAGCCGAAATCATGGAAGAAAGCCATGTGCGGGAATTGCTCTCTCCCTGGCTCGGCGAAGACATGGTGATGGATTCCATTCCGATTCCCGGCATCATTTCCGTGACGTTCGAAAAAGGCACCAAGCCCGATATCAAAGCGCTCGAAGCCGAAATCAAGGAAGTGGCCCCACGCGCACGGATCGACACACATGAAAGCTGGCTTTCCGAAGTGGCGCGGTTTACCGGCGCGCTACAGTTTGCGGCGATATTGCTCGGCCTTATCATCAGCGTCACGACGCTGGTCGCCGTCGCAGGCGGTGTGCGGTCCAAATTGTCTGAAAACAAGGAAGAGCTCGAATTGCTCCATTTGATGGGCGCGTCGGATTCCTATATTGCCAAACAATTGCAGCGCCACACTTTAATCTTATCCTTACAAGGCGGGATTATCGGCGTGATCGGCGGCGCGGTGTTGTTGTTCATTATCGGCATGGTTGCGGGGAATATGGGCGTCAACCTCGTCCCCGATTTCAAACTGGGCGCCGATCAGAAAATCATGCTCATCCTCTTGCCCCTTCCCATCGCCGCGCTCGCCATGTTCACCGCACGTTTTACCGTGATGCGTGTTCTCACAAAGATGCCTTGATATGATTTTATTCCGCCTGATCGCCTATTGTATGACCGCTTTGTTCACGCTCGTGTTGATATGGGCGCTGGGGTGGATGTGGTTTGCGGCGTCGGTGGTTTCCATGAACCCGCAATCGCCGGACACCAAAACCGATGCCATCATCGTTTTGACAGGCGGCGACAAACGCATCAATGAAGGGTTCGACCTGCTCGCCGCCGACAAGGCAAAACTGCTTTTCATTTCCGGCGTGAACGAGCAGGTAAAAACCGAAGAGTTGCTTCAGCTTTGGAAGGGCGATCAAAAGAAAGTTCTGTGTTGCACGACACTGGGCTACAGCGCTGACACGACGGCAGGCAATGCCACCGAAAGCGAAGCGTGGATCAAAAAGAACAAAGTAGCATCCGTCCGCCTTGTCACCGCGAATTACCACATGGCGCGGTCATCCATGATGTTCCATCGCTCCATGCCGGACATTGTAATTTACAAACATCCCGTGGTTCCCGCCGATTTCGAGCCGTGGACGAAAAAATTCTGGATACTGACCTTTCAGGAATACAACAAGGTGCTGGCCACGTGGCTGCGCTTTGATTTACAAGATAAAAACCCAGCTCTTAACGGATAAACATGGACGCAGTACGCAGCATTATTTTCAACATTGTTTTTTACGGCATCTGGACACCCGTCGTGTGCCTTCTGACACTCCCTTCGCTCTTGCTCCCGCGTAAATTCGCGCTGGGCGTTGCGAAGTTTTATCAGGACGGTGCCTATTTCCTGCAAAAATACGTGGCAGGCATCGATTACGAAATTCGCGGTATCGAAAACAAGCCAAGTGACGATGTGGGGTATCTTGTTGCCAGCAAGCATTATTCCGCGTGGGAGACGCTGCATATTTTCAGGCTTTTCGAAGATGCAACCATCATCCTTAAAAAGGAATTGCTGTCCCTACCCCTGTTCGGATGGTTTTTGAAAAAGCTGGACGTTATCGCCATCGACCGCGGCAACCGCGCCGCCGCCACGGCATCTTTATACGAAGGCGCGCGCAAGATGCGCGATGCCCACAGACCTATCGTGATTTTCCCGCAAGGCACGCGCGTGCCTGTCGGCACCACCACGGCGCAGAAACCCTATAAAGGCGGCATAATCAAATTATATTCGGAATTGAACATGCCTATCCTGCCCGTCGCCATCAACAGCGGGCTTTACTGGCCGCGCAATTCTTTCTGGAAGCACAGCGGCACGGTGGTTGTACAATACCTGCCCGTTATTCCCGCAGGGCTGCCCGCCGACGAGGTGATGAAGATGCTCGAGACACAAATTGAAACCGCGTCAGATGCTTTGATTGCGGAAGGGCGTAAAGCGTTGGCGTCATGACAAAACGCAACAAAGCCATCGTCGTTGTCTTCGCGCTTTTCCTGATCGGGGTTTACCTGACATTCTGGGCGTACAGCGCAAGTTGGTTCAAACGCGAGATCGGCCATTTGTATGTGAGCGCGCAAGCCGACGGCGTGCAGTTTCTGGGACCCAAACCAATCTTGACCAATTTTCCGTTCGTGCCCGAAGTGCATTACACGGGCGGCGTGAAATTGGGCAACACAACGTTGCTTTTTCCCAAAGCCATGGCACGCGGGTTTCCCATTCCCGGCATGACGCTTCATATTTCCTTTCCCGAAGGCGTTCAACTCGCGGGGATTGTCGACCCGATCATATGGTCGCTGAGTTCGCTCGATGCAAAGCTAGGCGTGCCATACAGCCTGCCCCGCACTTTCACGCAGGAAGATATCGCGCGTTGGCAAAAAAGCGGCGGTAAGATCGACATACGTGATTACAAACTGACCAAAGGTTCGCTGTATTCATACGGGCGCGGACATTTTTCATTCGACGAAGCATTGCAGCCCGCTTTTTTCATGGACAGCAACGTGCAAGGCTATGAAGCTTTCATCGAGGAGCAAAAGCAGGCGGGACTGATCGATCCGTTCGCAAGCGCCGTAGGCATGACCATCCTCAACGGGCTTTCCACGCATGACGAAGCAAGCGGACAGCGCGAGGTTTACCTGTCCGTAAGCGTCAAGAACCGGATTTTGACCGTGGGGCCGCTACAGGTGCTGGAACTTCCGCTGATTGTTTGGGGTACACGTAATTAGCCTGACCCGCGTCGATGATCTGGCGTCTTATTTCACGCGTCTCTTTAAACCTTTCATAAAGATAGTCTCCGTCCCCTTTACGAATGGCTTTTTGCATGGCCGTCAAATCTTCCGTAAAGCGGCCAAGCACTTCGAGCACCGCATCTTTGTTGTTCAAGAACACATCACGCCACATGACGGGATCGCTTGCAGCGATACGCGTGAAATCACGGAAACCCGTTGCCGCGAATTTTACGACCTCGCCTTTGACATCGTCTTCCAGATCCGTTGCCGTGCCGACGATTGTGTAGGCGATCAGGTGCGGCAGGTGCGAGACGATGCCCAGCACCAGATCATGATGTTCGCAATCCATGATTTGAATGTTGGAGCCGCAGGCTTCGAAAAGCTTCGTCAGTTTTTCAACCGCCAGCAATTCGGTATGAGGCATCGGCGTTAGAATCCACCAACGGTTGGCGAACAATTCCGCGAAACCGTTTTCTGGCCCCGAATGTTCAGTCCCCGCGAGCGGATGTCCGCCGATCAAATGTACCTTTGACGGCAGGCGCGGCTGCAGTGCAAGCATCACCGAAGATTTTACCGAGCCCGTGTCCGTGACGATGCAGCCCGGCATCAGATGCGGCGCGATTTTATCCGCGACAGCGCCCATGGCACCGACGGGAATGGAAAGAATGACAAGATCGCTTCCCTGCACGGATTTGGAAAGATCAGAGTAGACCTCATCCGCTATGCCGAGTTGTTTTACTTTGTCACACACATCGCGGGACATATCGCCGCAGATTAGTTTTTGCGTCAGACCGTTTTGTTTGATGGCGCGGGCGATCGAGGAGCCGATCAAGCCGAAGCCAATAATTGTTATCTGTTTAAACATGGGTTTGTGCCCTCAAATTAAGAAATTGGTTGAATATAGTCCAATAATGTCTTGGAAACGTGTGAAAACCTGCCCTAGAGGGCATAATAGAGGGCGGCGTATTGGCCGATATGGGCAAAAGCGGTTTTCATCGGGTTTCTAGATACTCTTTTATGGCGGCGCAGGCAAGCTCCATT
>DLGR01000017.1:1981-91097 GCA_002482805.1 Micavibrio sp. UBA7689 | reverse complement strand
CTGCTGTTCATAGGGTTCCTGTGGGTCTTCAATTCCATCCTGACGCCCTTCATTCTGGGTATTGCGATCGCGTATTTGCTCGATCCCGTCATGCGCAAATTCTCGCGCAGACAAATCCCCCGCTGGGCGACATCGCTTGTTATCCTAACTTTATTCTTCGGTTTCCTGCTTTTGTTGTTCGTTCTACTCGCACCGATGGCATTCCGTCAGGCGCAGATGCTGATCGAGCAGATGCCGAACTACATTCAAAACCTGCTCGATTACCTCAATCCTTACCTGATCTGGATTCAGGATCGCATCGGTGAAGATTACATCGAACAGATCAACGAGTATCTGAAAGGCAACGCAGGCAAAGTCGTCGGTGTTACGGGCGGGATCACGGGCGGCATCGTCGGCGGTCTTGCCACGGGCGGGAAAGTACTCGCTGAAATGGCAACCACGCTTGCACTCACACCACTCATTGCATTCTTTATGATGACGGAATGGCCCAACATCACGCGCTGGGTCGAAAGCCTTTATCCGCGCCAGCACGCGCAAGTCATTCGCCGGCTCCTTCGTGAAATCGATACAAAGCTTTCTGGTTTCATTCGCGGACAATTGACTGTCGCCTTCACGCTCGGCGTCATCTATGCCATAGCGCTTTCGGTTGCGGGTTTGAATTACGGATTTCTGATCGGTCTGGGCGCCGGTATCTTTTCCATCATTCCGCTGGTCGGCTCCACGCTCGGTTTGGTCGTCGGTATCGCGGTGTCGTGGTTCCAGGCGGGCGACATTGTTTATACGTCTATTATCGCCGCCATCTTCATGGCGGGCCAGTTCATCGAAGGCAATTTCCTCGCTCCGAAGATGGTGGGAGACTCCGTCGGGCTTCATCCGCTCTGGATTATCTTCGCGCTACTGGCGGGCGGATCTCTCCTCGGTATCGTCGGCATGCTGGTCGCCGTGCCTGTTGCCGCCGTCATCGGCGTGCTGGTCGGCTTTGCCATCCAGCGATATAAATCCAGCCCGCTTTATCTGAAAGAAGTCGAAGAATCGCCGATTATTTTGGAAGACAGCGGGAATGTCTGAAGCATCCAAAAGCAAACAGATACCTTTCGATCTCGGTCATCGCACGGCGATGGGCCGCGATGATTTTTTGATCGCGCCGAACAATCAGGATTCTGTCGCATGGATAGATCTCTGGCCCGAATGGCCCGCGCCGATACTCATGCTCTATGGCCCCGTTGCCTCGGGCAAATCGCATCTCGCCGCTGTGTGGGGCGAAAGATCAAACGCCGCGTGTGTACGCCCGGACACATTGAACGATGAATCCATTCGCCATATCGCGTCCGCCGCGAAGCATGTGATTTTGGAAGACGCGGATAAATTGATCGGCAATGTCGAGAACGAGAAGGGGCTCTTCCATCTCTACAATCTTTTCAAGGAAGAAAAACGCTCCATCCTCATGACGCTGGTGGAGCCGCCCGTGCGCAGATCGTTCGCATTGCCCGATCTGGCATCACGTTTGCGCGCCGCGCCGGCCGTTGCGATACGCGAACCTGATGATGTTTTGCTGAGTTCCATACTGGTTAAGCTTTTTAATGACCGGCAACTACGGGTCAGCCAAGAAGTCGTGTCCTATATATTGTCCCACATGGAGCGCTCGTTTGAAGAGGCGCGGCGGATAGTCGAGGATTTGGACCATTTGGCCCTGATCGAGAAGAAAAGCGTCTCCATTCCTCTGATCAAAGAAATTATCAAATAGGGGATATCTCTGATTTCTCTTTAATAACAATATATTATATTAGATCCAGGGCTTGTCATTTCGCACCTGCGTTAAGTATTTTCCTTGATTTTTAGCTATTTAATAATTAATAGTAATTTTCATATATAACATAATGTGGTGTTGCAGGAATTACGTCCTGTAGGTAAGCGGTACGGTAATAGGTTTTTCTTTATAAGAATGAATAATGAGGGTCTGTGTAATCAATGCTCAATGCTGCCAAAACTCAAGGGGATCCCGTGTCCCTGAATGAAGACAATTTGTGGGAAGTCCCTAATGTTTTCGACAGGCCGCGTTATCTTCTTGATGACGTTCAGACCAGCATCTTTCATATAGGCCCGTCTAACTTCTTCCGCGCGCACCTCGCCAAAATGGCGCATGACATCATGAACAAGGCGTCCGACAATAACGAGCCTTTAAACATGGGTATTATCGGAGCGAGCCTTCGCTCTCCCACCATCAAAAACGATCTTATGCCGCAAAACGGTTTGTACTGCCTGACAACCAAAGGCGTCGGGGTTGAAGATCATGAAATTATAGGAAGTGTGCGAAAAATTATCTGTGCGCGTGAAAACGCGCAGGAAATGATTACGGCGGCTGCCGATCCTTCTATCAAGATCATTACACTGACCGTTACGCAAAAAGGTTATTACATCGGCAAAGAAGGCCTTGATATTGACCATCAAGATATTAAAAACTGTCTTGACCCCAGCAATCCCGAACTTTCCACGCTTGGTCTTCTGGCCCATTCCTTGAATTACAGACGTCTGAACGGCATCGCACCGCCCGTCATTGTCTCTTGCGACAACCTTCCGAACAACGCTGCAAAACTAAGAACCGCTCTTGCAGGTTACGCGGTGCATGTTGATCCGGAACTGCCGGCCTGGATTGCGAACAACGTGCCTTTCCCGACAACGATGGTTGACCGCATCACCCCAAGCAAGAGTGAAAATCACACGGCAGAGATAAAGGCACTTGGCGTTGTAGACAGCAACCCTGTCCTGACCGAACCAATGCCGAAAATTCCGTTCGTTATTGAAGATTTGAGTGAGCGTGAAGGCCCTATAGGACAAGTTTTCCGTGATTCCGGTATCATGAAATTCGCAGACAAAGAAATAGGAGCAAGACTTTCTCCTAAGGTCGGTGCGTATGAGCATATGAAAGTGTCCGTTCTAAACGGTGCGCACATGGCTCTCGGAGTTGTAGGTCACCAGATGGGTTACAAATATTCGCACGAAGCGATGAAAGATCGGAATGTGCGCGAATTCGTAAGCCAGTTTATGGATGAGGTCATTGCTACACTCGAACCTCTTGAAGGCACTGACTACAACAAATTCAAAGCAGAAGTCATTTACAGACTTGATAACGAATTCGTTTGTGACCCGCTTACCAGATTGGCCCGCAACGGCGTTGACAAAGTCGGCCAGCGCTTCTTGGAAACAGGTAAGAAAGCCCTGTCCCATAATCTGCCTTCGGATTGCGTTAACTTTGCGACGGCCGCTTGGCTCCAATACACATCCAAATTGACCGATGACGGTTATCTGCCTTCGCAGATGCCCGCAGTTACGCGCCAGAGAGAAAAAGGTCTGGACGTGGATCTTCCGAACGATGAAAAGGGCGGCGCGATGAAATTCCCTGCTCTGGTCCGCGATAACAAGAACGCAATGGCGGTTATCTTCAGCGAAACCACTATTTGGGGTCAGATGGGCACGGAACCGCGCTTTACAGAGCGCGTGGAAGAGCATTTCAAGGATATTGAAGACGACCATATGCCTTCGGCATTGTTGAATTTCGTAAATCGGGACAAAAAAGATTTTGACTCTTCGCCCGGTACTCCTAGTGTCGGTATGCCCTAATTACCCTTAAGACACTAGACAGAGAAAAACATGCCAGAATCCGCACAAAAGAAAGCACAAGGTAATCCCATGCGCCTGAACGCACAAAACCTCGGGAACATACCTTCCTCCATTGCCCGTCCGACCTATGACAGAAACGCCCTGAAATGCGGCATTGTCCACATGAGCGTCGGTGGCTTCCACCGTTCGCACCAGGCTTTGTACATTCACGATCTGATGCAAAAAAATCCCTCTGACTGGATGATCTCAGGCGTCGGCATGCTGCCCAGCGATTCCGCCAACGTCACGGCGATGAATGAACAAGACGTGCTCTACAGCATTCTTGAAAGAACAACCAACGGCGATGAACTGAAAATCTGCGGCGGCATCAAGGAAATGCACCATGCGCCCGCAAACCCGATGGCGGTTGTTGAACGCCTGATGGATCCTGATGTGAAAATTCTCTCCCTGACCATCACGGAAAAAGGCTACTGCTACAACCAGCAGGGCGATCTGGATCTGACCAATCCCAATATCAAAAGCGATCTGGAATCTCCGGAAAATCCGAAAACGGCTTACGGCTATATCGTGAATGCGCTGGCACGCCGCCGTAAGGCAGGCATGAAACCCTTTACGGTCATGTCGTGCGACAATCTTCCCGGCAACGGCCATCTCACGCAAAAACTCGTCCTCCAATTCGCAACCCAGATCAGCAAAGAACTCGCTGACTGGATCAAGGCCGAAGTATCGTTCCCCAACTGCATGGTGGACCGCATCACGCCTGTGACCACGCCCGAAATTGTTGACCTCATCGAAAACGAATATGGCATTCAGGACAAATGGCCCGTGGTCTGCGAAGACTACCGCCAGTGGGTTCTCGAAGATAAATTCTGCAACGGTCGTCCCGCATTCGAAGAAGTCGGCGTGCAGTTGGTAAAAGACGTCGAGCCCTACGAAAAAATGAAAGTGCGCCTTTTGAACGGTTCGCACTCCGCGCTTTCTTATATTTCCTACCTGATGGGTTACCGCCGCGTTGACCTCGCGATGGCGGATCCGCTGATCGCGAAATTCGTGCGCACCTATATGGACAAGGACATCACGCCGTCCGTGCCTGATGTGCCGGGTATCGATCTCGACAAATACAAAGACAAATTGATCGAACGCTTTGCCAACAAGGCAATCGGCGATCAGGTGCAGCGTTTGGCCGAAGACGGATCGCAAAAAATCCCGAACGCCATTTTGCCCTGCATCCGTTATCAACTCGAAAACGGCGGCTCGATCAAATTCGCCGCTTTGGCGCTGGCGGGCTGGTTCCGTTATCTGTCGGGCGTGGATGAAACCAACGAACTGATCGAAATCAAAGATCCCGCGAAAGCAAAAATGCAGGACCGCATCAAGGTGGAACCGAAAGATCCTACGGGCGTACTTGGTCTCGATGAAATCTTCGGTGATGTCGGCTTGAACGGCAAACTGATCGGCGCGGTGCGCGATGCGTTGACTTCGCTTCACGAAAAAGGCGCGAAGAAAACCCTTGAGGAATATCTGGCGGGCGCATAATCGCACCGTCCGAAGGACAATATTAAAACAGGAATAGTATTATGATCGTTGTATTCGGCTCGAACGTGCTCGACATCTTTTTCCATCAGGCGGATTTGCCCCCGCATGATCAGGTAATATTTCTCGACAGGCATGACGAAGCACCCGGAGGCAAAGGTGCCAATCAGGCCGTAGCCGCCGCGCGCGCAGGCTCGGTTGTAAAATTCTATGGTGCGCTGGGTGACGGTGGTCACGGACGCCAGATGTACAAAAACCTTGCCGTAAACAATGTCGATGTATCGGGCGTGAAAATGCTCGAAGACGTTCCGTCGGGCCTAGCCACCATCTTTATCAACGACGCAGATGGAAAACACAAAATTGTCGTCTCGCAGGGCGCCAATCTTTTGGCGAAACAAGACACGATTCCGGATTCCGTTCTGACCAAAGATACGACCGTTCTGGTTCAGGGCGAATTGCCGATGAAAGAAACCGAGGAACTGATCCTGCGCGCCAAGGCAAAAGGTGCCCGCACCGTTATGAACTTTGCGCCGGCCGACAAACCGCTCAGCGCCGAACTTTTGAAAAATCTAGACGTCATCATTCTGAATGAACACGAAGCCGATGCGGTCGGAAAAATGTTCAGCATGCAAACGCATGACAAAACTGCTTTCTCGCAGGAACTGCACAACAGTTTCAATATTGTCACGGTTGTCACAATGGGCGGCATAGGCTCGATCGTTACATCGAACGAAGGCACCTATATGGTTTCGCCTTTGAAAATCAAACCGATAGATACGGTAGGGGCGGGGGATGCCTATACCGGATACCTGACAGCCGCGCTCGATCAGGGAAAATCGCTGGAAGATGCCTTCAAAGAGGCCTCTGTGGCGGGTTCTTTGGCCTGCACAAAGGTCGGGGCACAAACAGCCCTTCCCATGCGCGCCGAAGTAGATCAATATCTGGCTCAGATCAACATCACGCGCATATCTGCTCCCGAGCAGAAGTTTGCATAAGACTCTGACTGGATATATGACCAAGTTTAATTCTGAATGGAACCCCCATTACGACTTCGAAAACCCCGAAAACAAGCGGGAAATCGAGGCTGTGGAATCATACCGGATTGAAGACGATTCCGCCGATTATGAATCGGGGCAGGATGTGGATTCTCCGTGGGGCAGCAACCACGTGATCGAGGCGCGACACTCTGGCGGCGGCGATGTCTGCATCAAGCAAATCACGGTCAAACCAGGTTACATGCTATCCCTGCAACGCCACCGCGGCCGCGCTGAATTATGGGATGTGCGTGACGGCATTCTCACGGTAATCCTGAACGGCGCGCGTTATGATGTGTATGCGGGCGGCTCGCTTTCGCTGCCGCAGGGCTCCGTGCATTGTATGATCAATTCTTCCGATGAGCCCGTAACCGTCGTGGAAACGCAAACGGGCACCTGCCGCGAAAAAGATAATATACGCCTTCTTGATTCCAACGAACGACCCACATATCCCCTGACCTCCGAAATCGAATTCCAATCCGCGAAGCTCTATGCGGAAATTCAGGCCGAACATGTCGATCGTTATGGCTTTGGCGTAAAACCCCATTCCGCTTTGCTGAAGAAATAAGCATGTCCAAATCTTCCGTGCGCATAGGCATTGATTTCGGCGGCACAAAAACCGAAATTATCGCGCTGGACGCATCGAACGACAAGGAGCTGTTTCGCAAACGCATAACCACGGCGCGCGATGATTACGCGGCGAGTCTGCAATCTTTTAAAGATCTGATCGACGAGGCCGAAACCCATGTCGGTGCCAACGGCACGATAGGTATCGGTATTCCGGGTTCCATCTCGCAAGACACGGGCCTTATCAAGAATTCCAATTCGCTCTGGATGATCGGCAAGCCGATGAAAAAGGATCTGGAAAAATTGTTGGGGCGCGGGGTGCGCATCGAAAACGACGCGAATTGCTTTGCAGTGTCAGAAGCGGTCAACGGCGCTGCGCAGGGCGCAAAGATAGTGTTCGGCGTTATCATCGGCACGGGCTGCGGCGGCGGTTTGGTGGTGGATGGAAAACCGGTGACGGGACGAAACGGCATCGCGGGCGAATGGGGGCACAACCCGTTGCCATATCCGCGTTGCTACGCGCCCGATGGTTTGCCCAACCCGTTTAAAATCCCCGTTCCGCCGACGGACAAGAAAATCGTTATGACGACGAGCAATAAGAATTGGGCCGAATATCCCGGTGAATATTGCTACTGCGGAAAACCGTCCTGTCAGGAAACATGGATTTCGGGTACGGGCTTTAAACGCGACTACGCGCGCGTGACGGGCGAAGAGCTGGGCACGCATGATATTATTGCCAACATGAAAGCAGGCGAGCCAAAGGCCATAGCGGCGTATCAGCGTTTCGCCGACCGCCTTGCGCGCGCATTGTCTGTGGTGATCGATCTGGTTGATCCTGATGTGATCGTCTTGGGCGGGGGCATGAGCAACGTTGCCGCGTTGTATGACGATGTGCCGCGCCTGTGGGGTCAGTATGTGTTTTCGGATTTCGTGCACACGAAACTCAAGTCGCCCATCCACGGGGATTCATCGGGCGTGCGTGGTGCCGCATGGCTCTGGGATAAAAACGATTAAAAGTTAAATCAGCACCTTTTTAACGCGGCCTTTTTCAAGGCGCAGAGCGATCTTGCCGCTCTTGAGATCCAGCGCATCTTTCCCGAACACTTCCATTCTCCAGCCGTGCAAGGCTGCGATATCGGGATTGGCTTCAACGGCGAGCGTTTCAAGATCTTCGGAATCCGCGACGAGTTTCGCCGCCACATCCGCTTCGGAACAATTGATACGAAGGAGCATCTTGAGCATTTCGAGCGTTCCTGCCGCGTGTTTGGGAAAAGGTTCCTTGCGTTCGGCCTTGGGCCAGTTTTCGCGCGGGGAATCCAAAGCCGCGTTGATAATCTCCAAAACCTGTTTGCCGATCTTGCCGCGCGCTATGTCGGACGGAAGGCTTCTGATCTGCTGCAACGAGTCATCATCGCGCGGTTTATACATCGCGATATCGGCAATGGTTTCGTCTTTTAAAATGCGGGACCGCGGCACATCCTTGCGCACGGCTTCTTCCTCACGCCACGCTGCCAATGCCTTCAATATCATCAAAACATCGGATTTATCGGAACGCACCTTGATGCGCTTCCATGATTCTTCGGGCGGGTTTTGATAAGTTCTGGGAGAATTCAAAATCTTCATCTCCTCGAACACCCATTCTTCGCGGCCTTGTTTGGTCAACCGCTCGTGCAGTTTTTCATACACGTCGCGTAGATACACAACATCGTCCAGCGCGTAACGGATTTGTTTTGGCGATAACGGTCTGCGCGACCAATCGGTGAACTGCGCGTTTTTTTCCAGCTCGCGCCCCGTCAATTCGCGCACCAGCGCGTTATAGGCCACCTGGTCTCCGAATCCGCATACCATGGCTGCGACCTGCGTGTCGTAAATCGGCGTCGGCAGAACTTTGTACAGATGATAGAAAATCTCGAGGTCCTGACGTGCCGCGTGAAACACCTTCAAAACATTCTGGTTCGCCATCAAATCTTTGATGGGTGCCCAATCAAGCCCTTCGATGAACGGGTCTATCGCGGCGGCATCCACATTCGGCCCCGCCATCTGGAGCAGACACAGGCGCGGGAAATAGGTTTTGTCACGCAGGAATTCCGTATCAATGGTCAGGTACGGCCCCTTGGAAAGGTCGGCGCATAACTGGTTAAGCTGTTCTTGGGTCTGGATAATCATGCTTTTTGTTTAAAGGCTGGAATGGTTAAGGGGAAGGGGGCATGTAAAACGGCCCACCGAATGGGTATTTATTGACATAATATTAAATCTCATGATATCAGAATGCCATGAAAATTGCCCGAACTCTTATGACTGCCGCCGTTTTTATGGGTGCGGCGCAGGCCGCAGAGGCCCAAACCCCGGCTCAAAAAGCCCAAGATGAACGCCTGCGGGACTGTGCCATGGAAGTTGTGGACGATAACGCGCCCCAGGGTGCGAAAAAAGCTTTCGGCGTATATCCCCTGACAAACGGCGTCAAAAGCTACCATTTCGTCTATACGCAAGGTGACGGAACAACCATACGGGAATCCCGTATCATGCTCCGTTCTGATACGGCTACGAAAGACACTTTGTCGGTAAAAGTAAGCATGGGCTTTCGTTCGCCCAATGTCGCCACCATGAAATTCGACGATGCTTCCACCACCGTGCAGATGGATAAAACCAGATTGGATTTGCCGTACAAGATCTATACCGACCGCAGTTCCGGCTATACAACGCCACAACAAACGCAAGAGGTTCGGGACCACGCGCTAAAACTTATGAACGATGTGATTAAATGCATGTCTCCCAAAATAGGTTGATCGATGAAGCTTAATGCACTTTTTTCCGGCATCGCCGCATTTGCATTGTGTGTGGTCCAAGCGGCCGAGGCGCAGATGCTGGTTTCACAAAGCAAAAAAATCTCTCCTTTCATCGATGTAAAATTCGAAGAACTTCCCGCATACGCAAAATGCGCGGTAAGCGTTGCAAAGGCCGCCATGCCCGCGGACTATGAAATGGAGATCACGCGTTACAGCATCCCCGAACAGGATACAGATCGCTATGCTGTCACCATCGGAAAATACGATGAGCATTCTGATAAGGGCTTGAGACTTGAGTGGCAAGACAAGGGTGGAAAGCCCTTGAAAAAATGGGAACTTGAATACAGTGCGGAAGTATACACGGGCAGGAATTCTTCCATTATGTCAGTGGAAATCGCTCAGGTAGACAGTTACCTGGGCGGTACAGTCGGTCCTGCCTTCAACGTTGTATCGGAGCGCTGGACAAAAGGCCGTCCTGCCGTGGAAATCGCGCCTATCAATATTACCCGCGTTTATCAGGCCATCCGACGCACCTGCGATCTGGTCAGTTGATTTCTTTAAAGCCTCAAAAATCCCAAATTCCCCTAAATTTGTAAAGCTAATTTACATAATTTGAAATTTAACTAAGCTTTTTGATACATTTGTCTCTGGAAACTAGGGGATGTTCCATGCCACGCGAACCGCAAGATCAACCGCCCGCCCATGGCCCGCAACTCGTCGGCGATTCCGGCAACGTGGCAGCGCCCACATCGCTCTCGCAAACATGGCGGAGCCAGATTCCGCATTACGCGCAAGATGAAATGGATCTCTTTCAAGATACGGTCGATGCGATTATGCCGGGCGCAGAGATACAAGTGGAGAGCCGCGGTTATGTAGTGCCGAATTCAATTTACAAATATCCTAACTCCCAACTCGGATACGCTAGCGACGTGGAAGGCTATGTGGTTAAGGCTGTAAGAGAAACCCCCGAAGGCCGCCGCCAGATTTTTATGGTGGATTGGGCGGATGTCGGCGGCCGTGACATGGATTGGCGTGCTATTTATAGCGATCAAACATATTCTCTGTATGATATTCCGCGTCTTCCGGGTGATCAGTCGCAATGGGAAACTTCCAGAGGACCTATTTCTTCCATACGAACGCAAGTTGTGGGTTGGAACAGCATTATCCAACCCGAAAATGATACTATTCGTATAAATGAAAATACCGTAGCGGGCGGCTATGCGGGCGCCATCTTGCGCAAACAAGCGCAGGAATACGAATACACAATGATCCCGGGGTTTTAAAGCATGTTTGATTTCAACAGTATTTTTAACGGCGTGACGGCAGGTATCGCGGGCCTTTTCATGGGCGCGCCCGATGATGCGCAAAGACCGCAAACGACGCAGCCGCGTAGCACTCTTGTACAGGATTTCGATATGGCCCGCGTTCCGGATTACGCGCGATGCGAAGCGGCGCATGTAATAGATTCCATGCCGGCCGGTTCCCGTATAACTTTTACGCGCGATCCGCAAAGCCGTCCTTACGGTGATTTCGTCAGTTATGATTTGGACGTCAATTCCGCCGACGGTAAATCCATGACATCGCTTTCATGGAAGGACCATGGCGATTTATCGCGTGTTTTTTATCTGGATTACGAGAGCAACTACACCACGGCGGGCGGCACAACTCTGAAAACTTCCGAGTATGTGCCGTTCTACAAAGAAGGCCATGAGGCGCCGACGAACCAGAGACCCGCATTCCAATTCAGCATGACGACCGTGACAACGCCGCAGGGCTATACAAGCAGATCTCTTGCGGATGTACCCCGCATGGAAGTACTGGTGGATCGTATGCGGGGCGGTTGCGGACTGAAAATCAGCTAGAAACCACGCGTTTCCGCATTTTTCATACCCTTTTACCCCTTGGCAAAGCCCCCTGCGGCCCTGTATAAAATCCTTTGCTTACAAAGGGTTTTAAAACATGCATCTCTACAGAACGCACAAATGCGGCGAACTTCGTAAATCCGACATCGGGAAGAGCGTAAAACTCTCGGGCTGGGTCCATCGCAAACGCGATCACGGCGGCGTTTTGTTCATAGATCTGCGCGACACATCGGGCCTCACGCAGTTGGTCGCCCAAGGCAACGCCGACCTCGAAAAAATCCGTCCTGAATCCGTCATCACCATCGAAGGCGATGTGGTGGCCAGAGCCGACGGCACGACGAACGCAAAAATGCCGACGGGTGATGTCGAAGTCGTCGTCAAATCCGTTACGGTGCAAAGCCACGCCGATGTCATTCCGTTCCAGGTCGCCGAAGATGACGGCGCGGGCGAAGATGTCCGCCTGAAATACCGCTATCTCGATTTGCGCCGCGAAGGCATGCATTCCCGCGTGCGCCTACGCAACAACGTCATCGCCGCCATGCGCCGCCGCATGTGGGATGAAGGATTTCAGGAATTCAACACGCCTATCCTGACGGCATCATCCCCCGAAGGCGCGCGCGATTACCTCGTGCCCTCGCGCCTCCACCCCGGAAAATTCTACGCGCTTCCGCAGGCGCCGCAGCAATTTAAACAATTACTGATGATGTCGGGCTTTGACCGTTACTTCCAGATCGCGCCGTGCTTCCGTGACGAAGACGGTAGAGCCGACCGCTTGGCCGAATTCTACCAGCTCGATGTAGAGATGAGCTTCGTGCAACAAGAAGACGTGTTCGACGTGATGACCAAAGTCGTCAAAGGCATCTTCGAAGAATTCGCCGATTTCACGGGCACCAAACACCGCGTGGAATTCCTGCCGAACATGAGTTACGCCTATGCCATGCTCACCTATGGTTCGGACAAGCCTGATTTGCGCAACCCGCTTAAAATCACCGACGTCACGGAAATTTTCAACGGACATGATGTCACTTTCAACGCGTTTAAAAACTACATCGCCAAAGGCGGCGTCGTGCGCGCTATCCATGTGCCGCAAGCGGCCAAACAACCGCGATCTTTCTTTGACAAGGTGAATTCATGGGCGCAAAGCGAAGGCGCCCCCGGTCTTGGCTACATCGCTTTCGAAACCGAAGAAGGAAAGGGGCCTATTGCCAAATTCGTCGGCGCGGAAAGCCAGAAGAAACTGCGCGATACCATGAAAATGCAGGACGGGGATGTTGTGTTCTTCGTTTGCGAATCCGAAGCCAAGGCCTCTGCCATGGCGGGCAAAGCGCGCACGCGCATAGCACAGGATTTGGATATCATCGAGAAAGGCGTTTATAAACTTTGCTGGATCGTCGATTTCCCGATGTACGAAATGGATGAAAAAACGGGCAAGGTGGATTTCTCCCACAACCCGTTCTCGATGCCCCAAGGCGGCCTCGACGCACTGATGAACAAAGACCCGCTGACCATTCTCGCCACGCAGTATGACTGCGTGTGCAACGGCTATGAACTTGCCTCGGGCGGTATCCGTAACCACAAACCCGAAATCATGGAAAAGGCTTTCGCGCTCGCGGGCTATTCCAAAGACGTGCTGGAAAAGAAATTCGGCGGCATGCTGAACGCGTTCCGTTACGGCGCGCCACCGCACGGCGGCTGTGCCTTCGGCGTGGACCGCATCGTGATGTTGCTGGCGGATGAACCGAACCTGCGCGAAGTCTATGCTTTCGTCATGAACGGCCAATATGAGGACCCGATGATGAACGCACCGTCGGATATCACCGAGGCGCAATTGAAAGACCTGCACCTGAAACTCAACCTGCCCAAAAAGGTCGAAGCCGCTTGAATGATAGAAAAGAAAGCTATATCTGAAAAAGATGTATTGGCTTTTAACGAAGCGTGCATATTCTTAAAGGTGATATACGATCACTTTAGGATGTTGTATGAAAAAAATCCGACTAGATTAAAACTTTTAGAAGACAGAGCAGGTCATTTTTTCTTTGACCTGCAAAACGTATTTATTGGTTTCATAATTCTTGAGATTTGTAAAATTACAGATCCTTCTATTACTAAAAGGAAAGATGGTGATTTGGACAACCTTACAATTGATTTCTTTTGTGAGAATACAGATTTCTCTTCTGATCTTATTGCGAAAGACGAGTTGGAGGCTTTAATCTTAGAAATTAAAGAATTTAGAATTAAAGTTTTACCTGCAAGGCACAAGAGAATCGCACACAAAGATCGAATTCATGCTCTAGATGACACGCCGTTAGGTGTTGCTAAAGTTTATGAATTTGAAAAATTTATTTCTAATCTTGAAAAATTCGTAAATCTTATAAACATGCATTACACTAATCTTCCCTTGGAACTGGGAAGCTATAGTGATGCTTTTGAAGTTATAAGTGCGCTCAAAGAAAGCTCATGCTTTAATGATCTTTTAAATAGAAACGATATTGGTGCTTTGTGCATAGATACTATGGAAGCCTCTGAATATAAAAATGCTTAAACAACAGAATTAAGGAGTTGTAATGCCAGAACATTTTAAAAACCGTACACCCGAAGAACGTCTTTACATTCTCGAAGAACAAATGATCAAGGTGCAAAAAATGCTCCAGCCCGACGGGTTCTTGGAAAACAAGGTCGTGGAATATGAACGACGCATCACCGCGCTCGAAGAAGAACTCAAGAAAGCGAAAGCGGCTTAATTAGCTTTCGAATTTATTTTTTGAAGATCTTCTGGTGATACATTTTCACAGCTATCGGTTTGTGAATCCCATGTTCCACCATAATCGTTGCATCGGAGTACATCTCTTGCAAAATAAGCTGAGATTATAACTAATGACAAAATGACGACTATAATTATGCTTAGATAGCCAGCAATTTTCAGCAATTCAATTATTATTACTTTCATGTTTTGAAACTACCAAATTTTTAAAACCTGTCATAACGGAAACGCCCCCGAAGGGGCGTTTTTCTTATGCGCAGGAAGAAGAAACACAATCTGATTTCTGCATCTCCGCGTTTGAACCTTCCAGCAAAGCTTTCAAATTCTCCAGCACTTTTCCCCATCCTTTGGAAACACGATCCGCCACGGGGGAGCCGTCGATAAAATCCGTGTGCAGGACGGTGAGCTCCACCGTATCGCCGCGTTCCGCAATTTCAAAACGCACTTTCGAAATATCCGCGCGATTGTCCGGAGTATCCCAGGAGATAACCAGAAGGCGGGGAGGGTCGCTCTCCAACACTTCGCCCGTGTGGTGCACGGTCCCTTGCTCGCCCACATGCTCCCATTTGGAACCCTTTTTCCAGTCTGTCGAAATATTGGCGGAGCCGAACCAATATTGGCGCGTAAATTCGGGGGTGATGAGCGCGTCCCACACTTGCTGCGCGGTGGCGTCCATCGTGATTTTATAAATCTGGTCTGGTGTCTTTCCGGTTCTTGTCGTCATTTTTTGTCCTTCCTTGTTTTTGTTTTGGTCTTTGTTTTGGTTTTCGTGTTCAACGCTTGTTTCAAATTATACAGAGCGTCCATGCGGTGCGCCTCGAACCGTCCGATCCAGCGCATATATATGCCGTGGATGGGGACGGGGTTCAGATAGTGAAATTTTTCCCTGCCTTGCTTTTGCGTGACGATCAGGTTTGCTTCTTCGAGCAATGCCAGATGTTTTGTCACGGCCTGACGGCTCATCTCATGCCCTTCGCACAATTCACCAAGGGTAAGTCCGTTCTTCACGCGTAAGACATCCAGCAATTCCCTGCGGCTGGCATCGGCCAGTGCCTTGAAAACCAAATCATCCTGATCGCTCATGAATCAATTATGTAACCAAATGGTTGCATATGCAAGAATTTTTTACACTTGACATAAAAGGAACTTATTCCTATAATCAGGTATGAAGATTTGGAAAGAAATCTGGCGGTATTGGAAATGGCTCTGTGTGGCGCTTATGACCACCACGGCCTTTTTGTTTTTGGTGGCAACCATTGTGACGCATTTTAAAACTCCCGATGCCTCCGAAGCTCTTGTCCATGACTGCATCGAAAGCGGCGGCACGTGGAACGCCGACACTTCGTCATGCGAACGGGCAGGGTAGGTCGCGTGAAAAAAATTGAGCAAACGAACTAATAGATCACCCGCTAAGTCTTTGATTCTCCGTGAGTGCGGCTGTGGCCTATCTTTGTCATCTCTTTTGCCCTATATCTCTTTTTCTACCCAACAGCGCGAGGCCCGATGAAGAAATTCCTGCTCCTGACACTCACTTTAACGCTGGTCGGCTTCAACGCTTATGCCACCGCCACCTCAACGCAGAATTCACCGCCCAGCGCGTCCGATATGGTGGACGCCGCGCCGATGGCGGCATCCGCACCCCAGCAAGCCTCGCCGAAATTCGCCGTGTTCGCAGGCGGATGTTTCTGGTGCATGGAATCCGAATTCTCCCACCAAAAAGGGGTGAGCGATGTGACGTCCGGCTATGCGGGGTCCGATGAAAACGCGAAACAGCCGACCTACGAAGAAGTGGGGACGGGCACGACGGGCTTTAAGGAGGCGATCTCGGTTACATACGATCCCGCCGTAATCTCCTACGCGCAGTTGCTCGATATCTTCTGGAGCAACGTGGACCCGTTTGATAACAGCGGACAGTTCTGCGACAAGGGCACACAATATCAGGCCGCGATATTCGTATCTTCTCCCGATGAGCGCAAACTCGCCGAAGAATCCCTGAAGGCGGTTGAGGCTAAATTCTCCCGCACCGTTGCGACGCAAATCCTGCAACAGATGGCATTCTACGCCGCTGAGGATTACCATCAGGATTATTACGAGAAGAACAAAGAACGTTACGAACAATACAAGCAGGGCTGTGGCCGTGACAACAAGCTAGAAGGCATCTGGGGTGATGACGCGAAAAAGGTTATCACCGATGCGCCGATAACCGCTTTGCCCGAGGCTGCCGCGCCTGCGGCAACGCCGGCACCCTGAAATTATTTGAGCACGTGTTGGCGCGTGGAGAGCACTTCGTTCATGATATAATGATGAAGCCTGTCTTCGAGGAATATCAGAGCGTCTATTGTTTTCAGCTTATCGGTAACGCCCGGAACCTCACCGCCCAGCCATACCGTATTCGCATCCGCTCCGAAACGTGTGAGTTCAAAGTATAATTCCAGCGAAGGCCGCGGCACTCTATCTTCCTTGCGCGGGAAATCTCTTCTCCAATATTCTTTTTCTTTGGTGTGCAGTGCGATGGAAAGCGGGCTTTTCATCGCCAGTTCTTCTTTGATGCACATTTGCATGAAGCTGTGATTGTCGCGCATTTGTCCGAAACGTTCCTGCCATTGTTCATGGTCTGCGCATATCACAAGGAAACCGTCGATATTCGGAGTGTATGGCAGGCGCATATCTCTTTTATACAAGCGCTGAATGGTCTGGGAATAAACTTCGAACGCAAGTTCCTGATTGCGGGACATAAGCGCCCAATCTGCGGGCAGCATTTTGTGTACATCGAAAACCGTCAGTTCGGCGCCGTGTTTAATAAGCGCTCTGGCCAATTTGATTTGTTCCGGATACTTGGCCGGCTCTTTGTCTGCTAACGCCAACGCGGCAAGCGGCGTTGCAGAAGGAAGTCCTGTGGTGGGGCGGGGAAGACCGGTGGGTGTATTGGGATCAAGGTCGTGGCATTCAACCAGAAAACGCGCGCCTCTATAATCGCCCGTATGCCAGCAATATTCCCATTGGCCCGTGAGATTTTCGACGATCTCTTTCCAGTCACCGCACAGATACCGGCGACTGTAAGCTCCGCCTTCAGAATCGGAATTCCGTTTACCCTTAGACATTTCTACACACCCTTTACCTTCTAAGTGGTAGCGAATGCGGCCTCGAAAAGTCAATGATTATGTCATTTTAAGCGCGTCAAAATAGGTTAAAAAAGGCGACCCGGTACCTTGGGGTTCGGTACCGGGTCTATTTCGCCTGCCTTGGGGCTTGGGGGTTCACGGTTGGGAGGGGCGGCAGGCAAAAATTCTGTTCTGTGTCTTATGCGGTCATATTGGATCCGCGCTCGTAAATTCCTTTGTTGCTGCGCTTTTGCGCGTACAGTTTTTCATCCGCCGCACCGAAAATTTCTTCAGCCACGTCGGCTCCGCTGTAATCCTTCAAACCCAGCGACGCACGCACGGGAATTTCCGCGCCGTACCAGACGAGAGAGAGGGAATTCAATTGTTTGATAAGATTTTGCGCACGAACGAGCGATTTCTCACGCTCCGTATTTACAAGCAACAACACGAATTCATCACCGCCGAGACGGGCGCAAGAATCCATCACGCGTGAATTGTGGGTGAGCGTGTTTGCCACCATCTTCAACGCTGCGTCGCCCGCTTGGTGGCCATATGTGTCGTTGATGACCTTGAAGTTATCGAGATCGATTACGATCAGAAGGCCACCTTTGGAATGGCCGCGTGCGGTACGGTCGGTTTCTTTTCTGAAAATGTCAAAAAAACCGCGGCGGTTCAAAAGCCCCGTCAGCTCGTCACGCGTGGAAATATGTTCAAGATGCGCGATGCGTTTTTCATGTTCGCGGATTTGAGCTTCGGCGGCGTCGATGCGACGGTGCGCGTATTTCAAGATGGCAAGAGATGCCGCCATCGTGCGCCACCATCCGTCGCGCTCCAGATCACGCGTCGCTTCGCCTTCGCCCTTTTGTGGGACGATAGCGTTCCCTGCCTTGCGCGGCATGACAGGTGCGGGAAAGACCGACTCGCTCTGTTGCATTATCAATAACACCCTTACTACTAATCTTGTCCGCTACTCCTAGCGGGTGCACACAATCGTGCTTACTCCATAATCCAACCATGCGAACCCTGTGCCAGTTCCTCTTAACCAAATTTATTGTTTTATTACAATACGTTACTTTATTTTCAATAATGGAAAAATTAACGGTGAAAAGCGGCATTTTCTGCAAGCTTTGCCTATCCCAACGAGAGGCGCGGCAAGATGTGCCGTTAAGGTTTGTCTTTGAAGGATTAAGCCCCTGTATTATAATCGTAAGTCTGTCTTACACCTCACTCTGGAAGGTTTCGTAATGGCGTTTTCCAAGCCTTGTTTGTTGGCGTTTGCGTCCGTGCTGTTAATCACGGTCCCGCAGGCGCAGGCGGCCCCCGCGGATGCGGCTCTTGCCAAAGGCTTGCTGGCCCACAAGGCGCTTTACGATATAGATCTCGTTGCCACGCACAGCGGATCGCAAATCCTGAATATCAGCGGCCAGATGTCCTATGAATGGAAGCCTGGATGCGATGCGTGGGTCACGGACCACAAATTCAAATTGTTCTATGAATATGCCGACGCGCCGGGCATGAAAATCACGTCCGATTTTTCTACCTTCGAAACTTATGACGGCAAGAGTTTGAACTTCACATCCCGCCGCCAGCGTGACGGACAGATGTATCAGGAAATTCGCGGCCATGCGGGCATGGACGCCAAGGGCGGTGAAGCCGTTTACCGTTATCCTGAAAATACAAAATACACTTTGACGAACGGCACGCTGTTCCCGATGGGCCACACGCTGGAATTGATCAAGCGCGCAAAAGCAGGCGATAAATTTTATTCCGCACAAGTGTTCGACGGCAGCGATGAAGAAGGCCCGATCGAAATCAACTCCTTCATCGGCAAGGACACGCAGCCCGATGCGTCGATGCTCGCCAATACGAAGATCGACAAGGATATGCTCAAAGCCAAATCATGGAATGTGCGCATGGCCGTGTTTCCTTCCAAGGATCAGGAAGAAGAATCCGACTATGAAATGAGCATGGCCTTTCATGAAAACGGCATCATTTCCAGCATGCTGATCGAGTATGACGATTTCTCAGTGACCCAGAAACTGGTCGCTCTGGAGCCGATTCCCGCAGAAAGCTGCGGCGACACTCCGAAAGAGCCGAAAAAGCCGTAAAATCTCATAGGGTTCGCTATGTATCTTAACAATCTGGTAACCAATACGCTGTTAGCATCTTGGATAGATCATCCGGATCTGCACATGAGGATTAAGGGCTTCAAATCATGACAAAAACGGTTCTCATCGTAGAGGACAACGAACTGAACATGAAACTGTTCAGGGACCTTCTCGAGGCGCATGGAATCGCCACGATCGAGACTCGCAACGGCATGGAAGTGCTGGAGATCGCGCGTACGCAAAAACCGGATCTGATTTTGATGGATATTCAGCTTCCCGAAGTTTCGGGGCTTGACGTCACCAAATGGCTCAAAAGCGA
This sequence comes from Micavibrio sp. UBA7689, assembly GCA_002482805.1. GTDB lineage: Bacteria > Pseudomonadota > Alphaproteobacteria > Micavibrionales > Micavibrionaceae > Micavibrio_A. The sequence continues at coordinate 71,408 of DLGR01000017.1, read as the reverse complement.
TGAAGCGCTCAAATCCATTCCTGTGATTGCTGTCACCGCGTTCGCCATGAAGGGCGATGAGGAAAAAATCCGCCAAGGCGGCTGTGAAGATTACATTTCCAAACCGATTTCCGTTTCCCGCTTTTTAGAGGTCATTCAGACCTATTTGAAAAAGCCCGATGCGGCACAAGAAACAAAAGAAGAAGTGGCGCCGCTTCCCAATTTTGAAATCCGCGATGCGGGAAAAGAAGAAGACGGCGCACCGGAGGCAATTCTCGATGATGAGGATTACCCCGAAGATGATATTAAATAGAAGGTAGTGAATTAGATGTCAGCGCGCGTATTGGTCGTGGACGATATATTGCCGAACGTAAAACTTCTGGAAGCCAAGCTCTCCAGCGAGTATTACGACGTGCTGACCGCCACCAGCGGCCCCGAAGCGCTGGAAAAAGTAGCTTCGCAAAGCCCCGATATCGTTTTGCTCGATGTTATGATGCCCGGCATGGACGGCTTCGAAGTGTGCAAACGCATCAAGGCCAATCCCGCCACTGCGCACATCCCTGTGGTTATTGTCACCGCGTTGACCGATTCTTCCGACCGCATCAAAGGCCTTGAGGCCGGTGCGGACGACTTTTTGTCCAAACCTTTGAACGATACGGCTTTGATGAGCCGCGTAAGATCATTGGTACGTTTGAAAATGACGGTTGATGAATGGCGTGTGCGTGAAAATACCGCCACGCAGCTTGGTGTGACGGAAACAACCGCCAATGCCATGAACGAGCCCGTCGAACATGCGCGCGTGCTCGTGATTGAAGACCAAGGCTTTGAAAGCAAGAAATTTATTGAAACATTGAAAACCGATGAAGACATCGTGATTGTCGCCGAAACCGGCCTCGACGCCATGGCCAAAGTATCGCAAAGCGATTACGACCTTCTGGCGGTATCTCTCAATCTTAAAAACGAAGACGGTCTGCGTCTGTGTTCGCATTTGAGATCCTCTGAAAAAACCCGTCAGGTTCCTATTTTGATGATCGCCAACGAGGAAGACATGCCGCGCATCGCGCACGGACTCGAAATTGGCGCGCATGATTACATTTTACGCCCCGTGGACCGCAACGAATTGCTGGCACGTGTCAGAACACAGGTGCGCAGAAAGCGTTTCCAGGAGCGCTTGCGCTCCAACTTTGAATTGAGCCTCTCGATGGCTTTGACGGATTCTCTGACGGGTCTGTACAACCGACGTTACTTTGAAGTCCACCTGCAAAAACTTCTGCAGAAAAACCTGCAAAGCAAAAAGGCTATGGCCGTGTTGATGATGGATATCGACCATTTCAAATCCATCAATGACACACACGGCCACGCGGTGGGCGACGAAATTTTGAAGATATTTGCGAAACGCGTGCAGGATTCTTTGCGTTCTTTTGATTTGGTAGCGCGTCTGGGCGGCGAAGAGTTCGTGGTTATTCTGCCCGATATCAATCCCGACATGGCATACTTCATCGCCGAACGTCTGCGCAAGATGATCGCCGATGATCCGTTCCTCTGCGGAGCCAAAGAAGGCAAAGTCAGCGTAACCACCTCTATCGGCGGCACGATTATCGAAGACAGCAATATCGATATGGTTGAGGTGCTGAAGCGCGCCGACGCTGCCTTGTACGAAGCCAAGGAAAGCGGACGCAACGCCGCCGTGTTCGAAAACAAAGGCAAGCTCGATCCTTCTGCCTATCAGCAAGAGGCGAGAGCGTTCCTCGAATAATTACAGGAATAAAAAAAGCCACCGAAAGGTGGCTTTGTTCTTTGCTCGCTTAAGAAGATTAGTTCTTCTTGGAAGGAGGCATTTTCTTTTCTTCGAAAACGACATGCGCGCCGGTTTTGCCCGTGGCTTCGTTCGTCGCCCAAGGATCGAATTTCTTCATTTTCAGCTTCTCGGTCGCTTTCGCGCCCTTCTTGGTGTAGTAACGGAAACCCGTACCAGCTGTTGATTCCAAGCGCACTTTGGTTGCGCCGCCGCCTTTTTTAGCCATGGTAAATACCTTTATCTTCGAAAATTAGACCCGCATATTGCGGTTTTTAGGCCCGATGTCAAGAATAAGCGGCGGGAAAGCTATTATTTTACGTAATATTATTGAAATACGGAAGAGCCCATGGATGGGAGCGGCGGCTTTTGGTGGTATGCGGGATTATGAGGATAAGGTGCGTCTCTTAAACGCCTATTGAACCGGCATAACTACACCGACAATATCGCTGTATATATCATAGGGTGCGCGGGATAAAAAAACCGTTAACGAGACTGGTAAGGTGGCCTCATTTGCGTTTCTTGCCGCCTTTTTTGGGTCCGTATTTTTTCAGGCCCTTGCGCTCGTCTTTACCGCCGCTACGCTTTTTGCCGAAATCGCGTTTGTCACGGCTTCCCCGGTCCGAAGACATGTGCGGACGCTTGAAACTTATGCCCGCGAGATCCGCGCTGTCATTGCCGACCATCTCGAACAAACTGCTGCCTGTGAATCCGTCGGCTTCGACGATGCGGATTTTCACTTTCGCTCCGAGCCTGTAAATGCGGTTCGATTTGCGCCCGATCAGTGCATGCTGCTTTTCGTCATGCACGTAATAATCGGAAGGAAGCGTGCGGATAGGGATCAAACCGTCCGCACCGTTTTCATCGAGCGTCACGAACAAACCAAATCTGGTAACGCCGTTGATGCGGCCCGGGAATTCATCGCCGATACGGCTTTGCATCCATTTTGCGGTGAAACGGTCGACGGAATTGCGCTCGGCTTCGGCCGACGTTCTTTCGGTTTGGGAAATATGGTCGGATTTTTCCTCAAGCGTGACTTCTTCCTCGTCCGACAATCCGCCGGGCCCGAGATCGAAGGCGCGTATGAGAGAACGGTGAACCAGCAAATCCGCATAACGGCGAATGGGGGAGGTGAAATGTGCGTATTTCTGCAAGGCCAACCCGAAGTGGCCGATATTTTCGGGGCTGTACACGGCTTGCGATTGCGAACGGAGCAACACTTCGCTCACCAGATGTGAATAAGGAGATTCCTTGGCTTTTGTCAGGAGTAAGTTGATCTGCGCGGGTTTGATCGAACCGCCCTTGGGGAGCGACAATCCGAATGCATCAAGGAAATCACGCGCCGCATCGAGTTTGGTTTCCGAAGGTCTGTCATGGATACGGTACACGCAGGGCGCTTTTCGGCCTTCGAGCGCCTGCGCCGCCGCGACGTTGGCAAGGATCATGAATTCTTCGATCAGTTTGTGTGAATCGAACCGCGCACGGTTTTTAACCCCCGTCATATTGCCGTCTTTGTCGATAAGAATTTGCCTTTCGGGCAGATCAAGGTCCAGCGCGCCACGTTGCCTGCGGGCTTTGTCGAGAATCTCATATGCTTCGTACAGCGGATTGATAACCTTTTCCACCAAAGGATCGGTAAGGTCCGAAGGTTGCCCATCTTTGGCCGCCTGCACCTGATCGTATGTAAGGCGGGCTTCGGAACGCATCAAACCGCGCACCACTTTGTAGGATCGCAGCGCGCCATCGAAATCGATCTTCATATGGAACGCCATACAGGCGCGGTTTTCTTTCGGACGCAAGGAACATAAATCGTTAGACAAGGCTTCGGGGAGCATCGGCACAACGCGGTCGGGGAAATATGTGGAGTTACCGCGGCGCAAAGCTTCACGGTCCAACGCGGAACCGGGGCGCACGTAATAGGCAACGTCGGCAATGGCCACGATCAAATGATATCCGTCATCCTCTTTTTCTGCGAATACGGCGTCATCGAAATCTCGTGCATCCGCACCGTCGATGGTAACAAGCGGATAAGAACGCAAATCCTCGCGACCTTTCAAATCCGGCACGACCATGCCTTCCGTCTCGTCGATCACGGCTTGCGGAAATTTCTCGGACAGTCCTGCTTCGTATAAAGCAATCAACGAAATCGCTTTCGGATCATCGCGGCGTCCGATGACCTGAATAATACGGACTTTCTTACGTTGCAATCCGCGCGCGGGTTGAATTTCACCGACGACCAGATCACCTTCATGCGCGCCGTTCAAATCGGCCTGCGGCACATCGAAATCATGTTTGGCTTTTTTGCTGGCTGGCTCCAGAACATAACCATTCTTGTGGCGCACCAATTGTCCCATCACGTTACCCCGTGGATCGTCAAGGCGCTTGATGACTTTGCCTTCGTATAATTTGTCCGAAAATCTGCGCAACGCGACCATGGCACGGTCGCCTTCTTTCAAAGCGGGGTGGCCCTTGCCGTGTTCGGGAACGATTTCGATTTTGGGCATTTCGCCTTGGAGTTCGACATTCCATTCCGTGGGCTTTGCAAACACATCCCCGTCCATGTCGATTTCATACACTTCGACCACCGCGACGGATGGAAGGCTTTTGGGAACAGTGTAATCCTGCCCGGGCATCTTGACGATCAAACCGTCTTCGGTGAGTTCGCGCAGCATTTCCTTGATATCGCGGCGATCATCACCGCGAATTTGGAAAGCATCGACGATATCGCGCTTGGAAAGGGGGGAGGGGCTGTCCGCGATAAGCTTGAGAATCGTGTTTTTATCGGGTTTTGGGGGCGTAGGTCGGCTCATGTCCTTGATTGTAGGGCTTTCGTTTGCTATTTCTCAATGCCTGATTGCCCTAAAAAATGGACTATACATGCAAAAAATCCTCGTTACCGGCGCCGCGGGCTTCATCGGCTACCATCTGGTTCGCCGCTTATGCTCCGACGGGCGCGAGGTGCTGGGTGTAGACAATCTCAATTCCTATTACGACGTATCGTTGAAGGATGCGCGCCTCGCGCAACTCAAAACCCTGCCGCAGTTTACATTCGAACAAATCGCGCTGGAGGATACGGAAAAATTTAGTGCCGCCGTCGCAAAATTCAAGCCCGATGCCATTGTGCATCTCGCGGCGCAGGCGGGTGTTCGTTATTCCCTCGAAAAACCACATGCTTATATTACGAGCAATCTCAACGGTTTTATCAACGTGTTGGAAGGTGCGCGCAATAACGCGGTGAAGCATTTGGTTTTTGCATCATCATCGTCCGTATACGGCGCGAACACCAAATTGCCGTTCAGCGTTTCAGACAATGTCGATCACCCGATCAGTCTTTATGCCGCCACCAAAAAATCGAACGAATTGATGGCGCATTCCTACGCGCATTTATACGGCATTCCCTGTACGGGTTTACGTTTCTTCACGGTGTATGGCTCTTGGGGCCGGCCCGATATGGCCTATTTCAAATTCACGAAAGCGATTTACGAAGGCAAACCTATCGCCGTGTTTAATGATGGCGACATGAGACGCGATTTCACGCATATCGACGACATCATCGAAGGCGTGGCGCGTTTGGTCGATATTCCCGCGACATCCGATCCGAATTGGAATTCCGATCTGCCTGATCCTGCAACCAGCAAGGCACCTTACCGTCTTTACAATATCGGCAACAACAATCCTGCCGAATTGATGCACATGATCGGTTTGCTGGAAAAAGAAATTGGTATCGAAGCGAAAATTGAAAAATTTCCTATGCAGCCGGGCGATGTGCAATCCACCTATGCCAATATCGATGCGCTTAAAAATGTAACGGGCTTTACGCCGCAAACGACGCTGGAAAAGGGATTGCGGGAATTTATCGGGTGGTACCGCGACTATTATAAACTCGGCAACGGCCCCGCGCGTTGATTATTCCGCTTTTTTCTTGGCGGGCACTTTTTTAACGGCAGGTTTCTTTTTGGCCGCAGGCTTTTTCTTGGCAGCGGGTTTTTTCTCACCGGCTTTGGCGGCTTTTTCGGCGGCCTTTTTCGCTGCTTTTTCGGCCTTTTCGGCTTCTTTTTTGGCGAGCATTTCGGCCTTCTTCTTCGTGCGCCATGTTTCTTTGATCGGTTCTGCCAGCAATTCCACGGCGCGGTTCATGCCGATGCTCATCACATCGTCACCCTTTTTCAGAGACTTGAAACGGTTGTTGTGTTTCAGGAACGGGCCGAAACGTCCGATGCCTGCGGAAATCATTTTGCCGTCTTCGGGGTGAGGGCCGACATCGCGGGGAAGTTCAAGCAATTTCAAAGCCGCCGCCAAATCAACAGATGAAATCTCTACACCTTTGGGCACGCCTTGGCGTTTGGGTTTGTCTTTGGATTCTTCGGGCAGATCGATTTGCACATACGCACCATAAGGTCCGCGGCGCAGAGACACGGAGCGTCCCGAAGCAGGATCGGTGCCGAGCATTTTAGGTTCGTTCGCCAACGCCGCTTCATCGCCTGTTTCGCCGTCGGGCGTAGCAATCTCGAGCGGTTTGGTAAATTTACACTCAGGGTAATTGACGCAGCCGATGAACGCGCCGAATTTACCAAATTTCAAAGACAAACGGCCTTTTTTACAGGCGGGGCATGAGCGGTCTTCATCGCCTTTAGGGAAGAAGTGTGGGCCAAGCTCTTCATCCAGATGGTCGATGACTTCGGAAATTTTCAGGTCTTTGGTTTCGCCGATGACCTTGTTAAAGTCTAACCAGAATTGACGCAGCGCTTCTTTCCATTCGACATGACCGCCCGCAATGGCGTCGAGCTCTTCTTCGAGGTTTGCGGTAAAATCGTAATCGACATAGCGTGTAAAAAATCTCTGCAGAAATGCGACAACCAAACGTCCGCGGTCTTCAGGGATAAAACGCTTTTTATCCATGATGACGTATTTTCGGTCACGCAAGACTTGCAGGATAGAAGCGTAGGTTGAAGGACGGCCGATACCGAGTTCTTCAAGGCGTTTGACGAGTGTTGCTTCGGAATAACGCGGCGGTGGCTGCGTGAAGTGCTGGTTCTGGCGCACTTCCATCAGCTTTGTCTTGTCGCCTTCGCTTAAATTCGGCAGGCGGCGGTTTTCATCGTCTTCGGTATCGTCTTCGTCTTTTTCTTCGTTATACAAAGTCAGGAAGCCGTCGAATGTCACGGTCGAACCCGTGGCCCGCAAAACGACATCGTCGGTACCGTCCGAAATATCGGCGGCGACTTGGTCCATCACGGCGTTTTCCATTTGGGAGGCCATCGTGCGTTTCCAGATCAGATCATACAATTTGCGCTGTAGATCGTCGGAAGGTGCAGAACCGCTCGTCGGTTTTACGGACAAATCGGTGGGACGAATGGCTTCGTGCGCTTCTTGCGCGTTCTTGGCTTTGGATTTGTAAAGACGTGGCGCAGACGGAAGATATTTATCGCCGTAATCTTTTTTGATCAAACCGCGTGCTTGCGCAACAGCATCATCCGAAAGCGTCGTACCGTCAGTACGCATGTAGGTGATAAAACCTGCTTCATACAACGCTTGCGCAACACGCATGGTTTGCGAAGCGGAGAAGCCCAAGCGGCGCGAAGCATCCATCTGCAAGGACGACGTGATGAAAGGCGGGTAGGGGTTTCTGCGAACCTGCTTCTTTTCGATCTTTTGAACGGAAAGCGCTTTGTTTCTGATACGCACGGCGGCTGCTTCGGCCATCTCCGCGTTGGTCAGGTCCAGCTTGTCGAGTTTGTTGCCAGACAAATGCGTCAAACGCGCGACAAACGGTGCACCATCGGCATTGTGAAGCAACGCTTCAAGGCTCCAGTATTCTTGGCTCTTGAAAACTTCGATTTCGGCTTCGCGCTCGCAAATAAGTTTCAGCGCAACCGATTGCACGCGGCCTGCGGATTTCGAACCCGGCAATTTGCGCCATAAAATCGGCGAGAGATTAAACCCGACAAGATAATCGAGTGCGCGGCGCGCAAGATAGGCATCGATCAAATCCTGATCGAGTTCGCGCGCGTGGCTGAACGCTTCCTGCACTGCTTTCTTTGTGATCTCGTTGAACGTCACGCGCTGAACGTTTTTGCCTTTGATCAGGTCGTCGTCTTTGAGAATTTCCTTCACATGCCATGAAATGGCTTCACCCTCTCTGTCGGGGTCGGTCGCTAGGAAGATGTTCTTGGAAGCCTTCACGGCTTTCTTGATATCGCGGACATTTTTATCGGCGCGCTCGCCCAGTTCCCACTTCATGGCGAAATCGTTGTCGGGGAGGACCGAGCCGTCTTTGCCCACGAGGTCGCGAACATGGCCGTAAGAGGCCAAGACATAGTAATCCGGACCAAGATACTTATTAATGGTCTTCGCTTTCGCGGGAGATTCGACGATGACGAGATTGTCTGCGCTCAACGAGTCTAAGTCCTTAATTTATCAACACAATCCGATTTGCCGGAAGCCGTTGGATTCGTCCTGCCAGTTCTAATTCCAGCAAAACCATCTGCACGGCAGGGATTGTCAAATGACAGCTTCTGACCAGTTCGTCAACTGTGACGGGTGTGGATGATATGTTCTGTAAAATAATATCACGAACGGTTTCGGCATCTTTTTCGGACAAATCCTCGCCGGACCACTCTCTTTGTACGGGCTCGGATAGGACGGGGCGCACCGCCGAAAACGTGCGGATATTCTCCAATATGTCGGATGCATTTTGCACGAGCGTCGCCCCGTCTTGGATGAGTTTGTTCGGTCCGCCCGCGCGCGGATCAAACGGATGTCCGGGAATTGCGTATACATCGCGCCCTTGCTCCGCCGCCAAACGCGCGGTGATGAGCGAGCCGGATTTTAAAGTCGCTTCGATCACGACAACGCCCGAAGAGAGTCCGGAGATGATGCGGTTGCGCTTGGGGAAATGTTTTGCCATCGGCTCCATGCCGAGCGGGCTTTCCGCGACGATGCAGCCTTCGAATTTTATTTGCTCATATAGTTTTGTATTCTCGGGCGGATAGATAACATCCACGCCGCCCGCCACGGCGGCAACCGTGCCGAAGGAAAGCGCACCTGTGTGTGCGGATGCATCGATCCCGCGTGCGAGACCGCTCACGACGATTTGTCCGCCTTCACCGAGTTCACGCGAAATTTTCTCCGCAAATTTTTTACCATTCAGCGATGCGTTGCGTGCGCCGACGATGCCGATGGACGGGCAGTTCAAAAGCCCTTTGTTACCAAGCACAGAGATAATGGGCGGTGCGTCCTCAGTGGCGGCAAGAGATAATGGATAGGCTTTCTCCGCCGCAAACACCATCGTGCCGCCAAGTTTTTCCAGCGCTTCCATTTCGGCAATCGCCGCGCCTGCATCGGAAACTTTCAGATTTTTCAGACGCCCGCCGTTGCGGGAAAGGGAGGGCAATGCTTCGATGGCCTTTTGCGCGGTGCCAAAATTTTCGATGAGTTGATAAAAGGTAATAGGCCCGACATTTTCGGTGCGGATCAAACGCAGCCACGCGATTTTTTCAGCTTCATCCAAATCTATCTTGGGCGCATGCGCGGCGAACAGACTCATTTTTTCCCTATCTTCGGTTCCTCACGGGCGATCAGCCGTTTGATGTTCGGACGGTGCTTGTAAAAAACGATCGTTGCTATCACGCCGCAAAATCCGGTCAGATTGGGATTGGCGTATAAAACATGCGCGACGATAGGGGAAGTGGCGAGGGCGATAAGCGCGGAAAGCGAAGAGTAGCGCGTAATAAGCGCGGTCAAAAGCCATATCACACAAGCCGCTATGCCGACGATGGGTTTTATCGCTATAAAGGTGCCAAGCGTGGTTGCAACGCCTTTGCCGCCTTTGAATTTCAGCCACACGGGAAACAAATGCCCGATCAGCGCGAAAAATCCTGCGGCCATGGGGATCATTTGAAAATCGAACGGGGAACGGCAACTGCTGGTATCCGCATTACCGTCAAAAACCATGGTCGAACAATCCGTATAAAAGATATGCATCAAGGATATGGCGAGGAACACGGCGACAGCGCCCTTTGTTGCATCAAGAATAAGCGTAGCAAGTGCGAGCGGTTTGTTGCCCGTGCGCAAAACATTCGTCGCACCGATATTGCCCGAACCGATCTCGCGGATATCTCCATAGCCTGCAAGTTTGGTGAGGACCAGACCGAACGGAATGGATCCCAGAAGATAACCGCCGATGATGGCGAGCGCATATTCCATTATTTGCCCTTAAGATCCGGTGCGATCGCTATGTACAGTCCTACTGTCATAAGAGCCAGTGCGACTATATAACGCGTATGAAAAGGTTCTTTCAAAAGAGCGACCGCAAAAAGACCGCCGACGACAGGCATGACAACACCGAACATTTCGTATTGGGCTACAGGAATTCTGTTGATCGCCCAGAGATAGCCGACATAGGCGATAAGATTGATGAGAGAAAAGAGCGCAACCCAGCTCCATTGCAAATCCTGAAACATGGGAATGACTTTTTGGCGTTCGAACACAAAGGCGATAGCGCCTGCAGACAACATAAGGATTAGGCTGGAGGCCGCTATGAAAGTGAAAGGCGGAACATCGGTACCGACTTTCTTTGCGATCGGGCCCAGCAATGCATAGGCAGATAAAGCAAAGAACGCTACGACATAAGGAATATAAAACGGCATTATGCTTTGCCTTTGAGCAGTAGATCCATGATCGCCATGCGCGTCGGCACACCGTTGCGCACCTGTTCCAGAATAAGCGAACGTTCCATATCATCCGCGACATCGCCGTCAATTTCTACGCCGCGGTTCATAGGCCCCGGATGCATCACGACGGCGGTGGATTTGGCGAAGGCCAGTTTCTCGTAGGTCAGACCGTAATCGCGGAAGAATGCGTCTTCGGATTCGATCAATCCGGATTTCATGCGCTCTTTTTGGTTGCGGAGCATCATCACGACATCGCAACCTTCAAGACCTTCTTTCATATTGTCGAAAGCCTTGATACCTTCCACAGGAAATTTTTCGGGTTTCAACATCGGCGGCGCGACGACGCGCACTTCCGCGCCCATTTTGTTGAGCAGATACATATTCGATGTCGCCACGCGGGAATGCGCGATATCGCCGCAGATCGCAACGCGCAGGCCCTTGAGCTTACCGAAATGGCGACGGATGGTCAGCGCGTCGAGCAATGCCTGGGTCGGATGTTCGTGATAGGAATCACCGGCGTTGATCACGGGACAATCGACGAGTTTGGATATAAATTGCGGCGCGTTATACTCGCTGTGACGGATAACGATCGCATCGGGGCGGAGCATGGCATGCAATGTATGGATCGTGTCGGTCAGACTCTCGCCCTTGTTCACGGAAGATGTGGACACGTCCATGTTCACTACATCCGCGCCCAGACGTTTCGCCGCCATTTCAAAGGAAAGGCGCGTGCGGGTGGAATCTTCGAAGAACAAAGTGAGGATGACCGCCCCGCGGAGTATATCGGGTTTGAATTCGCGCTCATCAAGGCGGTCGGCGTAATAATCGGCGAGGTCTAGCGCGATTTCTATTTCTTGCGCGCTTAAAGACTCAATCCCGATCAAATGGGAATGGGTGAAGGCGTCACGGTTGACCTTTTGGAATGATTTGCGGCTGGCATCTGAGTGTTTCATCAGGTCGGGATGATTACAGAGCGGAGGCGGCTATGGCAAGAAATTCCGCACCATTTATACACTTAAATGACTTTTCCGGCTTTTAAATCAGCGATTTGCGATGCCGAAAGGCCCAGCAGTCCGCCGAGCACGTCATCCGTGTGTGCGCCCATCACGGGCGGGGGCAGGCGGTAGGAAACGGGCGTATCCGACATTTTGAGCGGACTGCCGACCAGTTTGACGGGCGCGGAAGAGTGCGGATGAGCCATTTTGATTTCCATGCCCCGCGCCTGCACTTGTTCCATGGCGAAAACCTGATCGATAGAATTCACCGCGCCTGCGGGTACGTCGATGTCGCGCAAACCATCCACCCATACGGATGTGGTTTTTGTTTTCAGCAGATCGGCGATCATGGGGATGAGCGCTTCGCGGTTGCGCACGCGGTTTTCGTTTTTGGCAAAGCGCGCATCCGCAGCCCATTCCGCCTTGCCCAGATGTGCCGCGAATTTTTGAAACTGGGAATCGTTGCCCACAGCCACCGCCATATAACCGTCTTTGGTTTTGAATGCCTGATAGGGAACGATGGTCGAATGCGCGTTTCCGTATCTTTTCGGAGCGACGCCCGACGTCAGATAAAATTGTGCGAGGTTTGTCATGGAGGCGAGGGTGACATCGAGCAGCGCAAGATCGACCATTTGTCCTTTGCCGGTTTGTGTCCGTGCATTGATGGCGGCAAGAATTCCGATCGCGGCGTAAAGACCGGACATGACATCGACTAAGGCGACGCCCGCTTTCATCGGCTCGCCGCCTGCTTCGCCCGTATGACCCATCAATCCGCCCATGGCTTGGGCCATCAGATCATACCCGGGTTCGGACGATAGCGGCCCGTTCTGCCCGAACCCCGAAATCGCGGTATATATAAGGTGTGGGTGGGCGGCGTGCATGGCTTCAAAACCAAGGCCGTATTTGTCCAGACCGCCGACTTTGAAATTGTGGATCAACACATCGCTTTGCGCCGCGAGGGCATGAACAAGTTTCTGCCCTTCGGGTTTCGTGATGTCGATGGTGACGGATTTTTTGTTGCGGTTGCAGGAAAGATAATACGCGCTTTCGTGCGTGTCGTTTCCGTTTTTATCTTTTAAAAATGGCGGCCCCCATGTCCGTGTGTCGTCACCCGCATCGGGCCGTTCGATCTTGATGATGTCCGCGCCTAGGTCACCCAGAATTTGGGTGCAGACAGGCCCCGCCAGAATGCGGGACAGATCGAGGACGCGGATGCCGTTAAGAGAAGAGGTCATAGAGATAAGCCGATACGAAAGAGGAGAACATCATGTAACCTACCACGGCAATGCCGATGCAAAAACCCGGGCCTGCGGGAATGGCGAGCTGGCGTATGGTGAATTTGGTTTTGTTTTTCCATGCTGTGTGCGCGGCAACGCCCAGCCCGTGCACAAGCCCCGCTGCAGCACCTGCGGTCACCGCCATCAGAACACCTTCCATTCCAAGCCATAGCCCCGCCGCGCCGAGCAGTTTGACATCGCCAAGGCCGAGCGCATCGGTTTCATAATGCCGGTTCGCGAAGAAGCGGATGACGTAGAGCATGCCTGCGCCGACGGCCGCGCCCAAGAGCATGTCCCTGATATCGACATAGGCGTAGCCTGTGGAAAAATGAAACACCAATCCCGCAATGCCCAATGCCAGATTGAGTTTGTCAGGCAATATCCAATGCTTAAGATCGATTGCTGAGAGCGCGATTAAAAGACCTATCGCGCTGAGTAGACTGAGAATGGCAAGGATATCGAACATGGTGGGGAATCGCGCTGGGCCTATGTTTTTCTTATCATAATCCTTTCCGTGGAAAGGCCGCAAGGAAGGATTGCTAATTTAAAACCCATCCTTTACGGTTTTTAATTGTGATTCCTTAATCCGATCTCCTGTCCTTCTCCCGTAAAGGTTCCCGCCTGCACAATGTCTGAAAAAAGTAAAATACTTGTAGTAGAAGACAATGATTTCGTCAGGATGCAGATTGTGCGCTATCTGGCGGAAACCGGAGCCGATGTGATCGAGGCATCGCAAGGCGATCAGGCCCTCGATTTCATGAAGCAGCAATTCATCAAGCGTGAACCCATCTCTCTGGCCATCGTCGATGTGCGCATGGAACCTGTGGATGGTTTCGAATTTATCAGGAGTATTCGTGGTCTAGACATGGATACCCCCGTTATTCTGGTCACTGGCGACAATAATCCGGACTTGCTGGAGAAGGCAGGCACTTGGGGTGTTAGCGCCGTCATGATCAAGCCTGTTCAAAAAGACCGGCTTGTCAAAACTGTTACAAGAACCATCGAAGCCTACAAACGAAAAGGCTGAAGACTAAATGAAGCGTTACGGAACTTTTGGACTCATGATGAACGTCGCGGCCGTTTCCGCGATGCTTTTGACGTCCGCGTGCGCTATGGTCGGTGTTCCCGAAGCGCGCAATGTCGATATTCCCGCACCCACCGTTGCCGATTCTCGCAAGGCCGGTGTAAACGAACGTCCCGATGCTGTTATGTATCTTCCGCTCGGCGAAGATGTTTTGGTTCCCGAAGTTGCCGAAGACGATGATTTCCCCACCGAGATGGTTGGGCCTTTCGAGCTGCGCGGCGAAACGCTCGCAGGCGCGTTGCAGCTTATTCTCGCCGACTACGACATTTCTCTGGCCTTTGAAACGCAGGAAGGTTTGACCCGTCGCGTGACGGTTGCGAATCTGCGCGGTGATCTGGGCAAGGTAGTGCATCAGGTCTGCTCTCTCGCAAACCTGTACTGCTCTTACGAAGACGGCAGCATCACTATTAAAGATACACAAACCTTCACCGTCACCTTACCGCCGATCGGTTCGGGTGATGACACGGCGTTCTTGGACGATGTCGCCTCCGGCTTGACCGCAATCTTGGGTGATGGCGGTACGGCACCGATTGTCGATCCTACGACGCGCACACTTGTATATATGGCGACGCAAAGAACGTCCGATATCGCCGCGCGCTATTTCCAACGTCTGCGCGCAAACACGGCGATGATCGTGTTTGAAACCTATATCTGGGAAGTGTCCTTGAATGCGGGCAACTCCACGGGCGTTGACTGGAGCAAACTTGGTTCCTTGGGTAAATTCAACACCGGCATTACCATCAATGGCGGCGTAGGGGCTGACTTTACCGATCCGATCAGCATCGGCCTTCCTACCACGCAGGACTTCGATGGAACATCGGGTGATATAGTCCGGTTCCTGTCGCAATTCGGTGCGGTCAAAACCATTTCGCAACCGCAGATCACGGTTCTGTCGGGTGCAGAGGCTGAGCTCCGCGTTGCCGATACGCAAAACTACGTCTCTGAAATTTCCACGACGTTGGATGAGGGGCAATCGACCACTTCCGTCAACACGGATTCGGTTGATACAGGGTTCACCCTGACCATCGGAAGCACGTGGGACAAGTCCACGGTTTACGCGAACTTTGAAATCGAGCTGACAGACGTTAAACAGATCGACGACTTCACCTTCTCTGATACGGGTGATGACGGCGGCGAAACCATCATCCAGTTGCCGCAAACCTCCGAGCGCCAGCTCTCCACGCAAATCCGTGTTCGTCCAGGTGATTCTGTCTTGATCGCAGGTCTTGTGCGCGAGAACGACAATTTCGACACGCGCGGCCTTGGCTTGATGAAGCCGATCATTCCGGATTCCCGCACGGCAGGAACGGAAAATCTCGAACTCGTCATGTTGCTTCGCCCGCGCGTTATCGTGTACACGGCATCCAACGATCCGCGTTACATGGATTACGCCGTCAAGAAACATCACAAACTGCCGGGTACAGGCGTGGAAATAACGTCACCCAAAGAACTGGGCGAACCTGCAGAACATAAGAACGTGCCGAATCCCGACATGCCCTACGATGCACCTGCTACGAAATTGATAACGCCTTTGCCTGCGGGGAAAGTGTCGACCGATCCGAATGCGCCCGAACCCTTGGGCACACCGGCTGTGCCTGTTTCTCCCGCGCCTGTATCCAAGGTCGAGCCAATGCCCATTACTCCAATGGCAACACCTGTCGCGCCGGCTGCCGCCGCCAAGCCAAATCCGTCTGTCGAGATTACGCCCTTGGATCTGCCGCCCGTAACACCCGCGCCGGTTACGCCATCTTGGGAATCAAGCGCTTCGGCTCCTATCCAGCCTATGCCCGCGCCTGTGGCCGCTCCGGCCCCCGCGCCAGTACTGACACAAACGTCGCCGCCTGTGCCGATGTCGGATGACGCCCGTTTCCGCCGCGGCGAGGGATTTGTGTCCCGTTCGACCTATGCGCCTTCGTCGGCGATTCCCCTGTACAATCCCAATGCCGCTCCGGCTCCGGCACCTGCCGCCGCAACGCCCCCAGGTCCGCAATCGGCCTACGAAACCTATGACTACTACACGCCAACCCGCTGATATCCTTGATGGTAACTTTTGTATAATCCTGTGAATAACCGAGGATATCCTTGGTCTCATCCATTTTCATGCTAAACTATTAAAAATATTCTGATTCACCGGATTTTTTCCGCTCACGTCCATGTCCACGGGTTACCAGTAAATTTTATAATCGCATGTCCAAACTTTTAAACCTCAGATATGCCTTTTTGCTGATGCTTTCGGCGGTAATTTTGTCGCCTGCAGCTTACGCACAATCCGCATTCGATGATCCCGGTGCGCGCGGCGCGGCTGCGGGTGGTGGCGGAACGCTTGTGCCTGTCGCACCCAAAGTTGCCGCAGGCGGTGTGCGTTTGGGCTCCACCGCGCAGGTCGTTGTGCTTTTCCGCAACGATGCAGGCCAACCTTTGAAAACCGGTGCGATCAATCTTTATCCGTCTTCCAACATTCAGGCCACGATCGGTGAGAACCAATGTTCAAAAGCCGCGATCGAACCCGGCGAAGTCTGCCCGATCTCCTTGACGGTTAAGGGCTTGCAACAAGGCGCGTACCGTATTGAAATGCTGATGCGCCACGAAGGACGTGCAAAACTTTTGACAGCTACGATAGAAGGCAGCGTCGACACATCGGGTGATGAAACATCCGATCTCGCCAGTGATATCGAAACCATTCCTCAGGAAATAGATTTCGGTACGCTCGATGAAAGCCAAGAGCAAGTCAAAGCGCTGATCCTGCGCAATAAGACCTCAAAACCCATCACTATCGATAAAATAGAAATTCAAGCGGGCAATCAATCCGGATTCTCCGTGGATGAAAATTGCGGTGAATTGGCAACCGGCGCGGCGTGCGTTGCATCCGTGCGTTGGTCGCCTGCATCGAAAGGTCCCTCCAGCGGCACCGTAATTGTTCGTCACTCCGGTCCTACGGGTGTGGCCTCCGTTGATCTGGAAGGAACGTATGATCCGGATGAATCCGAAGCTGCCGAAGCCTTCCCCGAAGCCGTTCCCGGGAAAGGTTTGCTTGTTTCCTCCATGGAAGAAGTGGATTTCGGTTCTGGTGTCTCGCAAAGCTCTTCCATCACCGTATCGCTCGTCAATATAGGCGGCGTACCGCTGACCCTGAATGGTATCCGCATGACCAATTCCGAAAACGGTGTGCGGGCGGAATCTTCGGGCTGTAAATCGGGAACGGTGCTGGACGCCCTGGAGGCTTGCCCGCTTACATTGACATGGGAGCCTGTCCGTGAAGGCACAATCGTAGATGATATTCAGGTTTCCCACACGGGCGCGCGCGGTATTCTTATTATGCCTGTGCGTGGTGCGGCGGCACGCGCCATCAACAAAGATTCCAAAGCCATCGTTCTGGGCGGCACCGACGAAGAAGATTTCCTGCAAAACATCAAACCGCTTTCACTGGATGATATCGGCGAAGATTTGGATGAAACCCCCAGCGATGCCATGAAAAAGGCTCTCGATGGCACAAAGGCTCCCGCCACGAGCACAGAACGCGTCCTGCCTAAAAAAGATTTGAGCGGTGTTCTCGAAGGCTATGTCATCACGTCGTACTCGGCCAAGCGCGCGATCGTTGCGGGACCGGGCGGAAGCCGTGTCGTGTTCGATGGCGAGCAATCGGTGATCGGTGGTGTGTTATGGGAAATTGTAATGCGCCCGAGCGCAGTTGAATTCCGCAATGGAGATCAAAAGGTTCTGCTCCTGTTCGACAAATCTTTATCTTCCGTTAACGTTGTTGATACACAATCGAGTAGTGGAGAAAACACGGGCAGTGGCGCATCCACGACCACTTCGAGTACCGCTACAACGACGACTCCATAAGCTGATTGGTTCAGGATGAGCGAGCAGGACACAGGATCGGGAACCCCCATACCGGAACTCCCACCAGAAGTGGGCGAAGAACGCCGCGCAGGCGGGGAACGCGAACGCAGAAAAAGCAGAGTAACACCGCCGGGCGGGATAGATCGCAGATGGTCTGACCGCCGCCGCGCGCGCTCCATCGAAGGCCGCGAACGCTACCTCGACATGGTTCAACGCGAACGCGCCATGTTCATCGAACAAGGGGTTTCGCGCTCCACAGAACAACTTCTCGACATGGCCGGCGCGACCGGCACCTCCGAGCTTGAGGAAGAAGAGGGGATCAAGGATCGCGCAACGGGCGACCAGCTTCGTTCCGTTCTCCCCGTTCAGGCATGGTTACCGCTTTCCATTCACTTGATCAGTTTGCGCGACGGCGTAATGAAAATCGCGCCGCTCAATGATTTGAACCAGCGCCAGATCGATGCGCTTATCTCCACCGCCACACGTTCGGGTTTCCGTGTCGACAAGGTCGATGTCGAAATGTGGGACCGCGCCGAATTGCTCGACACGCTTCGCTCGGTGCACGATTTGTCCGCCGACCGCTGCGAAAAAACATTGGCGCAATGGCTGCTCGACACCGACAATGGTCTGCTCTTGAACCAGTTTCAACGCGACATGCTCGCCGAAGCTTTGCAGATGCGCGCATCCGATATTCACCTTGTGCAGGATGGCGGCGCCGATACGCCGAACTGGATCAAATACCGTATCGACGGCGATTTGATTCCGATGCACCTTCTTCCCGCCGAAGCTATGGCACGTTTGACAACATTGTTGAAACGTGACGCAGGCCTGAACTTCGGGGACCGCGTAACACCCAAAGACGGGCGTTTCGGTTTTATATGGCAAGGTCGTTCCGTCGACGTTCGTGTGGCCGCAGGCCCGCAGGCACAGGACGGCGAAAAGATCACGCTACGTTTGCTCGACCGTGCGGCACTCAAAGGCTTCGATGAATTGTTCCGCCGTCACCCCGACGTCGGCGATTATCTTGCCAATCTTCTTTCCCCTGAAATCAAAGGCGGCGGCGGTTTGATTTTGCTCTCCGGTCCTACGGGTTCGGGTAAAACCACTACGCTTTATGCCTGCGTGCAGCAGATCGACAGACGCCGCAAACACGTTCTCACCATCGAAGATCCTATCGAATACGAACTCCGCTACGCCACGCAATGGCAGGTGCGCCCCGGCATGCACGGCGGGGAATTCGCCGACCTGATCCGCGCCGCGATGCGTCACGATCCCGACTATATCGTCATCGGGGAGATGCGCGACAGCGACACGGTGGAAACATCCCTGCGTGCCGCTGAATCCGGTCACACCGTTATCTCCACCGTTCACGCCGACACCGCTTTGCAGACATTTGAGCGTCTACGTTCCTTGATGCCATCCGAACGCGAGAGATCATCCACCTTTACGCTTGCCCAACAGGTGCGCGCGATCATGAACCAGCGTTTGGTGCGCACGCTCTGTCAGGGTTGTGCCCACCACGAAAAACTGGGCGAGGTTTTGAAGGAAAACGATGCGAGCGCCGTCGGGCTTCCGCCCGAGACGCCGATCCGCACCCATAACGGCGCGGGTTGCGATTTATGTAATAGAACGGGTATTTCGGGCCGTACTTTGCTTTTGGACGCTATTTTGATCACTTTGGGTCCAGCCCAAAGGAATTCCATTTACGAAGCATTAATGAAAAACGTGAATGATATCATCCATGAGAACGGGGTTATCGTTCACACGCGCCGTGAGGGTCTTATCGACCTGATCAAAAGCGGTCTTGTGGATCCCAACGCGGCCCTCGCCTACATCGAAGAGTAATTCTTTTTTCAGGAATTTATAAATGAGACAATGGGTTGCCGAGATAGCTTACGACAGCACCTCCGGTCCGAAAAGGGCTTTGGAGTCCTTTTACCTGCCTCATGAAGAAGACGTGCGCGCCGCTATCATAAAAAAGGGCGGTTACGTTCTTTCTATTCGTCCGCATGAACGCTCTCCGCTCGAAAGATTGCTTGCAAGATCAAGCTGGTGGCAGGTGCAGTTGCTGCGCGGGATCATGTTCCGTTCTATGTCCACATCCCCCGGCGTTGCCTTCTGGAAGATCATTCAGGCCGAAACAAATCCCAAGCGTCAGAACATTCTCGCCCCTGCAAGGGAAGCTCTCGCCAGAGGTCTTGGTGTAATTGACGCGCTTAAGGCGCTGAATATTTTCGACAAAGGAACGCTGGCCATTCTCGCGGCATCCGAACGCGCGAATAAACTTGCCGAAGGTATTCCGCACGCCATTCACTCCATCACCCAGAAAAAGAAAAACGCGAGAGCGATCATGGGTACGATGGGCTGGCTGGGCTTCGACCTTATCACTATCGTTCAATCGCTCTTCTGGGGGCAGGACATGGTTTTGGGATGGTTCCGCGGCAACGCGCCGGAAGATCCTACGAAATTGGAAGAATACAACCACGTCGTCGACAATCTCTCACTTGTTTGGAACATCCTGATCTATTCCGCCTTCGCCATCGGCGGTTTCATGGTTTGGGCCATGATTTCTTTCTGGATGAACCGCGGTAAGGCGGACTGGCCGACCGCCCGCGCGGTGCGTAAAATCCCCCTTATAGGAGCCTATTTGCGCGACCTTGGTTTTTCGGATTCCATGACGGCTTGCGCCCGAATGCTGCGCGGCCTCGTGCCCATCAACGACGCTTTGAGCCAAGCCGGTCAGGCCACCAGCTCGCCGGACGTCCATAGATATTGGGATGATACCAATGCCGACCTTGCCCGCGGTATTTCGCTGGGCGCGGCCATGGACAGGGAGCCTTTGACACGGGCGGAACGTCTTGAACTTGCTAGCTTGTCGGACCTCGACCAAGTTGCTACAATCATGGAATCAATCGCCGAAATGCGGGCGCAATCGGCTAAGACCAAACACTCTTTGATCGTATGGCTCGCATTTGCTCTTACCGGCGTTTACCTCGCTATTGCCTTCGGTTCGGCTATCTACGCTCTAACAGTTATGAATATGAGCATGGACAGCATGATGGGGGGATTGACGGAAGGAATTCTCTAGGTTGGCTATCACGACCAAGGATAAGGACGTACTGGAACGTGGAAAGCCCAGCGCAGAGCGCAGGGCGGGAGATTCCGTATCGCGCCCGCGCCCCGGCGTGTCCGACTATTTGTCCGGAGAAAGCTCCGCTTTCAAAACCGCCTTCGTTCCTTATTTGCCGCAAGAAGTTATCGGCGGTGCCATCCCGCACATCGTGGGTATGGAAGACGAAGCCGTCTGGAACGCAGCATCTCAAGCGTGCGGCACGGAAAAAGTCCATTACGTTTATTCTGCCGACGGCGGACGCTTGTGGTATCTGGCATGTCCTTCGACCGCGCTCGCATCGGCACCGGACAGCTGGTGCCCGTTAGCCGCAGCGCTTCCCGGCAAATCTGAATTCTGGGACAAAGAAACCGTTTATCTTTACGAACAAGAGGGCGTTGCATCCGCTCTGCGCTGGGATCCCGACACGGGACGCATGCAAGTGTTCTTGGGTGCTGCGCGTACTTTGCTTCCACGCATGCAATCGATGGATGCCAACTTCGTCACCATCAATCCCGAACTCGCCGATGTCGTGCCGTGGAAAAACCGCATGCTGCGCACCGAACAACTTTCCCGCGCGGCGTCCATGCTTTTGCTCTATGTCGGTATCGGCATCACACTGATCTTGTTTTTGTTCCTCGTGTTCCAATTCATTCTGACGAACACGATGAGCCGCGATCTCGACAAAGTAAAAGCCGAAACGCAGGCAGCTTCGCAAAAGCTGATGGTCAGCGCTTACGATGCTTTGCAATCGGACGCCATCAAGCACATGGTGCGCATTCAAGAGATGTTGGATGAACTCGCCAAGGTCGATGGAACATTAGTAAAATATGAAGTATCGGGCGGCGCTGCCAACTGGGAAATCCTGATTCCGCCGGCGTTCGTTCAATCCTTGCCAACACTTAAGGGGCAAGTGTCGCCTGGAAGCGAGGCGGACGGCCGCGTTCGCATGAAAGGGACAAACTAGATAAAATTTTAGTTAAATTCCTGCCTTGTGTAACGCGTTCTAAAGTATTGTTTTGTACAATTTAATATAATTTCTAGCTAATCAACAAAGCGAATAAATGGCCTTAGACCTCAAAAGCTTCGACTGGCGTTCCTTAAAGAAATACGCAGACCCCAAAGCAACAGGGGACCTGAACGCTTTTCTTGAAAAATTGCCGCAACACGCGGGTCAGACTGTTCTGATCGCCGCCGGTATTGCATGGGCTATGGCGGGCGCGCTGGGTTTGTACGCAACTATTCAGGCAAAATCGCTTACCGAACTGCGCGCATCTTTGAAAGAAGCTGAAGCGCTGAAGCCGATCGTGCCTCAAATCAAAGACGTTCCCATCGACAGCAAAGAGGTGGAAACGTTCATTACAAAAGTAGGCCCTGCTTATAAAGGTCTGGTGTTCAAAGTGAGTGGATCGAGCATCGTTATCACATCGGGGCAAACCAGCGATTTTGCGAAATTCCGCGAAGCCATAGGACATATGCAGAACGGTGGCTCCGGATGGCGCGTTTCGCTGGATAAATTATGTGTGGGACGTGAATGCGGGCAATCGGACAAGCTCGGCATTTCCCTAAAAGTTAACAAGGTTTCTGTGGAAAACCCGACACCCGTAGCGCCAGCAGGCAAGTAAAAGTTTAGTAATACAGATAAATTTGTTTAGTTTTATTGAAGGAGGAACTACCAATGTCTAATAACCAAAATACGCGGATGTCCGAGAAAGGGAACGTTCTGTTCCTGATCCTGATCGCCGTTGCGCTATTCGCGGCGTTATCGTACGTCGTGACGCAATCTACCCGTTCGGGCGGCGGTTCGACCGAACGTGAAAAGAATATTCTGAGCTCCGCTCAGATGACCCAATATCCGACAGCACTGCGGACATCTTTGATTCGTCAGGTTCTGGCCGGTGTTGCTATCGAAAACGTGAAGTTCAACAACCCGAGCAGTTTCTCGCCCTCTGTTGAAGTCGAAGTCTTCCACCCGCAAGGTGGTGGCGCTACGTTCCAGGCAGCACCATCCGAACTCATGGCAGGTACCAGCGGCGCGCAAGGTGCGTGGACGTATAACGCTGAGATCTACGTTCCGGGTATCGGTATTGACACGGTTGGCGGTAACGACGTTATCGCATTCTTGCCGGGCGTTTCAGACGGTGTTTGCCGTCAGGTCAACGAAGAGCTGGGCATTCAAACTGGTGGATGCACGATGGCAGAAATAGCGCCTAGTGTTCCGGCTGTTGATACGGAAGTGAACGCAACCATGAACACTGCGTACACCTTCCCATCTGGCCCGGGTACCGCCCTGACCAGCACAGACGTATCTTGTACCACTATTTTTGACAGACAGGCATCTGGTTGCTTCTTCGATGTTGCCGGCAACCGTAATGTCTTCTACTCCGTTCTGTTAGAACGCTAAGATAGTAACTTAGGTATTTCCTCATACAGCGATCCGGCCTTCCATTCCGATGGAAGGCCGGATTTGCAGGAAAGAAAATGAACAGCAAGAATTCTTCTCAAAAGGGCAGTGCCCTTGTTTATATTTTGATTGCCATCGCGCTTCTGGCCGCGTTGACGGCGACGTTTATGGATTCCTCCAGCCAGCAAACGACCTCGCAAAATACCTTCAATACTGTCACCGATCTAAACTCGCAGGTGAACTTCATCCGCTCCGCCGTGCAGGAATGCGTCCTTACATATCCCGCAGGCGACAGCACATTGGTGACAAGCTTTGAAACCGTTCCTTATCCTTTGAACCCCAGCAGCACATATCTCGATACCCCCGCCGCGAACAATCAGGCGAAATTTTTGCGTTGCCCCGGCAATCCCGGCAATTCCAACAACCACGCCGTCATCTTCGGCGGCTCTTCGGGCAAATTCATGCCGCCCGCACCGGCCTTGTTCAGTGACTGGGTTTATTACAACGGCCCAGACGGCGTTTTCTTTTATACGGCCACGAACAAATCCGACGCCTATCTGCAAACCGCGCTGGCTAAGCTGGACGACCAGTATTCGGAATGTGAAGCGGACGTCATCAACGCAACGGCAGGTGCCCAGAACCTTACCACCGCAGGCGGTAGCGGACCCAATTGCGCCAACACCAACACATGTTTCCGCGTGTGGATGATCGCACAGACCAGCAACATCTACCCTGGTGACACGGACGGCGACGAAGCGGCGTGCCCGTAATCCTATAAACTTGAGATTTCTTTATCCGCGCGGATGAATTCCGCCTCGGCTTTGCTTATCAAATCCTGATCGAGCATGCCTGATTCCGCGTCATTCTGTATTTGTGCGGCGATATCGCCGAGTTTGTTCAGACACGCCGAACGCGCCGCGCCTTTTAAACTGTGCGCGACTTCCTTGATCGCATTATGGTCCTTGGCGGACGAGGTGATTTTCAACTGGTCCACAAGCGGGCGTGTCATGTCGATAAAGAGTTTGAGCATCTCGATCGCATTCTCGTCGAACGCGCCCATCTGCTGGATCATCGCATCGCGGTCAATCGCGGAAGAAGAGGGCACGTTTTCAACAACAGCGGTTTCGGCTGCGGTCGCATCGCCGCCCGTGAGTAACCCCCATCGTATAAGCAATCTTCTGAACTGCCCCAACGATACGGGCTTAAGCAAACATTCATCGAACCCGTGGCTCATGTAAACCTGCCGCTGCGCCATCTGTACATCTGCAGTCAGTGCAATCACAGGGAAATGGCGGCCGAGTTTCTCGTCATCCTCGCGGATGGCTTTGACCAGAGCGTATCCGTCCATTTCGGGCATATGCAGATCGGAAAGCAAAATTCCGTATTCACCGCTGCGCACGGCATAAAGCGCTTCGCGGCCGTTGGGAACAAATGTGGCTTCGACGCCGATATTGTTGAGCTGGCGCGATAACACATCACGCACGCTCGCCGTGTCTTCGGCGATAATCAATTTGCGCGGGCCTGTGGAATCCAGCTTTACACTATTCGCTGCCGCATCGCGCACCGCTTCGCCAAGGCCCACGCGGCTTGCAGGCTTTGCCAGATAATTCACACCGAGCGATTGTAATGAGTGTTGGAGCCCCGCATCGTCGCGCACGGTGTACATCACCAATCCCATGAACGGGCGTATCTGCATGATCTCGCGGATCAGATCCAATCCCAACCCGTCAGGCAAACCTTGGTCAATCACGCCGACATCGAACGGGCGACGTTGAACCAAACGCAACGCTTCTTCGATGGTGGGACAGCTTTCGACATGTGCCCCCATAGACTTCAATGATTTCACGATTTCCTTCGCGCCCATCGGGTGGTCTTCAACGGACAAAACGGAAATGCCATCCAACTTGGGAAGATCGAGGACATTGGCATCTGTGCTGACTTCTTCGGTCGGGAATTCGAACCAGAAGACAGAACCCTTTCCGACTTCGCTCGTCACGCCGATCTCGCCGCCCATAAGTTCAACGAGCTTTTTGCAAATCGAAAGCCCCAATCCCGTGCCGCCATATTTACGCGATGTGGAATTGTCTGCTTGCGAGAAGGGACGGAACAAACGCCCCGCAACTTCCTCGGTCATGCCGATGCCCGTATCGACAATCTCGAACCGCAGAACGAAACCGCGCGAAGGCACCGCCAAAACTTTTCCGCCCTTACTCACCTTGATCGTAACCGAACCGCTTTGCGTGAACTTCATCGCATTGCCCATCAGATTGATGATGATTTGGCGCAGACGTTTCGGATCGCCCACGATAACGAACGGCACATCGCCGCCGATATCGTCTTTGAGAGCGATATTCTTGCCCTGAACCTTCACGGACAAAGCTTCGAGAATGCCGCGTGCAAGTGTGCGCACAGGCACTTCGAAATGGTCCAGCTCCATCTGATCCGCATCCATCTTCGCGAAATCCAGAACGTCATCGAGAATTTCCAGCAAGCCGGAAGCAGAATTACGCGCCGTCTGCGCCATGCTCAAAATATTGGGGCTGGGTTTTTCAAGCTCTATCATCTCCAACAAACCGTAAACCGATTGCATCGGCG
This sequence comes from Micavibrio sp. UBA7689, assembly GCA_002482805.1. GTDB lineage: Bacteria > Pseudomonadota > Alphaproteobacteria > Micavibrionales > Micavibrionaceae > Micavibrio_A. Next base: position 45,655 of record DLGR01000017.1, on the reverse strand, counting down.
TTCTGATCTCGTGGCTGATCGTCGCGAGAAAGTTTGATTTTTGATCGGATGCGGCGTCGGCGCTTGAAACCGCGCGTTGCAAACTGGCTTCGGCTTCCTTGCTAGCTGAAATATCGGTGGCCCAAAGGGCGTAGCAGTCCCTGCCTTCATACTGCTCTTGCGAAATGGTCAGCAGGGCCCAGCATGCGCGCCCGTTGCGTTTGAATGGCAAAGTGGCCTCGAACGGCGGGGTCGGGCTTTTTAGCTTTTTGGCGAGTTCGGTGGTTTCAGGCGAAGGCCAGATTTCTTCCAATTCCTGCCCTTCGAGCATAAGCCCGATCATCCGTTTTAACGCCGCGTTTGCGTATAAACATGATAAGACTTTCCTGTCACGCTTGAGGATGCAGACCCCGATGGGGATATGGTCAAAAATACGGAAGTCCATGAGGGTGAATTTGAGAAGAAAAGCCTTGAGTTGAACCTGTGAATTATCATATCACAGTAAGGGCTTAAGAATAGATAAAAGAGGTTAAGGTTATGGGCTATAAAGTGGCCGTAGTGGGCGCGACAGGCAATGTGGGGCATGAAATGCTTAGCATTCTCGCAGAGCGCAATTTTCCCGTGAGCGAAATTCTCGCGCTGGCTTCGCAAAAGTCCGCGGGAAAACAGGTTTCTTTCGGTGACAAGGACATCACGGTACAAGACCTCGCCAAATGCGATTTCAAGGGCATCGACATCGTGCTCTCTTCCGCCGGTGCGAAAGTCTCGGAGGAATTCGTTCCGCGCGCGACCAAAGCGGGTGCCATCGTCATCGACAACACATCGCATTTCCGCATGGACCCCGATGTTCCGCTTGTCGTGCCCGAAGTGAACGCGTATGCCATCGCCGACCACACGAAAAAAGGCATCATCGCAAACCCGAACTGCTCTACCATTCAAATGGTTGTGGCGTTGAAACCATTGCATGATCTCGTGAAAATTAAACGCGTTGTGGTGTCGACATATCAATCAGTATCCGGCGGCGGCAAACCCGCTATGGACGAATTGTTCAATCAAACACGTCATTTCTATATGAACGATCAACCCAATCCCGACATCTTTCCGAAACAGATTTCGTTTAACGTCATTCCGCAGATCGATAAATTCATGGAAGACGACCAGACGAAAGAAGAATGGAAGATGGTCGTGGAAACACAAAAAATTCTCGATCCCGCGATCAAGGTCTGTGCGAACTGCGTGCGTGTGCCTGTTTTCATCGGACATTCCGAAATGGTCAACGTGGAATTCGAAAGCCCGTTCTCGCCCAAAGATGCGAAGAAGGCATGGAACAAAGCGCCTGGCGTTACCGTCATCGATAATGATTCCGACCTTGGCTATGTCACGCCCGCCGAAATCGCGGGCGAAGACGATGTGTTCGTTTCGCGTATCCGCAAAGACGCGTCCATCGAAAACGGCCTGAATTTCTGGTGTGTGTCCGATAACCTGCGCAAAGGCGCGGCGTTGAACGCGGTGCAGATCGCCGAAGTACTGGTAAGTAAATATATGAAAGCCGCTGCGTAATCCGCGGTTTTTAAGTGCTGTGTAAATTGAGTAGGGGATATGTCTCAGCGGGCTTTAACGCTTTTTGATAGACCTTTAAATGATCTCGCGGCGGAGTTCAATTATACGACGCCGCTGCGCCGTATCGAGATTCCTGTCTCTCTCTACACCCAGTTTATCAGATTATACGAGCGCGCGCATGGCCTGCGCGAAAAATTAGCACTGGTTATGGATGACGGCGAACATCGCCTGCTTTTGCAGGAAGGGCGTTTGACAACGGCGTTTAATCTTCCGCATGAAGATTTCCAGCGCCCTGAAAATGATCAGCTGGGTTTTTTCCTGAAATCGTTCAATCCCTACAGTGTAAAAAGACGCAGCAAAGAATATGTGAGTCTCCAGCCTGCGCAGGTGGAAGGATTTTTCCATGTATTCTCTGCCGCCCACAATGTCGTGCATAATGTGCTCGATATGTTCAGGCAAACTGATTATCTGCCCTATCAGCGGTATTTGCGCGACGAGCTGGGCGTAAAATACGCAGGCCCGACAAGTTTGCAGGAAATTGTGGGTTTCCATTTCACATTGGCGCGTACGCACAAGATGCAAAAAGCTTATCTGGAAGAATTGGGACATGGCCGCGCCCCTTCTTAAATCTTATGGCAATGTAAATCTCCATTGGAAATCCTTGCCCCACGCCCTATCATCATTCCATGTCTTTCAAACACCCGATAACCCGCAGACTTTTCCTTGGCAGTGCGCTTTCCGCCACGGCTTTGATGTTGTTGCCGGGCAAAGCGATGGCCGATTGGGTCAACTTCAATTTCCTGCGCAAAAAAGGCGCGGTTTTTCCTTACACGCTTCCCGAACAAAAATGGCGTGAAAAGCTGGGCGATGAAGGTTACGAAATCTTGCGCATGGGTGAAAACGAAACTTCGGGCACTTCGCCGTTCCTGCGCAATTACAAAAAAGGCGTTTATGCCTGCCGCGGTTGCGGTGTGGAGCTGTTTGCGTCCCCCGCCAAACTTATGACCAATGATTATCCGACATTCCGCGAACCTATCGATGCCAAAAGACTGGGGCTTTCCACGGATTTCGGCATCATACTGCCGCGCACGGAAGTGCATTGTAAGAATTGCGGCGGGCATCTGGGCTATAAATTCCTCGTGGACGGGGAAGGGGCGAGCATGTGGCGTTACGCGATCAACGGTACGTCCTTGCTGTTTATTTCCGCCTGATTCCCAAGTTTTTGGGTTGGAAATCCGCATCCCGCGCCTTATCATAACCCAACGTAATTTCTGGATTCTCAAACACATATGTCTGACGCGCCCCAAACACATCCACGGCCCTTATCGCCGCACCTGCAAGTTTACCGCCTGCCCATGACGGCGATCATGTCGATCTCGCACCGCATGACGGGAGTCGGGCTCGCGGCAGGGTGCATTCTCATCACGGGATTTTTGATCGCCGCCGCCGTGAGCGAAGAAGCGTTTGACTGGATCAAGGATTTTTCCATCACCGTTCCCGGCACACTGATTTTATTCTGGTGGTCTTTCGCGCTGTATTATCATTTGTGTAACGGCATCCGCCATTTGATCTGGGACACGGTGCATCTGCTCGAACAAAACAAAGCGATCATGGCGGGCTGGGTTGTGTTCCTGTCATCCGCCGCGCTCACCGCCGCGACATGGTATTTCGCGTCGATTTATTAAGGGATTTGATATGAGCGAAGCGAACAAGAAATTTCAATCTCCTCTGGGCAAGGCCCGCGGCCTCGGTTCTACGGGTGAAGGCGCGCATCACTGGCTGATGGAACGCGTAACCTCTATCGCCATTACACCCCTGGTCTTTTGGCTGATCTGGTCGATGATCGAACTGCGCGGAAAATCCTATTGGGAATTCACGCAATGGCTCACTCTGCCTTGGAACGCCGCACTGCTGATCATGTTCATCATCGGCGTGTTCTGGCATTCGGTTATGGGTTTGCAGGTCGTGATCGAAGATTACACAACCTCCCATGCCAAAAAATTATTGCTCATCATCGCCGTGAAAATCGCGTTTGCCTTTATGGGCATAGCTTCCGTGTTCTCCATTTTAAAGATTGCATTGTAAACCATGACCCAAAGCTACCAGATCATTGACCATGAATATGATGTCGTCGTTGTCGGCGCGGGCGGGGCGGGTTTGCGCGCAGGTTTCGGATGCGCGGAAAAGGGTCTTAAAACCGCACTGATCTCCAAAGTATTTCCGACGCGCTCCCATACCGTGGCGGCACAAGGCGGCATTTCCGCCGCGCTGGGAAATATGGGCGAAGACGACTGGCGCTTTCACTTCTACGACACCATCAAAGGCTCCGACTGGCTCGGCGATCAGGACGCGATCGAATATATGTGCCGCGAAGCCATCCCTGCGATCATTGAACTCGAACACTATGGTGTTCCGTTCTCGCGCACGGCCGACGGAAAAATTTATCAGCGCCCCTTCGGCGGTATGACGACGCACTACGGCAAAGGCACCGCACAACGCACATGCGCCGCCGCCGACAGAACGGGCCACGCGATTTTGCACACGCTCTACCAACAGGCGCTGAAACACAAAGCCGAATTCTTTATCGAATATTTCGCGCTTGATTTGATCATGTCCGACGAAGGCGAATGCCTCGGCGTCATGGCGTGGAATTTGAACGACGGCACCATTCATCGCTTCCGCGCACACCAAACGATACTCGCAACGGGCGGGTATGGTAGATCGTATTTCTCCTGCACCTCCGCGCACACCTGCACGGGCGATGGCGGCGGGATGGTATTGCGTGCGGGACTGCCGCTGCAGGACATGGAATTCGTACAATTCCACCCGACGGGCATTTATGGCTCGGGCTGTCTGATCACCGAAGGCTCGCGTGGCGAAGGCGGGTACCTCACCAATTCCGAAGGCGAACGTTTCATGGAACGCTACGCGCCTTCTGCAAAAGACCTCGCATCGCGTGATGTTGTCTCGCGCTCGATGACGGTGGAAATCCGCGAAGGCCGCGGTGTCGGCAAAAACAAAGACCATATTCATTTGAACCTCATGCACCTGCCGCCTGATGTCATCCATTCGCGCCTGCCGGGCATCGCGGAATCCGCACGAATTTTCGCAGGCGTCGATGTGACGAAAGAACCGATCCCCGTTTTGCCGACCGTGCATTACAATATGGGCGGTATACCCACGAACTTCAGAACCGAAGTATTGAATCCCACCACCAAAGACCCGAACAAAGTCGTTCCGGGTTTGATGGCGATAGGGGAGGCCGCGTGCGTATCCGTACATGGCGCAAACCGTCTCGGCTCCAACTCTCTGCTCGATCTCGTTGTGTTTGGGCGTGCCGCCGCAATACGCGCCGCGGAAACCGTGTTCCCCTCATCGCCGCACAAACCGCTCGGCAAGGATACGGGCGATAAAGCACTCGCGCATTTTGACCGTATCCGCAATTCCACAGGCTCCACGCGTCCTGCGGTGTTGCGTGCGGAAATGCAGCGTATCATGCAAAACCACGCCGCCGTGTTCCGCACGGGCGAAACGCTCAAAGAAGGCTGCGATCTTATCTCCGCCGCCTTCGACAAAAAACCCGATATCGGCATTTCCGATCGGTCGTTGATCTTTAACACCGATCTGGTCGAAGCGCTCGAACTCGAAAATCTGATGGGGCAGGCTGTCGCGACATTGTATTCGGGCGTCAACCGCCAGGAATCCCGCGGCGCGCATGCACGGGAAGATTTCCCCGACCGCAACGATGACAAATGGATGAAACACTCCATCATCCGCGTCGATGAAAAGGGAAAAACCAAAATGGATTATCGCCCTGTAATCCTTCACACTTTGACCAAAGACGTCGAAGCGATCCCGCCTAAAAAACGCGTATATTAAGGGAACCTTTGCCCGTTTTCCTGCGTTTACAATGCAGGAGAAATACTATGCAAACATCATCGTTTCAAAGCATGCCGTGCGTAAGTGAGGATTTGGCGAGAGCCCAGGTCGCATCAGCGCTTACGCAAATGGCCAGTGAAAAAAAGAATGTACGCTTGATCAACATAGAAGTGCGTGAATCAAACGGCATGCATATTGCCGTCGCCGTCTATGAAACCATCGAGGTTGAGGATCAGATCAAAAAAGAACAAGATGAAAAAAAACGCGAAGGCGATAACCGCGATCCCAACAATCCCGAAGAACAAGACCGCGATGCCGAAGGCGCCGTTCTACATACTGGCATGAACGGTTTGCAAATCGCACCCGACGGCACCGAAATACCCAAGGGCGAATTGCTTCCTTCGCAAACCGAACCCGCCGCGTTTGAACCTACGGGTAAGAGCAATCTTGTCGCCGCAACAGAACCCGAACCTTTGCCCCCGCCTCCCGTGGGGCCGGATGCGCTCAAGCCCGATGAAGAATTCCTCGCCGACAAAATGAAGGATGATTTTGCCGTTGCCGAAACCCCGCACACTTACAACGTGGACGAGCATGCCTTGGTGGCGGAACGTGCCGTGAGCGCCACGGCAGGGCTTACCCCCCAACAAATGGAAGATTTGAAGGTCGAAATCGAACGCAAGCTGGATGAAGGGATTGATACCGGAATCGTTGCTGCCGATACGGCCGAAAAGCCCACCGCCCAGCCCGGTACAGGGGCATAATATAGCTTTGCAGGCCTTTTCAGGGCCCAAGGAAAGGGGTATATTTTGGGCTGGTAATTTTCACGCTCCCAAAGCTCTCTTCCAAGGTTCCTATGGCCGAATTCACACTTCCTAAAAATTCCAAAATAATGCCCGGCAAGAAAGTCGACGCGGCAGAAAAAGGCGCGAAGCGCAAAAAGACCTTCAAGATTTACCGCTATGATCCCGACACGGGCGAAAATCCGAAACTCGATGAATTCACCATCGATCTGGACAATTGCGGGCCGATGATTCTCGACGCGATCATCCATATCAAAAACGATGTAGATTCCACACTCGCTTTCCGCCGTTCCTGCCGCGAAGGGATTTGCGGTTCCTGCGCCATGAATATCGATGGACGCAATCGTTTGGCTTGTTTGGAACCCATCGCGGGCCATTCCGGCGATATCAAAATCACCCCGTTGCCGCACATGCCTGTGGTGAAAGATTTGGTGCCTGATCTGACGCATGTTTACGCTCAATACAATTCCATCGAACCGTGGCTGAAAACGGACACGCAGGCACCGAGCCGCGAACGTCTACAATCACCGGAAGACGCCAACAAACTGAACGGCGATGACGGAAGAGGGCCTTCCGCCTGCATTCTTTGTTTTTGCTGCTCCACCTCGTGCCCCAGCTATTGGTGGAACGCCGAAAAATTCCTCGGCCCCGCCATTCTGCTCAACGCTTGGCGCTGGATTGCGGATTCGCGTGACGAGGCGGCAGGCGAACGACTGGATCAGCTCGAAGACCCTTTCAAGCTGTACCGTTGCCACACAATCATGAACTGCACGGAAAGCTGCCCCAAGGGTTTGAACCCCGCGAAGGCGATCGCCGAAATCAAGAAGCTCATGGTCGAACGCAAGGCCTGATCTTTTCACGGATCCGGCGGCGTCGGTGTTCCATCCGTTCCGCGCAAGACATTACCTGTATTATTCCCCAAAAGCGGCGCCAGTAGATCATCGATCATATGCGGCAGATGCCCCGTAGCCGACGTGTACATCATCAAGCCCACCACCGTTGCGGATGCCGCCACCACGAGCGGTACAAGCACGTTGGGTTTCGTAAGATAGGGAAGGGCTGCTTCCGCCGCATCTTTCAAAAGGCTTTTAGGGGTGACTTTAGGTGCCCCGTGCGGATTGTTCATCGCCTCTTTGAAAGTGCCGGTTACTTTATCCAGTGCACTGCGCCGCCCGATTTCATAGGCAATCCATGCACCTTTTTGCAACGGACCCTTGGGTGTATGCGGGTCTATGCGCATGAAATTGCTGTCCATCATAAGGCGAAAGCCTATGAGGTTAACGTAGTCACACAGTTCGGTAGTTTTTTGGAAAATGGCGCCCACAGCGTCATGCGCGGCAGTGAACGCTTTCATAAGAAAGCCTTGCATTGTCGTATCTCCCTGGTGTCGTTTCTTAACTTTTTGTTGGCTTAAGCTTACTAAAAAACGGCCCGAAAGTAAATCAAAACCCGCCAAAGCGCGTTAAAACACAGGCCTGTTGATGGTTTTTGACAATTATTTTGGAAGGCGTCGCAAATCACTTTACTATTTCCCAAGTATTAAAACTTTTCCAAAGGTCAGAACTATGCTCAGCGACATCAATATTAATTTTTCTGCTTTCGCCCTTTCAGGCCTGCTTGCATTTTTACTGGGGCTCGTCTGGTATCACCCGAAAATCATGGGTGGCCGCTGGCGCGAAGTGCGCGGCACCAACACCAATGCAATCAGCTCATCGCCGCTGCCTCTTATCGCGTCTTTCTTTTTGTGGATGCTGGCGGCCTGCTTCTACGCATTCCTCGCAAGTTTTCTGGGCGTTGACTCCGCGGCGGGATATTTCTGCCTGTCTTGTTTGCTGTGGGTGGCATTCTCCATGCCGGGCACGCTGATGAGCTCGCTGCACACGGGTTACCCGTTCGAAGCGATGGCGATTGAAACATCGCACCAGCTGGGCGGATACTACATCTTCGCCGCCGTGCATATTCTCTTTCTTGAAATGAAGTGGCTCTAGTCCAGAGCTTCTACATCCAGACCGATATCCAATGCGGGGGCGCTGTGTGTAAGCGCCCCTACTGATATGATGTGGACGCCGGTTTCGGCGATCGCTTTGACGGTTTTCAAATTCACGCCGCCCGATGCTTCGATAACCGCGCGACCGTTGATAAGCTTAACGGCGGATGCCATATCGGCGGTGTTGAAATTGTCCAGCATGATGATGTCCGCGCCGCCGTTCTCGAGAACTTCTTCCAGCTGCGCAATCGAATCCACTTCAATTTCTATCTTAACCATATGGCCCGCATTCTCGCGCGCCATCTGAAGGGCAGGGTAGACACCGCCCGCCAAGGCGATGTGGTTGTCCTTGATAAGGACTGCATCATCCAGACCGAAACGGTGGTTCATGCCGCCGCCCAAACGCACAGCCTGCTTTTGAAGACTGCGCAGGCCGGGAATCGTCTTGCGCGTATCGGCAATCTTCGCGCCCGTATCTTCTATTTCGCGCACATAGGATCGGGTCAACGTCGCTACGCCCGATAGATGTTGGATGAAATTGAGCGCCGTGCGTTCCGCCGTCAAAATCGAACGCGCCGAACCCGTGATAATCGCGATATCTTCGCCGGCTTTGACGTCTTCGCCGTCCATTTTCAAAACTTCGATCTCACAATCGGGGTCAGTGAGCGTGAACGCGGCCAATCCGGCCACCACGCCCGCCAGACGTCCGTCGACGCGGGAATTGATGACGGCACGCGCATCTTTGTCCAAAGGCACAACACATTCCGTGGTGATGTCATGGCCGTGGCCGAGATCTTCTTTCAGCGCGGCGCGGACGATGTCTTCGAGATTCAATGCCGAAATCATTTGCTGAGGTCCAGCATGCGTTGAATGGGGATGATGGCGCGTGCGGCGATGGCGGGGTCGACGAAAATTTCCGGCGTTTCGTTTTGCAGGCATTCCAGAATTTTCGGCAATGTGATGCGCTTCATGTGCGGGCACATCTGGCAAGGACGCACCAATTCCATTTCGGGGTGGGCCGCTTGGATGTTGTCGGACATCGAACATTCCGTGATGAGCATTACACGCGCGGGTTTCTGGCCTTCGACATAATCTATCATCTGCTGGGTGGAACCCGCATGGTCCGCCGCGTTGATGACATCAGCGGGGCATTCGGGGTGGGCGAGGACGACCACGCCCGGATATTTCGCGCGGGCTGCTGTTATATCGGCAACCGTGAATTTTTCATGCACGATGCAACTGCCTTGCCATGTCAGGATTTTCTTTTTCGTTTGTGTCTGCGTGTACGCCGCCAGATATTGGTCGGGCAACATGAAAACCGTGTCACCCTCCATCGCGTTGATGATTTTTACCGCGTTGCCGGATGTGACGCAGATGTCAGATTCCGCTTTCACCTCGGCAGACGTGTTGACATAGGCCGCAATCGGAACGTTGGGGTATTTCTCGCGGATCAAACGAACATCCGCGGCGGTGATGCTTTCGGAAAGCGAGCATCCCGCTTTCATGTCGGCAATCAAAACCTTTTTGTTCATGCACAAAACCTTGGAAGTCTCGGCCATGAATTTCACGCCGCACTGGACGATTATATCGGCTTCGGTTTTGGCGGCTTCACGGGCGAGGGCCAAAGAATCGCCCACGATGTCCGCAATCCCGTGGAAGATGTCCGGCGTCATGTAATTGTGGGCAAGGATGACCGCGTTCTTTTCTTTTTTCAGGCGGTTGATCTCGAATATGATCGGCGCGACAGCCTCCCAATAGCTTTCGTCATACTGGTTTTTCAGTATGTTCCAGATGGGGGCGGTGGCGCGTGCCACTTCGGGCGTATAGGACAGGTTCGTCATGCGGCGGTTTTATAGAAAAACGGCTGTTTTTGCAAAGAATTCTTCACGTCTGTTTGGCCCATTTCTGCAGTTTATGCTGGGCACGTATGTGCGGAACGCCATACTTCTGCTCGTATTTCTCGTAAAACAGCTGGTGATGGCCTTCGGCGGGCCAAAACTTCCCATGTTCCTCCACTTTGGTGACGATGGGTTTTTTCCAGTATTTTTGGTTGTTCACGGCCTCGATCATGCGCTCGGCCTGCTCTTTTTGCTCTGCATGGTGATAGAAAATCACCGATCTGTAATGATCCCCACGATCCACCCATTGTCCGCCCGCATCGGTAGGGTCATGCGCGAGGGTCAGGAAATGGAGCAGTAATTCAGCATAGGAAATCTTGTCGGGGTCGTAATAGATTTCGGTAGTTTCGGCATGGCCGCTTTTGCCGCCGTAGATGTCGCGGTCAGTGGGGTTGGCGACATGGCCTCCCTCATATCCCGATCTTGTGTAAAGCACACCCTCGATGCGGCGAAACTCCGATTCGATGCACCAAAAACACCCACCGGCGAACGAAGCAAAAGGCTTGTTTTCAGGGAGTTCGGGGAGGATGGTGCTTGCGATCATCATGTCTTGATCTAATATGGTGCTGTTCAAGGAGTCTTTCAAGACATGGCCGATGCTGCAATAGCGCAAGAAATAGCCCCGCAAGGCGCGAAAAGATCCATCTTCGCATGGTGCCTCTACGATTGGGCGAACTCCGCGTTCTCGACCGTCGTCATCACCTTCGTGTTCAGCGTGTTTTTCGCGCGCGGCATGGTGGGGGATGAAACCCAAGGCGCGCAGATGTGGAGCTACGCCATCGCCATCTCGGGTATCGCCATCGCCGTTCTGGGTCCTGTCTTCGGTGCCATCGCCGACCATTCCGGCCGCCGCAAGACATGGATCTTCTGGCTGTCCATTCTTTGCATCCTAGGCACAGGTCTGCTTTGGTACGCGCAGCCTGTCGCAAGCGCAGGCAACATCATATTCATTCTCGGCTGCGTGATCGTCGCCAATATCGGCTACGAGCTCGGCATCGTGTTCTATAACTCCATGCTCACACACGTGGCGCCCAAACATCTGATAGGTCGTGTGTCGGGCTGGGCGTGGGGTCTGGGTTATCTTGGCGGCCTTCTTGCATTGGCGCTTGCGCTGTTCGGTTTAATGGGCGTGGGCGATATGGAACCATGGTTCGGCGTCAGCGGACAGGATTCCGCCAACGTGCGTGCCACGGGTCCTTTGGCCGCGCTGTGGTTCCTGGTTTTCATGATCCCGATGTTTATTTGGACGCATGATATCGAACGCTCGCCGCTGCCGACGGGCGAAGCCATCCGCTCGGGCTTCAAACAACTCGGCCGCACGCTGCGTGAAGTCAAACACCACAAAAACCTCGCGCAGTTTCTGGTGGCGTCTGCTGTTTATCGTGATGGACTCAACACACTTTTCACGGTCGGCGGTTTATATGCTGCCGGCGTTTACAAAATGGATTTCATCGAAATTCTGTTTTTCGGCATCGGGCTAAACGTCACGGCGGGCGTAGGCGCATTTTTGTTCGCCCATCTGGATGACAAGATTGGCTCCAAACGCACCATCACCATTTCGCTTATCGGTTTGATTGTCGCAGGTTCCGCGGTGCTTATGGCCCATGACAAACTTGTTTTCACAGGTCTGGCGCTGCTGCTCGGTTTGTTCATGGGTCCTGTTCAGGCGGCATCGCGCACGATGGCTGGACGCTTGGCGCCTGCCGGTATGGTCGCGCAGACCTATGGCTTGTATGCCTTCACGGGCAAATCGGTGGCGTTCATGGGGCCGCTGGCCTATGCCGCCGCCACGCATTATTACGGCCTGCAACAGGCGGGCATGTTTACAATCGTTCTGTTCTGGATTTTGGGTCTGGGACTTTTGTTGATGGTAGAGGAACGCCGTGACGATTAAACCCAAACTTTCCCCTAATTTCGATGACCGCAAAGGCGTCACGCCATCACTGATCGTTCTGCATTATACGGGCATGGAAGAGGCGGAAGCCGCACTCAACCGCCTGATTGATCCCGAAGCGAAAGTCAGCGCGCATTACACGGTCGATGAAGACGGCACGGTGTATCAGCATGTGGATGAAAGCATGCGTGCATGGCATGCGGGTCATTCTTTCTGGCGCGGACAAAACGACATCAATGCACATTCCATCGGCATCGAACTGGTGAACCCGGGGCATGAATGGGGCTATCGTCCTTTCACGGGGCACCAGATGAAATCGCTCAATGAACTTTGCCTCGATATCATGGCACGCAACGAAATCGAATTCGAAAACGTGCTGGGTCATTCCGATATCGCGCCATCGCGCAAACAAGACCCCGGCGAATATTTCCCGTGGCATGAATTGGCACGTCACGGCATAGGCGCATGGCCTGATCCGTCCGATGACGATGTGGTGAAGGCGGGCGGTATCAATATCGAACGTGCTCTGCTGGATTTCGGCTATGACCCACGGGTCAAATTGCGCGAGAATATCACGGCCTTTCAACGCCATTTCGTGCCCGAAGCCTTCGTCAACGGCCATGCGGGAGAGGCTGATTCCGTTACCAAAATTCGGCTCTACGCCTTGCTTGCAGGGCATTTTCTTGAACCCGATCTCAATAAGTGATACAACGCCCCCACTGGCCGGAAGGCTGGACGGCCGCGGCGCAAGCCGAGGAAAGTCCGGGCTTCACGGAAATACGGTGCCGGATAACGTCCGGACGGGGCAACCCGATGGAAAGTGCAACAGAAAACAAACCGCCGATGGCCCGCAAGGGATCAGGTAAGGGCGAAACGGTGCGGTAAGAGCGCACCGCGGACTTGGCAACAAGGACGGCATGGCAAACCCCACCGGAAGCAAGACCAAATAGGAATGACACATGCCCGCGTTTCCGGGGTCGTCATTCGGGTAGGTTGCTACAGGTGTTTGGCAACAAACATCGCAGAGGAATGGTCGTCGGTGGCGCAAGCCATTACAAAACCCGGCTTACAGGCCTTCCGGCTAGTTTATTTTTAAATCATTGCTTTGGGAGAACGGGCTGGCCATGCCGACGGTGCGAAATGCCAATGCCGCGGTCTTTACGCCTAATTCTTTCAGCATCTCAACCACTGTTCTTCCCTCTGCCGCACTATCGAATTTAGGAGCGGGGGAATCGATGGTGCGATAACGCACGACGATTTCATTGTCGCAATCCGGATGTGCCTTGACGCCGCGGCCCAGCAAAAGTTTAACCAGACCTTTGGGGCATTCCTCGCCGCGCTGGCGCGCGCTTTCGATGGTCAGGTCGACAAGGCTTCCCTTCATAACGCTATCTTTGATGGCGAAGGTGACTTCCTGATGGGCATCGGCATCCGCATTGATGAGGAGGGATGCAATGCCGCCGCGAAGATGCTCGCAGGCTACGCGCAGGCACATATTGCTGCCGTATGTGACCACCAATCGGCCCAGTTCGGCTCCGCATTCATCTATGGGGACATTTCTCTGCATGAAGGCGTGCAAAGGCGCCTCGTTGGTAACTTTATTCATATCTCTCACACCCGTATTATTCTTATTGTTTATAGAAACGGGAAATTAGGCCCGTTTGTTATTTTTGTAAATTTAAAAAGCAAATCCAAATAAAACAGCCCGCACCAATTTCAGGGACGGGCTGTTTTACTTTCATAAGTCTTTGTTTCTTAAGCCAGATTAATAAAACCGGCTTTTTGAAACAGCGATATGGCTTTGTCGAGTTCAGCGGATTGGTAAGCAGAAAAAGCTATAGTTCCCACATACAGTCCACCACTCACGGCAAGCGCCATGACGATCAGTATCATAAGCATTAGTTATACTCCCCACACACACATTGAGTATTAAGTTGCTAAGTGTGCATAGAGTTACCATAACAATTTACAACGAGCAAGGTTTTTTTCATAAATAATTAGGTTTTCTCATAACTAATTGAAATATAACAATAATATCATATTATAATAAGCTTGTATATAACCCGGGAACAAACAGAGATATCCACAGATGTGCGTATTTCCTGTGGAGGAGTCTGTGGAAATCGCTACGCGGCGTTGCTCAAGCCCCAAAACCCATGCTATCCCATAAATATCCATGCTATACCATTAAGGAACGGTGTGGGCTTTCTCGGGTTTCTTCACACATCGGTTTCCAAGGACTTCCGCACGCTGCATGGCACTGTTTCTGTCAACGCATATCAATAAGGTCGATAAGAAGGGACGCGTCTCCGTGCCTGCCCAATTCCGCGATCAATTGTCTGCCGAAGCGTTTCAGGGAATCGTTCTGTTCCGCTCCCATGCGCACCCCGCGCTCGAAGGTTTCGCGTGGTCCTACATGGAAGAAATCTCCCGCCGTCTTGAAAATTTTGATCTGTTCTCCGCAGAGCAGGATGATCTCGCCACCACCGTGTTCGGCGAATCCGTACAACTCGCGTTCGATGGCGAAGGGCGCGTTGTTCTTCCCGTGGATCTGATGCAATTCGCGGGCGTGGTCGAACAGGCCGCGTTCGTAGGTTTGGGCAACAAATTTCAAATCTGGGATGCCGCCGAACTTGAAAAACGCCGCACCGAAGCGCGCCGCAATGTGCGCGACAAAAACCTGACACTGCCGAAGGGAGAGGCCGCATGAGCCACTTCCCCGTGATGCTGCCTGAAGTTCTGGCGACACTCGCTCCCAAAGACGGTGAAGTGTATGTCGACGGCACGTTCGGGGCAGGGGGTTACACCCGCGCGTTTTTGGAATCCGCAGACTGCACGGTGATTGCAATCGACCGCGACCCCGCCGCCATTTCACGCGCCAATGCGATGAAGGATGAATTCGGCGAACGTTTGATCTTCATCCACGGACGCTTCGGTGACGCACTGGAGCTGGTCAAGGCCGCAGGCTACGAGCAGATCGATGGTTTCGTTCTCGATGTCGGCGTGTCTTCCATGCAATTCGACGAAGCCCAACGCGGTTTCTCTTTCCGCTTCGATGCGCCGCTCGATATGCGCATGGATACATCATCCGGCGAAACCGCCGCCGATCTGATAAACACTCTGGAAGAAGAAGACCTCGCCAATCTCATTTACAAATACGGCGATGAACGCAAATCCCGTTATATCGCCCGCGCCGTGGTCGAAAGACGTCCCATCACCACCACTTTGCAACTGGCCGATCTCATCCGCGAAGTTGTTTTTAAATCTCCCAAAGACAAGATCGACCCAGCTACCCGCACGTTTCAGGCGCTGCGCATCGCCGTCAACGATGAACTCGGCGAACTCGAACGCGGCCTCGTCGCGGCCGAAAAACTCCTCAAAGAGGGCGGACGCCTCGTCGTCGTCTCCTTCCACTCCCTCGAAGACGGCATCGTCAAATCCTTCCTCTACGAACGTGCGGGCAAAACCCCGAACGTGTCCAAATACCTCCCCCTCGGTCCCAAAGAAGCGGACCCCACCTTCACCCTCTCTCCGAAAAAACCCCTCGATCCTTCCGAATCCGAAACCTCCCATAATCCCCGTTCCCGTTCCGCCCGCCTGCGCGGCGCCATCAGAAGAGGGGACGCATGAGATTATTCCGCATTTCCAATCTTCTTTCTCTGGTCGTCGCAACCGTGTTCGGCGTGCTGTTGTTCTGGACATCGCAAGCCGTGCAACAAAAAGAAGATCAACTGGGTGAACTCAAAAAGAATCTCGCGCAGGAAACGGAAACCGTGCGCGTTCTCGGCGTGGAATGGGATTACCTGAACCGTCCGCAGCGTTTGGAAAAAATGGCCGTCGAACATCTCGGCATGGAATTGCCCTCCGCGACGGAAGTCGTCAAGCAGGTTAAAGATATTCCCGAACCAAGCCCGCTGGTCATTCCCTACAATCCCGAATTGGCGCAGGAAGTATCCGCGCAAGCCCCTGCCAAACCGCCACAGCAAAAATCTATCCCGATGAAGGCCGAAATCATTTCACCTTCGAAGGCAGACAAACAAAGCTTTGATAAACTGATCGAAAGCTTGGACGGAGGCACGGGTGAATAATTTCAACCGCGCCAAAATTCAAGTTTCTGGACAAAAACGTTCTGTCCTCGATATGGCGCGCTCGCGCCTGATGTTGCTCTCGCTGTTTTTTATCCTCACCTATATTGTTGTAGCGGCACGCATTGTTGATCTCACCATCATTCAAGGTGAAATGAAAAAAGGCGAAGAAACGGTTTCGATGTTGGAAGCCGAACCCGTACAGAAGAAAACCGCGCACCGCGCCGATATTCTGGACCGTAACGGCATTATTCTCGCGCGCTCGCTCAAAACTGCATCACTTGCTGCCGACCCTGAACTGATCCCGGATAAACAAATCGTTGCCAAAGACCTCGTAAAAATCTTTCCCGAGCTCACTTACGGCGAAACGCTGAAGAAACTGCAGGAAGCGCGCCGTTTCGTGTGGATCAAACGCAACATGACGCCGGACGATCAATATAAAATCCTTTATCTCGGTCATCCGGGTTTGTCTTTCATGGAAGAAGAACGCCGCCTATATCCGCAAGGCCCGCTGGCCGCGCATGTGGTTGGTTTCACAAACACGGATGATCGCGGCCTCGGAGGTCTGGAAGCAGGCTTTGACAAGCTTCTGATGGAAAGCGGCGAACCGTTGATGACCACCATCGATGTACGCGTCCAGCATGCCCTCCGCCGCGAAACCGCCAACGCTATCAAAAAATTCAACGCGGTCGCAGGCGCGGGCGTGGTGATGAATGTAAATACGGGTGAAATTCTGGCTGCTGTCTCTTTGCCCGATTTTGATCCGCACAAAGTAAACGACAAAGACAAAAACACGATGTTCAACCGCCTGACGCTCGGCGTGTTCGAACCGGGTTCCACGTTTAAAATTTTCACCACCGCCGCCGCTATCGAAAACGCGGGCGCAGGTATGAGCGCAACTTATGATGCGACAAAACCTTTAAAGGTGGGCCGCTTCACCATCAGCGACTATCACCCCGAAAAGCGCGTCATGACGCTCCCCGAAGTATTCATGCATTCCTCCAACATAGGCTCTGTCAAAATGGCGCAGCAGGTGGGCACCGAACAATTCCAGAATTTCCTCTCCGATCTCGGTTTGTTCAAAGCCCCTGATATAGAAATCCCCGAAGTCGGCGCACCGCTTATTCCAAAGCCATGGAAAGAAATCAACACAATGACGGCGGCTTTCGGCCACGGTATTGCCGTATCGCCCTTGCAGCTTGTTACCGCGTCGGCTTCGATTATGAACGGCGGAATTTTGGTAAAACCCACTTTGGTGCTGGATAAAACACTTAAAAAAGACAAGGGCAATTCCGTCCGCGTCGTCTCCGAAAAAACCGCGCACCGCATGCGCCAATTGATGCGTCTTGTTGTTACAGACGGTACGGGCGGCAAGGCCGATGTGGCGGGTTACAATGTCGGCGGCAAAACGGGCACGGCAGAAAAAGATTCCGGCGGAAAATACGATCAAAACAAACTGCGCTCTTCCTTCATGGCGTTCTTCCCGGCAGAAAATCCCAAATACGCGGTTTACATTCTGGTGGATGAACCCAAAGGCAACAAAGAAAGTTACGGTTACGCCACGGCGGGTTGGGTTGCCGCACCGGCTGTTAAAAAAGTCATTGAATCCATCGTTGCAATTGAAGGCATCAAGCCGCAGGACAGCGACGAACTCGGCGGCACGCTCGATGCCTACGTTAAATCCAAAGAAGAGATAGCAAAGGAGAAGCAGCTTGCAGCTCTCGCAGCTCACTAATACTCCGCGCGATATGGAGATCACAGGCATCACCGCGGATTCGCGTCAGGTGAAGAAGGGCTATTTGTTCGCGGCTATCCCGGGAAGCAAACTCGACGGTTCAAAATTCGTGGAAGATGCCATCATGCATGGTGCGGTCGCGATTGTTGCGCCCAAAGGCACGAAACTGCCAGAAGGCAGCGATGTCGTCTTGCTCGAAGAAGAAAACCCCAGAAAAGAACTCTCCCGCATCGCATCCTGCTTTTACAAACTCCAGCCTGATGTCATCGCGGCGGTAACGGGGACGAGCGGTAAGACCTCCACGGTTTCTTTCACGCAGCAACTCTGGAATTTGTTCGGCATTACGAACTCTGCCTCGCTGGGAACATTGGGTGTGGTAACCAATGGCATTACGCGTTCCGGCTCTCTCACCACGCCTGATACGGTTTCGCTCCATGCAGAACTCGCCGATCTTGCGGCGGTGGGTGTCACGCATCTCGCCATGGAGGCGTCAAGCCACGGGCTGGATCAATACAGGCTCGATGGCGTGCGTGTAACGGTAGCTGGTTACACCAATCTTTCGCGCGACCATCTCGATTACCATGAAACGATGGAAAAATATTTTGCATCCAAAGCACGTCTCTTTTCGGATGTGTTAGAACGCCAAGGCACAGCCGTGCTGAACGCCGATGACGAATATTGCGAAAAGCTGCAGGAAATCTGCAAAAAGGCAGGCCATAAATATCTGACCTACGGCGAAAAAGGCAAAGATATCCGCCTTGTCAAACGCACGCCCAAACCGTTGGGTCAGGACATCACGCTCGAAGTCATGGGCAACAAATACGATCTCACATTACCGCTCGTCGGGCATTTTCAGGTGATGAACGCACTGTGTGCGCTCGGTCTTGTGTTGGCGGGTGACGGGGACTCTCAAATCATCACGCCGCTGCTCGCAAAACTCGAAGGTGTACCGGGCCGTTTGCAATTGGTTCAGGGCCATCCCAAAGGCGCGGCTGTTTATGTTGATTACGCGCACAAGCCTGCGGCGGTTGAGGCTGTGTTGAACACGCTCCGTCCGCACACCGAAGGACGCTTGATTACGATACTTGGCTGCGGCGGCAACCGCGACAAAGGCAAACGCCCGATCATGGGCCGCATCGCGACAGGTCTTTCCGATCTCGTGATCGTCACGGACGATAACCCGCGCTACGAGGACGCTGCCTCCATCCGCGCCGATATTTTGGAAGGTGCCGCGGGTGCCGAAGAAATCGCCGACCGCCGCGAAGCCATTGAATGGGGCATATCCCAATTGAAAAAAGGCGACGTGCTCGTCATTGCGGGTAAGGGTCACGAACAAGGACAGATTATCGGGGATGTCGTTGAACCGTTCGATGATGTCGAAATTGCCAAGAAAACTATCAAACATATTAAGACAGACAGGAAAGCAGTATGAGCGGATCAAACACATTGTGGAGCGCAAAGGAAGCGGCAATCGCCACGGATGGTCTTACGACCGGAAGCTGGGCGGCCACGGGCGTTTCGATTGATTCCCGCACCGTGAAAGCGGGTGATCTGTTTATCGCCCTCACGGGTGAAAACAGTGACGGCCATGCCTATGTTGCCGATGCTATCAAAAAAGGCGCGGTCGGCGCGATCGTCTCGCACCATGTCGATGGTATTCCCGAAGAAAAGATTCTGATTGTTACGGACACATTCAAGGCTTTGCAAGCGCTGGGCCACGCTTCGCGCGCACGCACGGGCGCGAAAACCATCGCGATCACGGGCAGCGTCGGTAAGACGGGCACGAAGGAAATGCTTGCCGCTGCTTTCGGCGCACAGGGTCAAACCCATGCGAGCATCAAAAGCTATAACAACCACTGGGGCGTGCCGTATTCGCTATCAAGCATGCACGCAGGTTCCGATTTCGGCATTTTCGAAGTGGGCATGAATCACGCCGATGAAATCACGCCGCTCTCGCAAATGATTGCGCCCGATATTGCGATCATCACCACGGTCGAAGCCGTGCATATCGCGAATTTCGAAAACGGCGAAGAAGGCATCGCCGATGCGAAGGGCGAAATATTCGACGGCATGAAAGAGGGCGGCGTCGCCATCCTGAACGCCGACAACAAATGGTTCCGGCGCCTCGCTGACAAGGCAACTGCCAAAGGCTTGAAGGTTGTGTCCTTCGGGGAAGAGGATTCTGCCGATGTAAAACTGACAAATTTCCTCGTCGCCGCGAACGGAAGCCGTATCGAAGCCGACATCATGGGTGAAAAAATTTCCTTCACCATGCAATCGACAGGCAAACATCTGGCCATGAACGCGCTCTCGGTTCTGGCCGCCATCAAAATCTCCGGCGGCAATCTTGCCAAGGCCACCAAAGCGCTCGGCAAAATCGAACCGCTCGCGGGGCGCGGCAAACATGAATATCTGGATATCGGCGATAAAAACAATCCTGTTATTCTGATTGATGAAAGCTACAACGCATCGCCCGTCGCCATGAAGGCCGCGTTCCGTGTGCTCGCGATGGTCGATCCGGGCAGGGGCGGGCGCCGCATCGCCGTTCTGGGCGATATGTACGAACAGGGTTCGGATGGCGCACGCATCCACCGCGATCTCGTCGTTCCTTTGGAAGCGGCGGGCGTGCATCTTGTCTACACCAGCGGTCCGCTGATGAGAAACCTGTATGACGCACTACCGCAGGACAAACGCGGCGCGCATGTCGATGACACGCGGGAATTGGCCAAAATCGTGCCCGATGTACTGGTTCCGGGCGATGTGGTAATGGTAAAAGGTTCGCGCGGGGGCGGCGAAAAGCCGCGTATGCAACTGGTTGTTGAAGCCCTGCGCGCGTTGCCCGAAAAATTGAAACAGAAAGGTATCGGCGCTTAAATGCTCTATAATCTCCTCGCTCCCTACGCGGATGATTTTATTCTATTCAACCTTATCCGCTATCTGACATTCAGGACGGGCGCGGCGGTGATGACCGCACTGGTGATATGTTTCTTCATCGGCAAACCCACCATCAACTGGCTCAAGAAAAAGCAAAAAGAAGGCCAGCCGATCCGCACCGACGGCCCCGAAACCCATTTGAAAAAAGCCGGCACGCCCACCATGGGCGGTTTGATGATTTTAATTTCGGCGGGGATTTCGGTTTTGCTCTGGGCCGATCTTTCCAATCCTTATGTGTGGATCGTCGCAGGCGTTATCATCGGCTTCGGTTTGATCGGCGCGGCGGACGATTACGCGAAACTCACCAAACGCTCCCATCACGGCATTTCGGGAAAAATACGGTTGTTGTTTGAATTCGGCATAGCGTCCTGCGCTATCGCCGCTTACCTGCATTTCACGCCGAACAATATAGACACGGGTTTGTCCATTCCGTTCTTAAAAGATTATCTCGTGCCGCTCGGCATTCTTTTTATTCCGTTCGCCATGCTCGTCATCGTCGGCGCATCGAATGCTGTGAACCTCACCGATGGCCTCGATGGCCTCGCCATCGTGCCTGTCATGATCGCCGCCGCCTGTTTCGGTTTGATCGCGTACTTCGTCGGTAACGCGGTTTATGCGCCGTATCTTGGAATCACCTTTATCCAAGGCACGGGAGAACTCGCCATCATATGCGGCGCGCTTATCGGCGCGGGTATGGGATTCTTATGGTTCAACGCACCGCCCGCCATGGTGTTTATGGGCGATACGGGATCCTTGGCGATGGGCGCTGGCCTTGGCGCCACCGCCATGGTTGTCAAACATGAAATCGTTTTATGCGTCATCGGCGGTTTGTTTGTTTTGGAAACGATCTCGGTGATCATTCAGGTGGTGTCGTTCAAACTCACAGGCAAGCGCGTATTTGCCATGGCCCCGCTGCATCACCATTTTGAAAAGAAAGGCTGGTCCGAACCCACCATCGTCATCCGCTTCTGGATTATCGCGATGATCTTGGCATTGATCGGTCTGGCAACATTGAAACTTAGATGATAAACACCGCGCCCTTCGTCAGAACCTTGAAAGACAAGCCCGTCGCCGTTTTCGGCCTCGGGCTTTCAGGTATGGCGACGGCGCGTGCGCTCGTGGCGGCAAAAGCCCGCGTGGTTGCGTGGGATGACAGCGAAGAAACCCGGGCCAAAGCAGAAAAAGAAGGCATCCCCGTTTTCGATTTCGTTTTCGGTGGCATGGAAGGTTACGGCGCGCTCATTCCGGCGCCTGGCGTTCCATTGCATTATCCCGAACCGCATAAGGCGATCGTGCAGGCGCGCGGCTATGCCGTGGAAGTTCTGGGCGATCTGGAAATTTTGCACCGCTGCGACCATGGTAAAAAAACCATCGGCATCACGGGTACGAACGGCAAATCCACCACCACCGCGCTCATCCATCATATTTTGAAAGAAACTGGTTTCGATGCCGTGCTAGGCGGCAATATCGGCAAACCCGTGCTGGATTTGACCATGCCCAAATTCAACGGCGTGTTCGTGCTCGAAATGTCGTCATACCAGATTGATCTGTGCCCCACCTTCCACCCCGATATTTCCGTGCACATGAATGTTACGCCGGATCATTTGGATCGCCACGGCACGATGGAAGAATATGCGGCGTCCAAAGCGCGCATCTTCGAAGGGCCGGGCGTCGCCGTTTGCGGTGTGGATGATGATTATTCCGCCGCCATGATGGAAAAAGTCGTGAAAGCGGGATTGCGCAAAGCCATTCCCGTTTCGGTGAAAAAGGAAGTGGCGGGCGGCATATATATAAAAGACGGGCATTTGATCGACCATATCGGGGAGAAACCCGTGGATGCGGGATCTATCAACGATATCCCGACACTGCCGGGTCTTCACAACGCCCAGAATATTTGCGCCGCCTATGCCGCCTGCCGTTCCATGGGGATAGAGGCGGATGAAATTCTCAAACACACACGCAGTTTCGCGGGACTGCAGCACAGACAGTTCCTGTCACGCATCATCAACGGCGTGTCCTATATCAACGACAGCAAAGCGACGAACGCCGAAGCGACTTCCAAAGCACTCGTTTGCTACCACAATATCTACCTCATCGCGGGCGGACGTCCCAAGACGGGCGGCCTGAACGGTCTGGAACAATATGTGGACCGCATTCGTCACGTATTTTTGCTGGGGGAGGCGATGGATGATTTCGCCAACTGGTGCGCGAAGATGGGCGTGCCGCATACAAAAAGCTTCTCGCTCGATGTCGCGGTGCTTGAGGCGCATCAATTGGCGCAATCCGAACGCGGCCAGCCGGGAGGCGCGGGATGTGTCCTGCTTTCTCCGGCCTGCGCGTCGTGGGACCAATTCAAAAACTTTGAACACAGGGGCGATGTATTCATGTCCCTCGTGAATTCCTTGTCCGAGGATACAAACGCATGAATTTTTTCGCACGTACCGACAAATCATTTCTGGGCAAATGGTGGTGGACCGTTGACCGCGTTACGCTCGCTATTCTTTTAACCATCTGCATTTTCGGTGTGGTGCTGGTGACGGCGGCATCGCCTTCCGTGGCGGAACGCATCGATGCATCTCCCAATCACTTTATTATCCGCCATATCATCTATCTCGTGCCGTCCATAGCATTGCTTATCGGAATTTCCATGGCGAATTTGCAATATGTCTGGCGCGCCGCTTTGGTGGTGCTAGGTTTTTCACTCTTCATGATGGTGCTGGTCCCGATCTTCGGTGACGAGGTAAAAGGTGCACAGCGCTGGTTGGGCGTTGGTCCGTTCTCGATCCAGCCTTCTGAACTCGCAAAACCCGCCTTTTTGGTTGTCGCCGCATGGTTGATTGCACGGCAAAAAGAAAAACCGGAATTCAAAGGCACATGGTTCGCTTTCGGTCTTTACGGGCTGGTTGTTCTCTTACTCGTTCTCCAACCCGACATGGGGATGACGTTTATTGTTACGGCGACGTTCTTCACCATCGTGTTTCTGGCGGGCATGCCGTTCCGGTATATCATCCTGCTGGCATTGCTTGGCGTCGGCGCGTGCCTCGCGGCCTATTTCTCTTTCGATCACGTGCAAAGCCGCGTGGACAGATTCTTGAATCCCGAAACGGGCGACACGTACCAGATCTCGCGCTCGCTTCAGGCGTTCCAGCATGGCGGCTTGCTCGGTACGGGCGCCGGGCAGGGCACGGTGAAGATGACCATTCCGGATGCGCACGCGGATTTTATTTTTGCGGTGGCGGGTGAGGAACTCGGCATGCTCATGACCGTTCTTCTCGTGGGGCTTTACGGATACGTCATCGTGCGCGGGTATAACAGGATCATGGATACCGACAATATTTTCATTATTCTGGCATCGGGCGGTATTTTGACGCTGTTCGGGCTTCAGGCGCTTATCAATATGGGCTCCAGCATCCATCTTCTGCCCACCAAGGGCATGACCCTGCCGTTTATAAGCTACGGCGGTTCATCCTTGTTGTCATCGGGGATAGGCATGGGTATGTTGCTCGCCTTGACGCGGCGACAGGGACGTTCGGGCATCGCCCGCGGTGGATTATCCATCCGCCCCATCGGAGGAAGTGTAAAATGAGTAACGAAGGCATCAAATCCGCACCGAAATTGATTTTGCTCTCCGCTGGCGGAACGGGTGGACATATGTTTCCCGCCGACGCGCTGGCGCAGGATTTGCTCTCGCGCGGTTACCGCGTCGCACTGGCCACCGACATTCGCGGCAAACGGTTCGAACCCTTCGCGGGCGGCATTCCCATCCATGTTTTGAAATCCGGCACGATCGGCGCGGGGCTTTTTCGCAAAGTGAAATCCGTAGTTTCGCTCGGCATGGGATATTTTCAGGCGCGCAAATTATTGTCAGACCTTAAACCCGCCGTTGTCATCGGCTTCGGTGGTTATCCGTCAGTGCCTGCGGTCTACGCCGCTCAGAAAATGAAAATTCCCACCGTCATCCACGAACAAAACGCCATTCTGGGCCGCGCAAATGTATTCCTCGCGCCCAAGGCCGAAAAAATTGCTGTCGCTTGGGCACATGTCGAAGGGCTCGAAAGCTCCGACGAAGCGCGTGCGGTGGTAACGGGCAATCCTGTGCGCCCTGACATTTCGGGCCTCTACAACAAACCGTTCCCGACCATTGAACAGGACGGAACGTTGCGCATCTTCATCACGGGCGGATCGCAAGGCGCATCCGTTTTCTCCGAAGTCATGCCGCTCGCGCTCGCGCGTCTTCCAGCGCATCACCGCACAAGACTGGAAATCGTCCAGCAATGCCGCGACGAAGACATCGAAAAAGTGCAACGCATTTACGATGACGCGCATATCAAATGCGATCTGCGCCCTTTCTTCAAAGACATGGCGCTCCAACTTGAAAAATGCCACCTCGTCATCGCGCGTTCGGGCGCAGGGACTGTGTCGGAAGTTACGACGGCGGGCAGACCTGCGATTTTCGTGCCCTATCCGCACCACGCCGACCAACAACAAAAACGCAATGCCGATGCCGTCGCTGATGCTGGCGGCGCGTGGGTGATGACGCAAAACGGCTTTACGCCCGAAGCACTACTGGCGCGTCTGGAAACCTTCCTGCAAAACCCCGAAACGCTGTTCCGTGCCGCTGAAAACGCCCGTTCCTGCGGCCGCCCCGATGCCGCCCGCAAGCTCGGGAATATCGTCATGGCCATGGCTTCGGGCTGGGACAAACATCCACAAGGCTAATCTTGTAATTATGGCGGAAAACCGCTAGTTTGCGGGCTATGAGAATAGTACCCCAGAGCGTTGGCACATTGCATTTCATCGGCATCGGCGGCATCGGCATGTCCGGCATCGCCGAAGTTCTGCATGCGCTCGGATACAAGGTCCAAGGCTCCGACATCGCTGAAGGTTACAATATCGACCGCCTGCGCAAAAAAGGCATCGAGGTTTTCGTCGGCCACAAAGCGGAGAATGTCGAAGGCGCCGCGATTGTGGTCGTCTCCTCTGCCATCAAATCCGAAAATCCCGAATTGGCCGCGGCACGGATGCAAAAACTTCCCGTCGTCCGCCGCGCCGAAATGCTCGCCGAACTGATGCGCCTGAAAATGGCGATCGCCATCGCGGGCACGCACGGCAAAACGACGACGACATCCATGGTCGGCGCGATGCTGGAAGAGGGGAATTTCGATCCCACCGTCATCAATGGCGGCATCGTTCACAAATATGGCACCAACACTCGGATGGGCGCATCCGAATGGATGGTGGTCGAGGCGGATGAGAGCGACGGCACTTTCACCAAACTTCCCGCAACCGTTGCCGTCGTCACGAATATAGATCCCGAACATCTGGATCACTACGGCGATTATGATGCCATCAAGGGCGCATTCCGCCACTTCATCGAAAACATCCCGTTCTATGGTTTTGCGGTGCTGTGCACGGATCATCCCGCCGTGCAGGCGATGATCCCCGAATTGTCCGACCGCATCGTGGTCACATACGGCTTCAATCCCCAAGCTGATGTGCAAGCCACCAACATCCGCCAGCAATCCGACGGCAGCATCTTCGATGTCACCTTCGCCGAAAACGTGAACGGCGAAACGCTCACCCTGAAAGATGTCTTCCTGCCGATGCTGGGCCAGCACAACGTGCAAAATTCTCTGGCCGCGCTCGCCATCGCCCGCCGCATGAACATTCCTGCCGCTTCGATGAAAACCGCGCTGAAGAATTTTTCCGGCGTCAAACGCCGCTTCACCAAAACGGGCGAAGTGGGCGGCATCACGATTATCGATGATTACGGCCACCACCCCGTGGAAATCACCGCTGTTTTAAAAGCCGCACGCCAAGCGGTGGAAGGGACGAGCGGCAAAGTCATCGCGGTTGTGCAACCGCACCGCTATACGCGTTTATCTTCGCTGTTCCATGATTTCTGCACCTGCTTCAACGACGCGGATTCCGTGATCGTGGCGGATGTTTACGAAGCGGGCGAAAAACCCATCAAGGGCGCGGACAAGGAATCCCTTGCCAATGGTTTGACGGGTTGCGGCCATAAAAATGTCGCAACGTTGGCTGATGCTGATGCTCTGGCCGCCATGGTGGCGGAACAAGCGCGGGCAGGGGATTTTGTCATTTGCCTCGGCGCGGGTGATATCACCAAATGGGCCTATGCGCTGCCGGCGCAACTCGAAGAAATTTTTGCCAAATCGCAAAAACAAAGAGCGTAACCATGACGAACCCCCAAATCCGATCGGCGGAATTGCCGCCCGTCCGTGGCCGTTACACGGATAACGCTCCGCTGGGTGAATCGGGCTGGTTCAAATGCGGCGGCAAGGCCGAAGTATTGTTTAAACCCGCCGATCTTCTGGATCTTCAGGATTTTTTGAAAAACACCCCGCGCGAAATTCCCGTGCATATTTTCGGCGCGCTTTCGAACACCATCATCCGCGACGGCGGTCTTTCGGGCGTGACCATAAGGCTCGGCCGCGAATTCGCAGGCATCGAGGTCGATGGCGAAACGGTAAAGGCAGGCGCTCTGGCGCTGGATGCTAACGTCGCCCAGGTGGCGGCGGAGGCGGGAATAGGCGGGCTGGAATTTTTCAGCGGCATCCCGGGCACGATTGGTGGAGCCCTGCGCATGAACGCGGGCTGCTACGGCACCGAAACGAAAGACGTTCTCGTCTCCTGCGAAGCGATAGACCGCAACGGAAACATCCACACGCTCTCTCCCGCGCAAATGCACATGACATATCGTCACACCGAAGTGCCCGAAGATTTCATCTTTGTGTCCGCCACATTCAAAGGCCAAAAAGACAATGCAGATAATGTCTTGGCGCGAATAGTTGAGATTAAAGTAAAACGTGAAGCCTCCCAGCCTATCCGTGAAAAAACGGGCGGCTCCACTTTCGCAAACCCCGAAGGCAAAAAGGTTTGGGAGCTGATCGATGCAGTTGGCGGGCGCGGGCTGAAAGTCGGCGGCGCGGTGATGTCCGAAAAACACTGCAATTTTATGATCAACGAAGGCACGGCCACTTCCGCCGATCTCGAATCTCTGGGGGAAGAATTACGCAAAAGGGTTTCCGATAAATTCGGAATCACCCTACGGTGGGAAATCAAACGAGTAGGATTATCGGCATGAAAAAATCTGTAGCCCTTTTGGTCGGCGGCTGGTCATCGGAACGCGAAGTTTCCCTGATGAAGGGCGTGCATGTAGAGGCCGCGCTGAAAGAAGCCGGATATTCCGTTAAAACCATAGATGTAACGCGCGATCTTCAAAAACTGGTAAAAGCGCTGGACGCCGCGAAACCCGATGTCGTGTTCAACAATCTGTACGGACGCGGCGGGGAAGACGGCACCATTCAGGCTGTGCTGGAAATGCTCGGCCTTCCTTACACACACTCGGGCGTGGCCGCTTCCGCCATCGGCATGGACAAGGTCATGACGAAAAAACTCGCGGAAAAAATGGGCGTACGCACCTCGGTCGGCATCGTCGCGGGCAAGGATGAAATCCTCGCCGAAACGGTCATGCCGCGCCCTTATGTGGTGAAGCCGATTAATGAAGGTTCTTCCGTGGGGGTACGCATCATTCTTGAAGGCGAAAATCAAAAACCTATCGAAGAATCGACGTGGACTTTCGGTGAATCCGCGCTCGTCGAAAAATATGTGCCGGGGCGTGAAGTGCATGTCGCTGTTCTGGACGGCAAGGCGCAGGGCGTGACGGAGATCATCGTCCACGGCCATCGCTTTTTCGATTACGAAGCCAAATATTCAGACACCTCCACCGAACTTGTAACCCCCGCCGATATTCCGGAAATTGTTGCCAAAACCGCCATGGACTATGCCGAACGTGTTTACGAAGTCCTCGGATGCCGTGGAATAGCCCGTGTCGACATGCGTTATGATGATTCCAAACCGGACGCGGATGGGGTATGCTTTTTAGAGATAAACACTATGCCCGGCCTTTCCCCCGGATCCATCGCCGTGATCCAGCCGGAACATAATGGTATGTCTTATGTTCAACTTTGTTCCCATCTGGTCGAAACCGCATCATGTCACGGCACGGTACAAGAAGATCTTCCATCCTCAAACGGCGCTCGAGTGGCTCAGAGCGCCTGATCCTTTTCGTCAAAAGGTTCGGCCTCGTCATCGCGGGTGCGACGTTTGTTTTCTGGATCGGGTCGTGGGTCGTCATGTCGGGGTTCGCCGCACAGACGGGGCTCCGCATTGAAAACGCCGTTCTCGATAAAACCGCCTCTTGGGGCTTCGAAGTCAAAAACATCATGGTCGACGGACGAGCGCACACGGATGTCGATGCGCTGAAAGCCATGATCGCGATGGAAAAGGGCGATCCGATTTTCGCCTTTCATCCTTCCGAAGCCAAAGCGATGATCGAAAAATTGTCATGGGTGAAAAAGGCGCATGTCGAACGCCGTTTGCCCGACACCATCTACATCAAAATCACCGAGCGCACACCGATGGCGCTGTGGCAACGAAACCAAAAACTTTCTCTTATTGATGAAGACGGCGTTGTCCTGACCGATCAAAATCTCGCGCCGTTCAAAAACTTTCTGATCGTGGTGGGCGATGAAGCCCCGAAACAAGCCGCGGGCTTGCTCGAAATGCTCGCCGCCGAACCCGTGATCGCAAAACGGGTCGAAGCCGCGACGTTGATCTCCGGCCGCCGTTGGGATCTGAAGCTTAAAACCGGCGCGGAAGTGAAATTGCCCGAAGAAGAGCTGGGATTGGCGTTAAGAAAGCTGGCCGTAAACCATGAAGAAGAGGCTTTGCTGGATAAAGACGTGGTGAGCATTGACGTGCGGGAAGAGGGCCGTATAACGGTAAGAACCAAACCCGGCAGCGCGCAGGATTTTAACGCCGCCATAACCCCCGCCTCGGGCAGCCCGATATAACATGAAACACAAGCTCAAACCCAAAGGCTCTATTCTGGCCGCGCTTGATATCGGCTCGCACAAGATCGCGTGTTTTATCGGCCGCATCGTCGATGACGAAGGCGCGATAGAAGTTCTGGGTGTGGGCTATCAGGCGTCCAAAGGTATCAAGGGCGGCGCGGTGATTGATTTGGATTTGGCGGAGAACGCCATCCGCTCCACCGTGCATGCGGCGGAGAACATGGCCGCCGAAGCGATGAAGGGCTACCCCTTGCGCGAAGTTATCATCAACGTGCCGGGTACCTACGCGCATTCAAATATTTTGTCCGCGAGCATTCAGGTTGCGGGCCACGCGATCACGGGCAACGATGTCCGCCGCGCACTCGCAAAAGCACAAGATCAAGTATTGAGCGCGGACTACGAACTCATTCACACGATTCCGATTGGCTACCGCATTGATGGCCAAGAAGGTATCCGTGATCCGCGCGGCATGGTGGGTCAGCAACTCGATGTCGGCATTCACATGGTCACCGCCGATCTGGGCCCGCTGCAGAATATCGCAAGCTGCATTGAGCGTTCACACCTGGATATCGTGGCACTCGGTTCTTCGCCTTACGCCGCGGGATTATCCTGCCTTGTCGAAGATGAAATGGATCTGGGCTGCACCGTCATCGATATGGGGGCAGGGGTTACATCGTTCGCAGTCTTCCAAGGCGGTCATATGATTTACGGCGATGCCATTCCCGCTGGCGGCGCGCATGTCACGAACGACATCGCCAAAGGTTTGACCTGCGCGGGTTCCGACGCCGAACGTCTCAAGACATTATATGGCTCGGCCATGATGACTTCTTCCGACGAATCCGAATTGATCGAAGTGCCGCAGCTCGGCGAAACCGACCGTCACACGCCCAATCACATTCCGCGCTCTCTTCTTATCGGCATCATCCAGCCGCGCTTGGAAGAAATTCTCGAAATCGTCCGCGGACGTATCCGTGACTCAGGGCTCGGCAACACCGTAGGTCGCCGCGTTGTCCTGACGGGCGGCGCATCGCAAATGCCGGGCATGCGCGATCTTGCCCAAACGATTCTCGACAAACAAATCCGCCTCGGCCGTCCGATCAGACTCAGTTCGCTTCCCGATGGAGTAAGCGGCCCAGCCTTCGCGACCACCGCCGGACTTTTGACCTACATCTCCGAACGCCACGATGAAATGCCCGCCGAGATTATGGCGACGGTAGAACCGGGCACTGTGTGGGAGCGTGTAAAGTACTGGTGGAAAGAAAACTGGTAATCGCCAAAACGATGGGTGTTGTCATTCTGGCCCCCGTGCTTCTTTTCGGGATCGTCATAGGCATCAGGTTGTTTTTATAAAGATCGCCCGAAATCCGCCTTTTTTTCTATCCCTTGGTCGGGTATTGCCTGCATTGCAAAAAAACACTTTGCGCCCCTTCGGATAGGGGAGTATAACCCCGTTATTACATAATAATGAAATTAAATTAGCGGGTGTCTCATGATATTGTCCATCACGTCGGCGTTGTCGCTGTTCGTTTTGATAGCGCTATCAACGGTCGTTTTCTTCACTTCTAAAAAATTCAAGATGCCCTACACGGTGCTGCTTGTTCTGGTCGGGCTGTTGCTGGTTCCCATCGTGAACCTTCCTTACTTTCAAAAAATATTCGGCTTTCTCGACGACATGGTGCTCACGCCGGAATTGTTGTTTTATATTTTCCTGCCGGTCCTGATTTTTGAATCCGGCTTTAACATGAAAATCCGCAAAATGCTGGACAGCGCCTGGGCCATCTCTGCTTTGGCCGTTGTTGCTCTGGTCGTATCGGTGGTTGTCATCGCGACGTTGCTATATTTCATACTGCCTCTTATTGGCATTCACATACCTTTCATCATTGCCTTGCTGTTCGGTGCCATCATATCGCCTACGGACCCGGTTGCCGTTTTATCGGTTTTCAAGGAATGCGGTGTGCCGCGCCGATTGGCTATGATCTTTGAAGGGGAAAGCCTTTTGAACGACGGAACTGCGATGGCGCTCTTCCTTGTGTTGTTGTCGGTTGCTGTCGGTGGCTTCCATGGAACCGAAACGGTTTTGTATGGCGTACTTGATTTCATGGTCATGATCGTTATGGGGGTTGTAATAGGTCTGGTTATGGCCGCAATGGTTTCCAAGGCCCTGCGCTTCACAAAAAAGAACGAATTCGTGACGGTAACGCTTTTATTGATTTCCGCACATCTCGTATTCATTACCACTGAACTTATAAACCATTCTGGGCTGTTCCATGTTTCTTCTATTATCGCGACAACTGTGGCCGCTCTGTTTTTGGGCAATTATTCGCGCAGTATCCTCGCTCCTAAAGTAGATGAATATCTCGGCAAACTGATCGAACACATGGCCTTCGTCGTAAACTCGCTGGTCTTTTTAATGGCAGGTTTGTTGTTTGCCAGCTCGGGGGTGGATTTCGGGGAATTATGGTTGCCGATCGTCATAACAGTTTTGATCGTTGCCACGGCTCGCGTGATTGCGGTTTATGCCGTGACAGGACCGTTGAACCTCCTGAAACTTGAAAAGGCTATTCCCAAATCCTGGGAAAAACTTTTGGCGTGGGGAAGTTTGCGCGGAGCCTTGTCCATCATCATCGTCTTATTGATCCCCGAAGATTTCATGGTCGCGGATTGGGCCTTTGCCTATCCGCCGCGTGATTTCCTTCTTGCGCTGACCATAGGCTGCATTCTTGCAACACTGTTCATAAAGGCACCGATGATCGTACCTTTGATGCGCCGCTACAACATAACTATGTATGATCCTTTGAAAGAAGCGCACGAAGCCGATTTGGGCGTCTATTATCTGCTGACCGAGCGGGCACAGCTTTTATCCTACAAAACAAAAGGCTTCCTGACACCGGAACTCTTTGCCAAAACCTGCCGCCTCGTGGATGAAAAACTGGAAACCGCAGAGCAAAAGCGTGCGGACCTCGTGGACCAATATGGCGCCGATATTTTTGATCAATCGCTGCATCTGGCCATGGTGCATGTCGAGAAAATGGCTCTCAAACGTTTGTTCATCAATGACGAGGTCAGCGAACGCACCTACCGGAAAATCTACAGCAAGCTCTCTCTTCAGCAAGAAAAGATCGAAGAGGCGCAACACAACACGATCGATCCCAAAGCCTATACCGACCGTAAAGATATCTTTGACCGCATGGTGTCTTTTGTTCAATCGCCCTTCGACGAATCCCGGAACTCGACAACGCCTTTCCAGCGGATGGAATATTACCGCGCGCAGATGGTAATGGCGCGTAAGGCGGTTCAGACCATCGAACGAATGCAAACCGAATACAGCTATCCTGTGTTCCTGAAACAATCTTATGAACGCGTCGCCGAACGCTACCGCCAATACCGTGACCGCTCCTCCGCCAAACTCGAACAGCTGGTGGCCGAGCATCAGGAAGAACTGGCTCCTTATCTAAGCAAACTTGCCGATCGCACCCTCAGCGCGTCGGGCGCGCGCGGTATAAGTTATCTGCATGAACGCGGATTGGTTGACGAAGAGTTGGAGCACCAGATCATCCACGAATTTTCGCCTGGCAAAAATTCGAATAAGGCTTGATTTCAAGAAAGAGTTATAACCTTGTGATATGAAACGCAATTGTATAGTTGAGTATAAATTGTGCGCGCTTTTTCTTGTTGAAATCCTTGAAAATTCCGCAATTACTCCCCAAGTTATCCACAGTTAAATACCATGCTTCTCTTGGGCTTTTGCGGCTCTCGTGACACAATTTCGAAATGTGAATCAAATGAGTCTCTTAGGCCCATTACCTCACGCGCCGTAATGGGGAGACGGTGAACCAAAGAGTACAGATTTCCCGCCGTTTTCGGGCACTATCGGAAATTCAAGATTCCGTTTGCAAGAGAACAACCATAGAATCGCAAAAGCAAACCAAAGTCCTTCACGGAGGTCCAAAAATTATGATCAATTTAAGAATTCAAGCACCAGAGGTACAAAGATTGTCTCCCAGAATCCACGTAATCGGCGTAGGTGGCGCCGGCGGTAATGCCGTCAACAATATGATTTCATCGGGGCTTGAGGGCTGCGAATTCCTCGTCACGAACACGGACGCGCAGGCGCTCGAAGGTTCGCTCTGCGAAAACCGCATCCAGCTCGGCGTGCATGTCACGGCAGGTTTGGGCGCAGGTGCAAAACCCGAAATGGGCTGCAAGGCGGCGGAAGAATCCATCAACGAAGTGATGGAATATCTGCAAGGTTCCAACATGGTGTTCATCACCGCCGGTATGGGCGGCGGCACGGGTACGGGCGCTGCGCCGATCATCGCACGCGCTTGCCGCGATGCGGGCATCCTGACCGTGGGTGTGGTTACGAAACCCTTCCACTTCGAAGGCACGCACAGAATGCGTCAGGCCGAAGCGGGTATCCAGCAGATGCAGGATTTCGTGGACACGCTGATCGTCATTCCGAACCAAAATCTTTTCCGCGTGGCCAATGAGCGCACGACTTTCGCAGACGCTTTCCGCATGGCAGACTCCGTTCTGCAATCGGGTGTGCGCGGTGTCACGGACCTGATCACCAAAGAAGGCCTTATCAATCTGGACTTCTCCGACATCCGTTCCGCCATGCTCGAAATGGGCAAGGCGATGATGGGTACGGGCGAAGCCGAAGGCGAACGCAGAGCACTGGAATCTGCCGAAGCCGCGATCAGCAACCCGCTGCTCGACGACATCTCGATGAAGGGCGCACGCGGCGTCATCATCAACGTCACGGGCGGACCTGACATGACCTTGTTCGAAGTCGATGAAGCCTGCAATCGCATCCGCGATGAGGTTGACCCGAACGCGAACATCATCTTCGGCTCCACGTTCGACGATAGAATGGAAGGCCGCATGCGCGTTTCCGTGGTTGCAACAGGTATCGATGCCGGTGAAGCACGTCAGACGACGGGCGGAACGGGCGGCGTGCGTGTAACCGCCGTGGGAAAGCCGCTAGCGTCCACTGAAACCAAGCCGATCTTTGAACGCGCAAGACCGCAGGCGACTTTGCCGACGAACCCGATTCAAACGGCCACCGTGGCACAACGCGCCGCGATCCCGTCAAAACCGGCTGCGTCTTTGCCGAACACACCGCGCGCGTCTTATGACGAACCGGAACGCGATATGTTCGAACAACAGGAATTTGTGCCCGCGCAAGCGGAACAACCTGCCGTTCAATCCTACGCACAACAACAGGCGCAACAAGCGGCCTATCAACAACAAGCCGCAGGTCTGCGCGGTACGTTGCATGACGGTCACTTCATTCCGCCGAAACCTTTATATGCCGAACAACAGGAACCCGCTTCGTCTTATGGCGGCGGCTTCCCTCTGCAGGGCGGCAACAAAGGCTACAACCTGAATCCTCCGGTTCCGGGTGCTTCGGCTCATGCTCAGGCGGCTGCGTCGGCAAAAAAACCGCCGTCACTGTTTGAACGCATCACCTCCGGTGTTCGCAACGTGGCGCATGCCGCACGCGAAGAAACGGTGGAAGATCTCGATCACACGGGTGGACAACAACAGGCAACGGGGACGGGTGGTTTCCACTCCGCTCTGCGCGCCACACCCCGCATCGGCGAACTTCCTGCGGTGCAGGGCCAGTTGAATATCGACGCTCCATCGGCTTCGCGTGCGAAGTCCGAAGAAGAACTGGATATTCCGGCCTTCCTGCGTCGCCAAGCTAACTAATTGTAAAGGTTTAGTTTTTTCTGAGTGTCCTCCAGAAAAAGCATCACTTGGGCCCCTCACGGGGCCCTTTTTTTGTTGACAGTAAGCCAAAGCTTTAATATCTTATGAAAATAAAATTTTAAGGAGTGTTCCATGGGAAAAGAATTTAAACCAAGTCGTTTTGGTGTTCATGACCGCACGCCGCAAGTTGCGCGTCACGCGGAGCGTGTGGGAAACGACAGGGCTTTTTGGGACGCACATGATGCCACTTTCGGCCGTGGTCCGTTGGCGGGAAGAACGGGAAACCGATTCAAGGATGATCCTTTTTTTAATCCATGGGCCGAAGGCGGAACGTTCAACCCAAGCCGTCGCGGCGGGTCTGTTTCACATGAGGGATATATTCCGCCCGTACTGCCTCATACACTCGACAAAAAGAAACTTGATTGTGGTCCGTACAGCTTTCTTGAATACGCAAAGAGCGTTAAGGCGCCCGAATTCACGTTGGAACGTCGCGAAGGTGAGGGCCCGCGTGGCCGCGATCTTTGGGGCGTATACGACAGCAAAGGCAAATTCGTCTCCGAAACGGATCTGCGTTTGATAAACGCCCGCATCAAGGGCGAGAATCTGAACCCCGTAAGCGCGAGTGCGGCGTTGGCCGATGCGACATCGGGAAGCCCCGGCTTTGCGGCCAAGGCCATCGCTTTGATCGATGATGCGCGTGCGGAAAGCCGTCTGAAAATCTTTGAGCAAAACTCTTTTGCCATGCCCCGCCGCGCTTTGGGACTGGGTGAAGGGGAATAGCATCGCCCCGCTCTGAATGAAAGAAGGCCTCGGTGTAGGCCTTTTTTATTTTGCTATTATAGGAATAAAATCATATAATCCATATATGTTTTTCCCCACCGAAAACCACCCGCCACGCCACATCCAAACCGTTAATGTCGCCCCACATCTGCCCGCTAAAAAATGTGGACTTAGTCCACCAACATTAACCTTTGGCACCTCCCGCGCAAAAAATCCGTCAAACGAACTGAACGATTCCAGATTACGGGAAATAAAAAACCGGTTTTCAAGCAAAAACACGACGAACGAACTATTGGAGCCCCGCATGTTACACCGCGCAACAATAGGTGATTTCCCGCGGGAAACCGCGGGTTCTATATTCATCGTAAGGATATACACGCGCATGCAAACCACGTTGAACAAAACAATCGAACTGAGCGGGATCGGGCTTCACTCCGGCCGCACCGTTTCCATGCGCCTTGTTCCCGCCGATATCGACCATGGAATCGTTTTCAAACGGGTTGATAAGGAAGAGGGGAAAAATCTCATTCCTGCAAAACACGACCTCGTCACCGACACGCGCCTTTGCACGATGATCACGAATGAACACGGTGCCAATGTCGGCACGATCGAACATTTGATGGCCGCGTTGCGCGGTTGCGGTGTCGATAACGTTCTGGTTGAAATCGACGCGGCCGAAGTGCCTGTGATGGACGGTTCTTCCATAGCGTTCGTGCAGGCGATAGATGCCACGGGTATCAAGGAACAAAAGGCCGCGCGCCGTGCGATCAAGATTTTGAAAGACATTACCGTGCAAGACGGCGACAAATGGGTGCGCCTCTCGCCTTCGAATATTCCCGTCTACAAAGGCCGCATCGAATTCGCGCACGCTGATATCGGCGTGCAGGAATATGCCCTGAAACTCATCAACGGCAACTTCCGTCACGACGTGGCCGACTGCCGCACCTTCGGCTTTTTGAAAGAGGCCGAAATGCTCCGCGCCGCGGGTCTGGGTCTGGGTGGTTCCTTGGAAAACGCGATCATTCTGGATGAACACGGCGTGATGAACCCCGAAGGTCTGCGCTGCACAGATGAATTCATCCGCCACAAAATCCTCGACGCTGTCGGCGATTTGGCCCTTGCTGGCGCGGTCATTCTGGGCACCTATGAAGGCCACAAGGCGGGGCACGCCTTGAACAACGCCATTCTTCATGCCCTGTTCGCCGATGATTCCGCATGGATGCCGGTCGATCTGCACGGCGAAATCGACGACTCCGAAATCGTCACCTTCACCCCCGCGGACCGCGCTTACGGCAAGACCATAAACTAGCGGAAAATCGCCGTTTTACCCTTTTCAGGGAAGGGGTTAAACGCTATGTTTTCCCTATGCTGAACAAGACCCTCCCATATCTCTTTTGCGCCGTTCTGGCCTTATCGCTTCCCGCCTGTTCCTCGGACGACAAGGATGCCAAACCGCAGGTCGAAACACCCGTTGAAGAACTGTACAACAACGCCCAAGCCGCGTTGAAAGCCAAGGACTACGACGAAGCGACGCGCCTGTTCGAGGAAGTGGAACGCCAGCACCCTTATTCGCAATGGGCGACGAAGGCGCAATTGATGGCCGCGTATTCCGCGTATGAAGGCGATAACTATGACGACGCTATTCTCGCGCTTGATCGCTTTATCGAACTGCACCCGGGCGCGAGCGATATCGATTACGCCTACTATCTGAAAGCGCTCGCATATTACGAACAAATTTCCGACGTCGCACGCGATCAGGGAATCACGCAGCAAGCGCTCGAAGCGTTCAACACGCTGGTGCAACGCTTCCCCGATTCCAAATACGCCCGCGATGCCAAAATGAAAATGGACCTGACCAACGACCACTTGGCGGGCAAGCAAATGGAGATCGGCCGTTACTATTTGAACCGCGGTGAAACCAACGCGGCCATAAATCGTTTCCGCATGGTGGTAAAAGATTACCAGACCACGACGCACACACCCGAAGCTTTGCACCGTCTCGTGGAATGCTATCTCTCGCTGGGTCTGCATACCGAAGCGGAGCGCGTGGCCGCCGTTCTCGGATATAACTATCCTGGCTCCAGCTGGTATCAGGACACATACAAGATTATCGATCCCGCACGCCGGAACGAAGTGTTCGAAGGCCGTTCTACATGGGATAAAACCATAGATTCCCTGTTCAGGGCTGATTAGATAAGGATCGGTGATGCCATGCTCGCCGGCCTGACAATCAAGAACGTGGTGCTGATCGACCATCTGCTCATCCAGTTTGACAAAGGCTTGTGCGCGCTTACGGGTGAAACCGGTGCAGGGAAATCCATCTTGCTGGATTCTCTGGGGCTTGCGCTGGGCGCACGTTCCGAAAGCGGTCTGGTGCGCAAGGGCGAACAAACCGCCAATGTCAGCGCGGAATTTGATGTTGCATCTTCGCATCCTGTGTTTGGATTCTTAAAAGACCAAGGCATCGAAATTGAATCGCCGATCATTCTGCGTCGTTCCGTCGGCGCGGATGGAAAATCCCGCGCGTTCGTGAACGATCATCCGATCAGCGTGAGTTTGCTTAAACAGATCGGCGAACAGCTGGTGGAAATTCACGGCCAGTTCGACACGCAGACACTTTTGAATCCGCGCGTTCACAAAGGATTGCTCGATGAATATGCGGGAAGTAATATCGGCGAACTCGCGAATGTCTGGAATGAATGGAAAGCCTCCGAAATCGCACTGCTGGAAAATAAATCCGCCATGGCGCGGGCGAAGGATGAGGAAGTCTATCTCCGCGCCGCCCTGGAACAGCTCAACGACCTCGATCCCAAACACGGGGAAGAAGAGACGCTTACCCTGTTGCGTTCACGTCTTATGAAACGCGAACAGAATATCGAGAATTACAACACTGCCCATAAAACCACAGACAAAGCGCTTTCGGATTTGAACGCGGTATGGAAAGCGCTGGAAAAGGCAGGGGAGGGCGGAAGCGAAATGGCGAAGGCGCTGGATCGCGCCATGGCCGAACTACAGGAAGTGTCGGGCGGAATTGAATCGCTCACCGCGTCACTGGAGGCTTCCGAATATTCGCTCTCGGAAATCGATGACCGCTTGTTCGCGCTCAAAGGCCAGGCACGCAAACATGCCTGCACTATTGATGATCTGCCCGCCAAGCGCGATGAGCTTTCCGATCTGCTCAAAGGCATCGCGCATCAGGAAGACACGCTCGCCGAGCTCGAAAAGAATGTTTCGCAGGCCAAAAAATCCTACATAGATAAAGCACAGACACTTTCCAAGAAACGCAAAGACGCCGCCAAAAATCTGGACAAGCTTGTCGCCAAAGAATTGGGCCCTTTGAAACTGGACAAAGCGCGCTTCGAAACCGAAGTCGTTCTGCTGGCAGAAAATGAATGGAATTCGGAAGGTATGGACCGTGTGCAATTCCTCGTCGCCACAAATCCAGGCTCCTCCGCAGGGCCACTCAACAAGATCGCATCGGGTGGAGAGATGGCACGTTTTATGTTGGCGTTAAAAGTTGTTCTCGCCGAAACAGGCACAGCGCAAACATTGGTGTTCGATGAGGTAGATAGCGGCATCGGCGGCGCGACGGCGGACGCGGTTGGTGAACGCCTCGCAAGATTGGCAAAGAAACGCCAGATATTGGTGGTGACGCATTCGCCGCAAGTGGCAGCAAAATCCAATTATCACGCTATCGTCGTCAAAACAGGAAAAACCAACCCGACCACGAAAGTATTGCCGCTTTCCAATTCCAATGAACGCACCGAAGAAATTGCCCGCATGTTATCGGGTGCGGAAATAACCAAAGAAGCCCGCGCACAAGCCGCCAAGCTTCTTGAAAAGAGTGCGGCATAATGGGAAAGGCTCTCTTCGATCTTTCTGCCGAGGATGCCCGCGCGCGCCACAAAAAACTGCTGAAAGAAATCGCGCGCCATGATGATTTGTATCATGGTAAGGATAACCCGGAAATTTCAGATGCTGCGTATGACAAGCTGCGTCAAGAACTTGAAAAGATCGAGGCCGAATTTCCTGAATTGGCGAATGAACAAAGCCAAAAAGTAGGTGCTGCGCCTTCCAAAGGTTTCAAGAAAGTCCGCCATTCCATTCCGATGTTGTCTTTATCCAACATCTTCAGCGAAGAGGATCTCGGTGATTTCATCGAAAAAGTACAACGCTTCCTGAATATATCTGATGACATTGCGGTGGTTGCGGAACCCAAGATCGACGGGCTTTCCTGCTCGGTGCGCTACGAGCATGGCAAGCTGGTACAAGCCGCCACACGCGGTGACGGATCGGAAGGTGAAGATATCACGGCCAATGTCCAACATATTGCCGACCTTCCCAAAATCTTGAAAGGTAATGTTCCTGATATTTTGGAAGTGCGCGGCGAAATTTATATGCGCCGTGATGATTTTGTGAAGTTGAACAAAAAGCAGGAAGAAGCGGGTAAGCAAATCTTTGCCAATCCCCGCAACGCCGCAGCGGGAAGCGTGCGCCAGCTGGATTCGTCCATCACAGCGCAACGCCCGCTTCATTTCTTCGGTTATGCACTGGGTGAGGTAAGCGCGGCTTTTGCCAAAACGCAGCAGGACATCAGAAAGAAACTGGTAAGCTGGGGTTTTGCAGAAGCGCAGCCATGGACGCTTTGCAAAACGCAAAAAGAAATCATGACCTACTACGACAAGGTTATGAATTTGCGCCCCGATCTGCAATACGATATCGACGGTGTTGTCTATAAGGTGAATGATCTGGTGTTACAGGAACGTTTGGGTTTTGTATCCCGTTCTCCGCGATGGGCAACGGCGCATAAATTCCCGGCCGAACGCGCTGTTACCATTCTCAAAGAGATTGATATTCAAGTAGGCCGCACGGGCTCGCTTACACCTGTCGCAAGACTCGAACCCATCACCGTTGGCGGCGTGGTGGTATCGAATGCCACACTGCACAATGAAGACGAGATCGAGCGCAAAGATGTCCGTATCGGCGACCATGTGGTTGTTCAGCGCGCAGGCGATGTCATCCCGCAGATTGTCGAAGTGGTGCTTGAAAAGCGCACCGGCAAGGAAAAGAAATTTAAATATCCTGATCATTGCCCTGTGTGCAATTCCATCGCCATCCGCGAAGAGGGTGAAGTGGTACGCCGCTGCACGGGCGGGCTTATCTGCAAAGCGCAAGCGGTGGAGCGATTGAAACATTTTGTCAGCCGACTGGCTTTCGATATAGAAGGACTGGGTGCAAAGATCATCGAGGAATTTTATGAAGACGGGTTGATACAATCGCCCGCCGATATTTTTAAGCTCGAACAAAAAGACAAAAAATCACTTACACCTTTGCGCGTGCGCGAAGGATGGGGCGATTTGTCTGCCAAGAACTTGTTCGAATCCATAGAAACCCGCCGCACGATACCGTTCGATCGCTTCATATATGCGCTCGGTATCCGCCAGATCGGCGAAGCCACGGCCAAAAAACTGGCGGCGCATTACAGCACGCTGGAAAATATGCGCGAAGCGATGAAAGAAGCGCAAACAGTCGGCACCGATGCACGTGGCGATCTGTTGAATATCGAAGA
This sequence comes from Micavibrio sp. UBA7689, assembly GCA_002482805.1. Taxonomy (GTDB): domain Bacteria; phylum Pseudomonadota; class Alphaproteobacteria; order Micavibrionales; family Micavibrionaceae; genus Micavibrio_A. Next base: position 3,961 of record DLGR01000017.1, on the reverse strand, counting down.
TGTGGGCCCCAGTGTGGTGGATGACCTGCTTGGCTTCTTTGCTGAAAAGCATAACCAGAAAATTCTCGATGAGCTTGCAGCAGAGCTGAACATACAGCCATACGAACGCCCCCGTGCTATAAACAGCCCCGTTGCCGGAAAGACTGTGGTGTTTACGGGAACGCTTGTCACGCTCACCAGGCAAGAAGCCAAAGCAAATGCTGAACGCCTTGGCGCGAAGGTTGCGGGATCGGTTTCAAAAAAGACGGATTACGTGATTGCGGGTGAAGATGCGGGCTCGAAATTAAAAGCCGCCGCAGAATTGGGTGTAAAGGTTTTGACTGAAGAAGAATGGAAGAAACTTATTTCCGCTTCATAGCGCGGAGTTCGTTCATCGCCGTTTCGATTTCCTTGGGATAATCGCGGCGTTCTACAAATTCACCACCGCCGGAATTGCGCGTCATGGCAAGTTCGAGGGCCTTGTTAAGGGCTTCGGAAAGATCGAGATCCTGCTGATCCAAAGCGAGTTCCAGCGCATACAAGATACGGTCGCTCAGACGAAGATGGTTTTTGGTAAATTCTTTCATGATCAGCCTCTGTCCGTAATCTTATTATCTTCCACCATTTTGTCAAAGGCCTTGAAGAACACATCGCGATATTCGTCGCATTCCATGAAAATTTCATGGCGCGCCCCTTTGATCTCCAGCAATTGCGCGTGGGGAATGTGTGCCGCCGCCGCGCGGATGGCTTGATTGTCGACGATCATTTCTTTTCCTGCCGTGGCGATCAGAACGGGAATTTGTATGGATTCCAGAACCTGTCTGCGCGATAAAAGCGCGCAGGATTTGAGTGCGTGGCGAATCCAACCGAAGGTAGGACCACCGACTTGTAGAACATCCTCTTTCTTTGACCAGTAATTGTGCACGCGGTCGCGGACGGGATCGCACGTGAAAATATCGGACCCGTCCGATTTGCGCGCAGCTTCGCGCCAATCGGTGCTGCCGAAAACATAACGCGTTTTTATGAACGGCATGATGGGCGTGAGAATGCGCAACAGGATTTTCGAAAACATCGACAGACTGAAAATTCCGAGAAAAGGCGCGCTGAACGCGGCGCACGAAAAAACATCGGGATGTTGGGCCAGAAAACGAAGCCCGATATTTCCGCCCATCGAATGGCCAAGCATAATAAGCGGGCGCCCGTTAGTTTTCACGATATATCCCACAAACTTCAGAAGATCCGATACATCGGTTTCGAAACCATCGGAATGCCGGCGCTGCGGCACTGCGCCCAAACGGTTGGAACGGCCCTGATATTGCCAGTCCATGATCCAGAAAGCATAGTTGCGGTTCAGCATGTCATGCGCGACTTCGAAATATTTCTCGGAGAATTCGCTCAAACCGGAAAGGCACACAACCACCGCTTTGGGATCGGGAGGCGAAACAAAGCCGTAATGGAGTTTGTGGTTTGTGTCGGGATTTGTAAAAGAGGCCGTTTCCCACCCTTCGGGGGCAAGAAAACGTGCCTCTAGAATCATGTCGCTATTCAAGGCTCTTCACAACCTGTTCGGTAACTTTTTTGGCATCGCCCAGCAGCATGTATGTGTTGTCGGCGTAGAAGAGGGGGTTATCTATACCGGCATAGCCCGAAGCCATGGAGCGTTTTATGAAGAACACTGTTTTGGCTTTTTCGACATCCAGTATAGGCATGCCATATATGGGCGAAGTAGAATCGTTTTTCGCTGCAGGGTTGGTAATATCGTTTGCGCCGATTACGAACGCGACGTCGGCTTGCCCGAAATCACGGTTGATGTCTTCAAGTTCAAACACTTCATCGTAAGGAACATTCGCTTCGGCCAGAAGTACGTTCATGTGGCCCGGCATGCGCCCCGCTACGGGGTGAATGGCATATTTTACTTCGACATTCTGATGCTTTAACACATCTGCCATTTCGCGAAGCACGTGCTGGGCCTGCGAAACCGCCATGCCGTAACCCGGCACG
>DLGR01000017.1:1800-1951 GCA_002482805.1 Micavibrio sp. UBA7689 | reverse complement strand
GACTTTGGAGGCGTTCTTCATGATAAAGGCCGCGTCTTCGGGGGAGCCGATTTTGGCTTGCTTGTCGGAATAATCCGCACCTTTTCCGCCTCCGCCCGCTTCGCCGCCGAACCCGCCGAGGATAACGGAGATGAACGAGCGGTTCATGCCT
>DLGR01000017.1:0-1693 GCA_002482805.1 Micavibrio sp. UBA7689 | reverse complement strand
CCAGCCTGAATAAGAGTTCAGCATGGAAACGATAACGGGCATATCCGCGCCGCCGATCGGTATGATCATAAGAATACCGAGCAGGAAGGCGAGGAACACCACAGCCCAGAAAAAGAACGGCAATTGTGTCGCACAGAGCATGATGATGAGGAACACAAGGAATCCGCCAAGCCCTGCATTGATCACATGCTGGTTCGAATAGGAAATAGGTTTGCCGGGAATAATACCCTGCAATTTACCGAACGCGATGATGGAGCCTGTGAAAGTAACCGCGCCGATAGCCGCACCAAGCGACATTTCTATCAAGGAACCGACGAAGATTTCACCTTCGAAACCGATGCCGTAAGTTTCGGGTGCATAAAAAGCAGATGCCGCGACGAATACGGCAGCCAAACCGACAAGAGAGTGGAACGCGGCGACCAGTTGCGGCAACGCCGTCATGCTGATTTTCTGAGCGATCACGGTGCCGATAGAGCCGCCGATGGCAAGGCCGAGCAGGATCATCCACCATGAATCAACGGCGACAATGAGTGTGGTGACAATAGCGATGGCCATGCCGACCATGCCGCAGATCACACCGTTGCGCGCGCTTTCGGGGTGCGAGAGGCCGCGCAGGGCGAAGATGAACAAAACCCCAGAAACCAGATAGGCGAATGATGCGATAGTTTCCATTTTTATTCCTTAGACACTTCGTATGGTTTGGCGACGCGCGTGAAAGCGCCGGGAAAATCTTTTTCGTATTTGTTCAAAATTTTATCGATCACGCCGCTATTCAAAAGCTGGTTGGTCGCCGTGTTGACCAATGTAAGTAATTCTTGCTCGGTGATATCGACAGCGGTCGTTACACCGAAGACACGCAAAGGTTTGTCGGCGTCTATACGGCGGATTTTGTCAGGATTATTTTTCATGAAACCGAGCGCGGGACCATGGCTGGTGAAGGTTACATCGGCCTTGTTGTTAGCTACATTCAACAGCTGCTCGGCATCCGTAGACATGATGGAAAGCACGACTTGTTTAGCTTTTGGAAAATCTTCTTGGGCGATATCCTGCGCAATCCCGCCTTCAAGAGTCACAATGCGTACAGTCGGATCGTTGATAAGGTTTGAATCATTATCGAAGCGGTGGTCGTCTGCACGGACATAAGCCTCGATGGCGTTATAAAAGACCGGTACGGAAAACCCGACCTGCACGCCGTCTTTGCCGTCCGCCCATTTACCCGCGCACATTGCATCGATCTTTTTGGCTTTAAGGGCGGCGGCAACATCGCCCCAGCCCACTTCCGCCGTCCATTCGATTTTCAAATTGGTGGCTTTGCCCAAGGCTTCCATGAAATCAATGTAGATACCTTTGAGCTGTTGCGTCTGGTTGTCGCGCCAGATCACAGGCTCGTAATAATTGTAGCCGCAGCGGATAGTGCGCGTTTCCAAAACGCGTTCGTATGCGGATTTGGATTCTGCGGCCTGCGCGGGAAAAGAAAATGCCAGTAATAAAAGGGCGAAAACATGTTTCATGTTAGGTGCTTTTCTTCTTAAACATCTGAAGCATGCGGCGCGTCACGATGAAACCGCCGAAGATGTTGATGGAGGCGAGGATGACGGCGAGGAAGCCCATAAGCTTGGAGAATGTAAATTCCACGGGGCCTGCGGCGATCAACGCGCCGACTATGATGACGGATGAAATCGCGTTGGTGATG
>DLGR01000007.1 GCA_002482805.1 Micavibrio sp. UBA7689 | reverse complement strand
GCTCAAACTTTACCTTTGCCATCTTTTAAGTTTCCTTTAGTCGTTTTGAGTTAAAAACATTTCGCGTTTTTATCCATCGGTATTGCTTAAAAAGCGCGTACCGCCACGAATTCCGAGCACATCAAATAGAAAAATATAGGGGGGAAGTCAATACGGTTTTTGGCGGGTTTACGCCATAAGATCGTGATGTTCCTTGTGTTTTCGCAACCACGAGGCCGCATAACCGCAAATAGGGATGATTTTAAGCCCTCTGGCACGTGCTATATCCGTAATTCCCGCCATCAAGCGCCCCGCGGAACCTGTGCCGCGCAACTCATCCGGTGCAAACACATATTTGATGGAAAGCACACCCGTTTCGATTTCGTAGTCGGCATAAGCCACATGGCCCTGTTCGACCAGTTCGAAGCGGTTAAGAGATGTATTGTCAGTGATGAGGTCGCTCATACCAGATACATAATACGACCTTAGAAAAAAGAAAGCCCTGCTATTCCATAGTTTTGGGACGTGGGGGTGACGTCATGGCAATCATGAGACGATCCTCAAACTCATCGTCTTCTTCCAAGCCGCCGTGCAAATGACGATCTACAGCATCATCAAGGGCGCGTTTGGCGGAAAGTCTGGAGGAGGATTTTTCCGCATCGCGGAGGCGCCCTTTAATGCGGCGCGTTTTAGCATCTGACATATAAAATCCGTACGTATAGAAAATCGAAAATAAAAATTAACAATATAAATAAAATGGAGCGGGTGAAGGGAATCGAACCCTCATAGCCAGCTTGGAAGGCTGGAGCTTTACCACTAAGCTACACCCGCGCTCTGGGGCTATTTCTACTTAGTCTTTATGCCCCGCACAAGGAAAATTATGCGGTTTAACGCCACTTAACGGACGCGCCGCCAGCCGGTTTTCCAAAGGATTCGGCGGCATTGCCGCCTCTTCGCACGATTTCCGTGAACTGGGTCTTTTTACCGTCTGGCAAAGTCCAGCCGGATGATCCCGTGGAAAAGCAAAACTGCCCGTCAGCCACGCCGAAGATGCCGTCGGCCACACGCACTTCTTTTTGATGGCCGTTCACATCCACCGTAACATTCGTGTTTTTGATTTTTTCGAGTTCGGACGTTTCAATGGAACATTTCATGTTGCCGTACCCGTCCGTGTAGCAGACCGCATTTTTCGGGTAATCCGGCACGGCGGCGCGGATGTCGGCGCCGAGTTTGGAGTAATCTCCGTGCGCGATCAAACCGAAGGCGGGTGGAAACACATCACGGGATCTGAATTGCGATCCGTCCTTGTCACAATGGATTTCGCGGATTTCCACCGCGGCGTCTTTGACGAAAGAAAGCGAATAGCCCGAATTTACCGCGACAATTTCCACACCGTTGTGAAGTTTCACATAGGCGAGCCCCTCACCCGAATTTTTTACACGCGGTGTTAAATCATCTTTGCGCGGCGCGGTATTCACATAGAATTTTTGCTTGGCACCGAGTTTAGAATTGATGGCGGTTTGCGCCAGAACAAAACCTGTGGCCACAGTATCAAACGCGGGAACCGCGAACGCCGTGATTTCAGCATCCTTGTCACGCAATTCGTAATAAAGTTTCTGCTTAACTTCGGCGAAAGCCAGATCGTGCAAATCGCCATAATCGGCGATGACGTAAACCAGTAAATCCCGCATCTCACACCTCTATAAATTCTATGCCGCTGTCGAGCATATCATCAATCAACTCTATAGTGACATCCACGATCGGCGTTTTATCGTGCGCCAAAACCAGATTGACGCTGTTATCGATATTCAGCCAAGGGTTGTTACGCGCCTTTTGTTTTAAATCCTCGATATTTTTGTAAGGCCATTTGCCGATGTGATTGGGTTGTAGCATCCAATCCGCATTGGAATAAGTGAAAAGGGAATCCGCCGCCTGCCCCATTTCGCCTTCCCAGAACCATGGGTGTGTGACTTGTGTGAAAGGGTTCGAGTACCCCTCTTCTTTCAAATAAGTTTGCAGCTGTTGTTTTTTATCAAAGGCGGCGGCGGGCGGTTTGTTTTTATCGGGGAGATTCACGCCTGCCGCGATTTCTTCCATGATGATCCCCGAAGTCACAACGTTGGATTGATCGTAATCTATCAGCCATGCACCGGTGCCGCGATCGACATGCGGATAGCGGAAATATTTGTGGGCCTTTTTGATGCCCGCTTCCTTGTATATGCGTTCGATCAAAAATTCACATTGCTTGATTTCACCAATGGTAAAGGCAACGTCTTTTTCGCTGGCGCGTTGATGTGTGTTCGTGTGATTGGCAAGCACGAAACCTTTTTTGACCGCGCGCACCATGGCGGCGGGATTGTTTTCGAGATTTTCGCCCCAGCAGAAAAATACTGCCGGAACGCCTTTGGATACCAGATAATCAACCAGATCATCCGTGCGTTCCGAAGCGGAATCATCGATAGTAAGGTAAGCTTTGCGCGTCATCTGTGCCCTTTCGCGTATTCCGAAAGTCCAAGGACAGGCAGATTGATATCATGACAGTAATAAACGGGCACGGAAGAAAGGCTTTCCACCACGGAAGAGGCCAGCGGGCGAATGAAAAACTTTTCGAATGATTTAACATCAACGGTTTTATCGAGAACCATATCGTCGATGATGCCGCCCGTCAGGTAAAGGCCGCCATAGGCACCTGCGGTTGTAGCCAGCGTGTTGCAATAAAGGCCCAGAAATTCCCAGAACAGACGGGTTGCATCTTCTTTGCCGATTTCCTTTTGCAGCGTCCAGAACCCGTGGCCCGAAACGATATTTTCCATGATGGGATCACGGCCGCCGTCGGCCTTTCTACGCATTAGATCCATGATCTTTTGATGTTCTGACCCTATTCCGAACGGCGTAATCCATCCGCCGTGTGTTTTCTGCACGAAAGGCGGCATATTCGGTTTTTCAAAAATATAGGCGTGGCCTATGCCCGTGCCGATGCTGACGATCAGTTTCGGCGGATGGGAAAATTGTGTCTGCGGGGAGGAAGGTTTCAAGAGCTCGGAAAGGTTTTTACTGTCTATTGCAGCCAGGCCGTAAGCGGCGGCTTCGAGATCATTCAACACCGTAACATGCATATGTTTGGAAAGATCGTTCACATCAATACGCCAGTGCGCGGCCTTGACGAAACGATCATCTTCAATGATGCCGCCCAGCGGCGTAACGGCACTTGCCAGAAACAAAGACGTGATATCGGATTCAAAGTCCCCCAGCACAGTTTCGAATGAGGGGAAATCCTTTATCTGATAGGTTTTGATATCGTAAGGGCTGTCACCGCGTGCAAGGCGCAGGTTAGTGCCGCCCAGATCCGCGAGAATAACGCTCATGCCTTTTGTCCTTTTATAATCGGGTGGCGTGTGTCGTCGGTGTCGCCGAACGGGTCCTTGTGAATGATGATTTCAGCATGGGGGTAATCGGCCAGAATGTCGTTTTCCAGCACGCGTACATATTCATGCGCTTCACGCAAAGGAATGTTCGGGTCGACCTCTACGTCAAAGCTGATATGAATGGTCATGCCCGATTTGCGCGTGCGCAAATCATGGAAGCCCAAAATATCGGGATGGCGCTTGATGATACCCTTGATGCGGTCGCGTACGGCTTCCGGCAATTCCTTGTCCATCAGCATGTCGACGGCTTCGAGACCTATTTTGCGCGTAAGAATGAAATAGAAAAATGCGATGCCGAGAGCACAGGCGGGATCAACCCAAGACGGCCCGCCGTTCATATTGACGAACAGCGAAAAAATTACCGAACCGTTCAACAGGATATCCGTGGTGTAATGCGCACGGTCGGAAGATATGGCCAAAGACGGCGCGCGTTTAAGACAATATCCCTGCACAACTACCAGCAAGATCGAAAGGATAATGGTAATACCCGCAACCCAAATGCCCGTCATGTGGTGGGTAACCTCCTGCGGTTCCTGAAAACGGCGCAAGGCTTCGAATGTGAGAAATAATCCCGCGCCTGAAAGAAAAGCCGCCTGAAACAACGCCGCGACACCCTCCATTTTTCCATGCCCGTGGCGATGGTCCCGATCGGCGGGGCGGAGCGAATAGCGCAGAGCAATAAGCATCATGATGGATATTGCTGCATCTGTCAGAGAATCGGTCAGTGTTCCGAGCACAGCGGCAGAGCCTGACTGTGTGTAAGCAATTATCTTGATGATGATAAGAACGACAACTGTGACAAGCGCCCACATCGAGGCGATGAGCGCAAAACGCGGTTCTATTTTGTTGTCGGTTTGAATGTCCGTCATGGACAAGGACTATAATGAAACTGCCCTCTTCTGCATAGAGGAGAGGGCAGTTTCATAATTCGTATGAACAATGTTCTAGTAGCTGCGACTTGAGTCGGAAGATTTGCGCGGATTAACAACGAACGGGCGACCCGTTTCCTTATCTACTGAGTATTTCGTGCTAGAGGGAAGCCCGTCGGACTTATATTCCTGCGCCTGTGTTTCTTCCGCGCCTTCGGGGGAAATGTCCGCGCCTTGGTTGATCCCGTATTTTTGTTTTATCGTTTGGCTCTCATGAAAAGGGCGTCTTTTCAGTTTGTCTTCACTCGATTGACCTGGCATCTTCTGTGTCCTTTCTAATTCTTATAAGTCTCGTTCGCTGTATTACCTATGAAATCAACCGTTGATTTGCGTTATGGTTCCCGCAATTCTGTAAAATAAAAGGCGAGTTTTAACCTTTATTAAGGAATGGTATGGTGCTTGCATATTTCCTTCTTAAAGACTTTTTATAACACCGCTTTAGGACACAAAAGACGATGCAATACTCCAGAGCTTCCATAGCCGGCGCGGCGATAGGCTTTTTCCTGATTATCTCCGCCATCCTGATAGGCACAAATAACCTACTGGGTTTCGTGAGTATGGAAGGCCTGATGATCGTCATAGGCGGATCTCTCTGCGTGGCGTTCATGAGCTTCGAAGCCAATTACGTGATCATCGCCCTGAAATCCATCGGCCTGATGTTCCGCAAAGCTGAAATCACGCACGAGAACTTGCAAAAAGATCTGGTCGAAATTATCGCATGGGCGCGCATCGTGAAAGAAAAAGGTTTGCTCGGCCTTGAAACCGAAACGGGTAAAAAAGGCATTCAGGACCCGTTCGTGCAATACGGCATCAACATGGTCGTATCCAACTATTCTCCCGAAGAAGTCCGTCACATGATGGAAACGGCCGCAGACGCCGCGTTCGAACGCGCAACGATTCCATCCCGCGTTTTGATCGCGATGGCATCGCACGCGCCCGCTTTCGGGATGGTCGGAACACTGGTCGGGATGGTCATCATGCTCGGCGATCTCGACGGCGATATGTCGGGAATAGGTTCCGGTCTTGCCATTTCGCTACTCGCCACATTATACGGCGTTGTCACGGCACGTATGCTTTATATGCCTGCAGCTGCAAAGCTGATGCAAAAGCAAGAAGCCCTTCGTTTCAGAAACCAGCTTATCACCGAAGGCATGACGCTTCTCGTCGGCAACAAATCACCCCGTTATATACAAGACCGTCTGAACAGCTTCCTGTCCTTTGACCGCCACTACGACATCGACAAGCGTTACAAACAGGTCAATATATGAGCCTTCAAAATTCCAACAATTACTGGAAGAACCGCAACGCTCAAAAAGAAGAAGCGCATGTCGATGACTGGTTGATGACATACGCTGACATGATCACGCTGTTGCTCTGCTTCTTCGCCGTGTTCATCGCCATCACCGTTCCAGACGAACGCAAATTCGAAGAAGCGCGCGAAAAAGTCGTCGAACAGTTCGCAGGAGGCGACGCCGAAAAAATGAAGGGCACCTATTCCCTGCCATTGGCCGATAAAGACACGCCGGTTTCTTCGGATGATCTCTACGAAGCCCTGCCCTCCATCGTCGATCGCTTTGCCGATAAAAACGATGTCGAGGTGGAAAAAGGGGATCGCATCACCACCATCGAAATGAATTCCGCGCCGTTCTTTCCGAAGGGTGCCGCGACACTTTCTCAAGAGGGCGTCAAAATTCTGTCCGAAATCCAGCCCAGCCTGATGAACGAGGAATACAAGGATTATACGATTTCGGTGGAAGGGCACACCGACAATATTCCGATCAAAACCACGCAATTCCCCTCAAACTGGGAGTTATCCACCGCGCGCGCGGCTTCTGTTGTCCGCTCGCTGATTGATCTGGGCGTTCCCCCCAACCGTCTTCGCGCCGTTGGATTTGCTGACTCCGCCCCCAAAGTTCCCAATGTTGCCGCAGATGGAATACCCATCCCAGACAATCAGGCGCAAAACCGCCGCGTCGTTATCAGGCTTGAGAAGATCGTCAAACAGAAATAAGCTTCTTTCTGTCATTCAACAGGGAGAAAACCATGTCCAAGCTGTTCCGCCGCAAACCTCTTGTCGATAATTCCTGTAATACCGGTTTGAAAAGATGTCTTACTGCATTTGACCTTACTTTAATGGGCATAGGCGCCATCATCGGCACAGGCATTTTCGTTCTGACAGGTGTCGCCGCCGCGACGATGGCCGGCCCTGCCGTGGTCCTTTCCTTTGTTGTCGCTGGCTTGGCCTGCACATTTGCGGCCCTTGCCTATTCCGAACTTGCTGCCTCCGTCGGCGGATGCGGATCGGCCTATGGTTATTCCTATGCAGCACTCGGCGAGATAGTCGCGTGGATGATCGGATGGGTTCTCATTCTCGAATATGGCGTGGCCGTTGCCGCCGTCGCCGTGGGATGGAGCGGATATTTCAACAACGCGCTCACCGCTATCGGTTTTGAATTGCCCGCCATTTTGCGCGCAGGACCTTTTGCGCCCGAACCCGGTATCGTCAATCTTCCTGCTTTTGCCATCATTATGATCCTCATGGTGCTTTTGATACGCGGCGTGAGCGAAAGCGCGAAACTCAATACGGCTATGGTGTTTGTAAAACTTTTGACCATCGCAGTCTTCATTGCCGTTGCCGTGTTCCATGTAGAACCGGCCAACTGGTCGCCGTTCATACCGTTCGGATGGTTCGATCACGGCGCGGACGGAAAACCCGTGGGCATTCTTGCAGGGGCTAGCCTCGTCTTCTTTGCTTATGTCGGTTTCGATGCCGTTTCCACCGCCGTGGAAGAAGCGCGCGAGCCCAAGCGCGATATTCCCATCGGTATTTTAGGCAGTCTCGTTTTCTGCACGCTGATTTACATTGTCGTGTCGGGTTTGCTCACGGGTATTCTGCCTTATCCCGAGTTAAATGTGCCTTCGCCCGTCGCGCATGCATTACAGGAAATCGGCATCAGTTGGGCATCCGCACTCGTAGCAACCGGCGTTATCACAGGCCTTACCACCGTCATGCTGGTTCTTTATTACGGGCTGACGCGCATCATATTCGCCATCTGTCGCGACGGATTGCTGCCGGAATTTTTTGCAAAAGTCAGCGACAAAACCCATACGCCTGCGCGTACGACTATTTTGTGCGGCATCATCATGGCATCTATGGCGGGTTTTGTTCCGTTCGGCGCTCTGGTCGAGCTCGTCAATATCGGTACGCTCGGTGCGTTCGTTGTCGTATGCTGCGGCGTGATCGTGATGCGCAGAACACACCCTGATCTTCCTCGTCCTTTCAAAGCACCCGGCGGATTGCTTTTGCCCATTCTCGGTGTTTTGTCCTGCGGTGCATTGATCGCCTTTCTTCCGCACGAAACTCATTTACGTTTCCTGCTGTGGCTTGGCGCCGGATTGGTGATTTACTTTGCCTACGGAATACGGCATAGCAAGCTCAACATTTAATTGGGCATAATGATTGATTTTCTGACCGCCATTTTTCTGGGCTTCGTCGAGGGATTGACGGAATTCATTCCTGTATCTTCGACAGGGCACCTGATACTTCTCATTGAGGGGTTGAACTTTCCTGCGCCGGAAGGGCGCGTGTTCGAGGTGTTTATCCAGATCGGCGCTATTCTGGCTGTGATGGTTTTGTACCGTGCAAAAATCTGGAAAACAATCCGCGGCATCACCAACAACAAAACCGATCAGAAATTCGCACTCAACGTCATTATCGGCACTATTCCGGCGGTTGTTATAGGTTTGGCGTTTCATGATTTCATCAAGACTGTTTTGTACAATCCCCTGATCATCGCAACCACTCTGATCCTCGGCGGGATCGTCATTTTGCTGTTCGATAAAAAATTCAACCACCCGAGCGTGGAAAATATAGACGATGTTTCTGCCAAACAGGCTTTGATGATCGGTTTTTGCCAATCCATCGCGATGATCCCCGGCGTTTCAAGATCGGGCGCGACCATCATGGGATCGCTCGCGCTTGGTCTCTCTCGTTCTGCTGCCACAGAATTTTCCTTTTTCCTCGCCATGCCCGTGATGTTCTGCGCTGTGACATACGATATCTACAAGAATTGGGAAACGCTCATCGTCTACCCGCACATGGATTTGATGCTGGCGGGATTGGCGGCTTCTTTCCTGACCGCGCTCGTGGTGGTCAAAACGGTTGTAGGTTTTGTCTCCAAACACGGCTTTGCCCCTTTCGCGTGGTACCGCATAGCGTTGGGAATCCTGGCTTTTTTCATATTCATATAACACATTCCAGCCATGTATGGTCTTATCTGGACAAGGGGCGCAACGCCCCATATCCTTTTGCAAGGCATAAAGACCTGATAAATAAGCCAGATAAATAAAAGAGAGTTCCACCTTGCATCACCCCGAATTCACCGATCCACATCACGAGAAAAAACATTCCGCAACGCATTTCAAGGCGTTATTGATCGGTTGCATCGGCGTTGTTTACGGCGATATCGGCACCAGCCCTTTGTATGCGTTTCGCCAGGCGGCGACACACATCGCTGGTGATGGCGTTACAAACTATGAAATTCTGGGAATACTCTCGCTCATTCTTTGGGCGCTCATGCTGCTGGTCACCGTGAAGTACGTTCTCTTCCTTCTCAAGGTAGATAACAAGGGCGAAGGCGGCATTCTCTCTCTCATGGCGCTCACGCAAAAGTCCGCACGGCGGAGTATGGGCGTTGTTTTCCTTGCGGGTGTTGCAGGCGCGGCGCTGTTCTTCGGTGATGCCGCCATCACACCCGCCATTTCGGTTTTGTCGGCGGTAGAAGGAACGAAGCTCATCACGCCTGCCTTCGATAAATTTATTATGCCGATGGCCATCATCATTATCATCACGTTGTTCAGCGTGCAAAGGCACGGCACCAGCGGCATTTCCAAATTCTTCGGGCCCATCACGCTCGCGTGGTTTTTAATTCTCGGTATCGGCGGAATATCATGGATCATCAAACAGCCTTTTGTTTTGCACGCGTTCAACCCGTATCACGCCTTTGAATTCCTTACCACGCACAGCTTCCTCGGTTTCGTGGTTCTGGGTTCCGTCTTTCTGGCCGTGACTGGCGCGGAAGCGCTTTACACCGACCTCGGGCATTTCGGACGCAAGCCGATTCAGGTTGCATGGCTCTACCTTGTATTCCCGTGTCTGGCGCTAAACTATCTGGGACAAGGCGCTCTTTTGATGACGCTTCCCGCCACTATCGAGAACCCGTTCTTCCTGCTTTATCCCGAATGGGCATTGATACCGATGGTTATCATGGCGACCATCGCAACCATCGTTGCATCACAAGCCGTCATCACAGGCGCGTACTCCGTCGCCAGTCAGGCCATGCAGCTCGGCTTCCTGCCCCGTATGGAAATCCGCCACACATCGGAAAAACAAGAAGGGCAGATTTATATGCCCAAGATCAACACTATCCTGCTTTATTCGGTGTTGTTCCTGATACTCGTGTTCGGAAGCTCTTCCAATCTTGCCGCCGCATACGGCATTGCCATCACGGGTACTATGATCTCTACATCCGTAATAGCGTTTTTCTATATCGCCAAAGTCCGTAAAAAGGGATTTGTTTTCGCTGCGTTTTGCATGGCACCGTTCGCCATATTGGAATCCGTCTTTTTGTCGTCCAATCTTTTGAAATTGTTTGACGGCGGTTTCGTGCCTTTGCTCTTCGGAGTGTATTTCATCCTGCTCATCCTTACATGGGTAAAAGGTACGAAATTCCTGGTTACAAAGGCACGTGAACGCGCCATTTCCCTTACTGATCTTGCCGAGATGCTGGAACGCGATCCACCCGCGCGCGTGAAAGGTACGGCCATCTTCCTTACCAGTGATCCCGAACATGCACCTGAAACCATGCTACACAATCTCAAACACAACCAAGTGTTACATGAAAAAAATATTATCCTGACAATTTCGGTTGCACAGGTACCGCGTGTGCCGCTCGAACACCGTGTTCAGGTAGAGCCTATCAATTCATGCATGACGCGAATCGTGATTTATTTTGGATTCATGGAAACACCCAACGTGCCGGCCGCGCTTTATCGAGCCCGATCTCTCGGCCATGATGTTGATGTCGAAAACGCCACCTTCTTTGTTGGCCATAGAAAAATTATCGCTGATTCTCGCTTCGGTTTGCCCGCATGGCAGGACGATATTTATGTCGCATTGACCAAGACAGCGGTGGAAGCTACGGATTTCTTCCGTATTCCGCCCGATCAGGTTGTAGAAATCGGTACGCGCCAGCTCATTTAAAGATTAATTACCACCAGTGTTTCTGTTGTGGCATAGGCCCGTTGAGCTTGTAGTCTTGATGGAGTTTTTTGTAGCGGGCCTTCGAAGATTTTAAAGGAACATGTTTGAGATCGAGCAGATATTTTTCCGCTTTCCAGACATTCCTTTCACTCTTGCGCCAATCGGCACCCGTGTCATCGAGATGGGCCATCTGGTAAGCTTTGATCATTCCCGACTTGTCGACATAGGGATCGTAATAGCTCCACGCAAGATCGCGCAAAGATCTGTAGCGCGGCGGCCTTCCGTGTAGCCCCTCATCGCGCGACAAGGCAACGGAACCCCACTTACCCTTTTCCTGAAAAACAAAAATAACATGATCCAGCCCATCCTTGCTTTCCATGCTCATGACCAACGGCGGATAGCCGTGATGTTCCAGAATCGCAGCGGCGGCGAAAGCGGCCTCGAAGCAATGCAGACTTCCGCGCTTCAAAGCCTTTTCTGCGGAACAAAGGGTTTCGCCTTTTTTTTCGCGGTTATAAGGAAGGCCGCGCAGATATTTTTGAACCTGCCGCGGGGTTTGTAGTTTTTTCGCGAGTTTCTGCGTAATCGACATCTTTGTTATCTAGGGAAAAAATGGTGGATGGGGCTGGATTCGAACCAGCGTACTCAGAGAGGGCAGATTTACAGTCTGCTGCCATTAACCACTCGGCCACCCATCCACGGGTAGAATTGGCAGACCCGCATAAAAAAAGGTTTTGTCCTCTCCTGTCAAGTGTGCGATGACCTTTTTATGTCGAAACCGCCAAAAAGACCACCATCCGGAAAAAAGCCCTTCAGCGCCCCGAAATCTGCGGGCGGCCGCAGAAATGCGCGATCTGCAGAGCGGGCCGAACAAGGCCGTTCCGATCGCCCCGATAAATCGTCCAAACGGGGGAGTTTCCGCAAAAACGAACAGGAAAAGCGTGGCAAGAAATATGTGCCCGCCTCCGTGCGCGGACGCGAAGACCGTCAAGATGCCAAGCGCTCTGAAAAACGCCGTGACGAGCCGCGCCGTAATTTTGAGGCCCGCCCGCCGCGTGAACTACGTGCGCCCAGGGAAGAGCGCGAGCCTCGTGCGCCCAAATTAAAAGCCGATCTGTTCGGCATGCATGCCGTGCGCGAAGCCTGGCAAAATCCCGACCGTTTCGTCCACGCGCTTTTCCTTACCGAAGCAGCGATGAAAGAATTCGAAGAGCATCTGGAAACGGATGCCAAACGCCCGCCACCGAAAATTGTTTCCAAAGAAGAACTGGACCGCGCCTTCCCGCCGGGCACGGTACATCAGGGCATCGCGCTTTCCTGCCAGCCACTGGCCGAAAATTCCGTGATGGATTTGATCATCCGCGGCACATCCAAGAAAAAATCCGTGATCGTCGTGTTGGATCAAGTCACAGACCCCCACAATATCGGCGCCATCCTGCGCTCGGCCTGTGCGTTCGGCGCGGACGGCGTGGTGATGCAAAGCAAACATGCGCCCGAAATGACAGGGATCCTCGCCAAAACCGCCTGCGGTGCAGCGGATCATATACCCGTGGCGTATGAAGTGAATTTATCGCGCGCGCTGGAGAAGCTTCAGGAAGAGCATTACGTTGTGATCGGCCTTGACGAGCATGCGCCTAAAACCTTCAGCGAACTACCTTCGTACGAACGTGCTGTTATCGTGCTCGGCGCCGAAGGCCCCGGTATGAGACGTCTGGTGAAAGACCATTGCGATGTTCTGGTAAAGTTGCCGACACAGCCGCCGATAGCGTCTTTGAACGTATCGAACGCGGCGGCTGTAGCGCTTTATGCGTTGCTGGGCGTGTAAGCTACACCGGGAATGCTTTGCAGCACTTCGCGGGCCTGAGCAGCTCTGGGTTCATCAGCGATC
Organism: Micavibrio sp. UBA7689; assembly: GCA_002482805.1. Taxonomy (GTDB): domain Bacteria; phylum Pseudomonadota; class Alphaproteobacteria; order Micavibrionales; family Micavibrionaceae; genus Micavibrio_A. Next base: position 31,632 of record DLGR01000007.1, on the reverse strand, counting down.
TTTGCAAAGCAATCATTCACATGGTTTAAAAAGCCGTTGTTGTACAATTCGGTATTGTAGGAAATATCGGCACCGAATTCTTTTATTTTCATGGCGATTTCCAGTGCGTTCGGTTCGTTATCCCATTTTTCCTTGGGTGGAACGAAATTAAGCCCGTCTACGGCTCTATCAAACGCAATCGTGAAATTGCGGATTTTTTCAACGTTCGAAAGTTCCATTATACGGTCTCCAGCTTGAATGCCGCGGCAACTTGCGCATAGGAGGTATTGCTTATACGGTCAGCGGCTTGCGTCAGGCGTGCTTCGAAAGATTTGCTTAGGTTAGAACCTGTGGGTATCTCATTGCGGAGCGCCATCAACGCGCCGGCGTGACCCATCAATGCTTCGGTTTTTTCAGCATGGGTCCAGCCACTGGTTTTGTCCGCCGCACCCCCAAAACCTTCAAAAAGAATATCCACTTTGTCGGCGAGTTTGAGTTCGATCATTTGCACACCTCTATAGTCCGTTTATTAACGTATTTTGGCTTTATGTATAATATTATCCCCTGCCCGTCAAGCATTTAAAAAAGGCGGGTTTTAAGGGGGAGCCAAGTGTGGTTTAACCAATTCATGGCTTCCGATAAAGACGAAATTTTTCTGGTAGACGGCTCCGGTTACATTTTCCGTGCCTACTTCGCCCTTCCGCCCCTCACCCATAATGGTCAGCCCGTAGGCGCTGTGCTCGGCTTCACCAATATGATGATGAAGATGCTGAACGATCTGAAGGCACCCTACATTGCCGTCATCTTCGATGCCGCGCGCAAAAATTTCCGCTATGACATTTATGAAGATTACAAAGCCAACCGCGAAGAAGCTCCTGAAGATTTGATTCCGCAATTTCCGCTGTTCCGCAAATCCGCCGAAGCATTCGGCGTGCCTGCATTGGAGGTTGAAGGATTCGAGGCGGATGATTTGATCGCCACCTATGCTCGTCTTGCACGGGAACAAGGCCGCAAAGTCACCATCGTCGGCACCGATAAGGATTTGATGCAGCTGGTTAATGACGATGTGCGTTTGTATGATCCGATCAAAAACAAATATCTGGGTGCGGATGACGTGTTCGAAAAATTCGGCGTGGCTCCCGACAAAGTTGTGGACGTGCAGGCACTGGCAGGCGATTCCGTCGACAACGTGCCGGGTGTACCGGGCATAGGTGTGAAAACCGCCGCGCAATTGATCACCGAATATGGCGATCTTGAAAATCTTTTGGCTAAAGCGGGCGATATCAAACAACCCAAACGCCGCGAGGCTTTGGTAGAAAATGCAGACAAAGCACGTTTATCCAAAAGACTGGTGCAACTAGATGCCTTCGCGCCTGTGCCGCTCAAACTGGAAGATTTAAAGGCGCATGAACCGAACAAGGAATTGCTGATCAGCTTTCTGACCGAACACGGATTTAAAAATATTCTCGCGAAGCTCGGCGAGCGTGTTCCGAATTCTATGTCATCGCCGCAAAAGACGGAAAGTAAGCCTGTTCCCAAAAATGATGCGCCTGTCGAAAAATCAGCCGCGCCTCCTGCCGTTGATCTGCCGCCCATATCACAGAACCAATACACATTAATTCAGGACATGTCCGTTCTCGAACAATGGATCGCGGGTGCGTATGAATCAGGATTTTTGGCGATCGATACGGAGACGACGAACCTTACGCCCTCTTCCGCCGAACTGGTAGGCATTTCATTGTGCCACACGATTGGCAAAGCCGCGTATATACCGCTCGGCCATTCCGATGGCGCGGTCGATCTTCTGGGGGGCGGCAGTGCGGGCATCAAGCAAATTCCTATGAAGGATGCGATTGCAAAACTCAAACCGCTTCTGGAAGACCCGTCCGTTCTCAAAGTTGGCCACAACATAAAATATGACTGGCAGATGCTGGCACTGCACGGCATCCACATGTCTCCGTGCGATGACACGATGCTGATGTCCTATACGCTGGACGGCACCAGCAATTCCAATTCGATGGACGAAATATCCAAGCGCGTTTTAAACCACGAAACCATGAAATATGACGATGTGACGGGTACGGGCAAATCGCGCGTGACGTTCGACCGTGTACCGCTTGAAAAAGCCCGCGATTACGCCGCGGAAGATGCGGATGTCACGGCACGCTTTTATAAGCATTACAAACCCCGTCTTGCGCACGAAACCATGGCAGGCGTGTATGAAGATATCGAACGCCCCCTAATCTCCGTCATTGCGAATATGGAGATGGAAGGCATTTCGGTCGATCCCGTTATCCTAAATAAAATGAGCACGGAATTCGGCAAAAAGCTTTTGATTTTGGAAGAAGAAATCCAAAAGATCGCGGGTACACAATTCAACGTGGGTTCCCCCAAACAAATCGGCGAAGTGCTGTTCGACCAAATGGGCCTTCAAGGCGGTTCCAAAACCAAAACGGGGCAATGGTCGACAGATGTCGGTGTTCTTGAAGACCTTGCGCGGGAAGGACATGAAATCGTCAAAAAAATTCTGGAATGGCGCGGCCTTTCAAAGTTAAAGAGTACTTACACCGATGCCTTGCAGGAACAGGTCAACGCCAGAACCAAGCGCGTGCACACATCCTATTCGATGGCGGGTACGAGCACGGGGCGATTATCCTCATCCGATCCGAATTTGCAAAATATTCCGATCCGTTCCGAAGAGGGTCGCAAAATTCGGGAAGCGTTCGTGGCGCAAAAAGGTAATGTTCTGCTTTCTGTCGATTACTCTCAAGTCGAGTTGCGTCTCGCCGCCGAAATGGCAGGCGTCAAAGCTTTGAAGGAAGCCTTCCGCGATGGCGTGGATATTCACACGCTCACGGCGTCCCAAGTGTTCGGCATTCCTCTGGAGCAAGTCACGCCCGAAGTGCGCCGTCAGGCGAAAGCCGTCAATTTCGGTATCATCTACGGTATATCGGGATGGGGCCTTGCCCAGCAACTGGGGTGCGATCCGAAAGTCGCCAATGATTTCATCAAGCGGTATTTGAGCACGTTCAGCGAAATCCGCGATTACATGGAACGAACGAAAGAAGAAGCGCGCAAATTCGGATATGTCAAAACATTGCTGGGACGTAAATGTTACATCGCCAATATCAATTCGCCCAACCAGGGGTGGCGCGCGGGCGCGGAGCGTCAGGCGATCAACGCGCCGTTGCAAGGCACGGCCGCAGACATCATGAAAAAGGCGATGATCAAAATTCCGCCCGCGCTGAAAGCCGCAAACCTCAACGCCAAAATGCTGCTTCAGGTACACGATGAGCTGATTTTCGAAGTGCCGGAATCAGAGCTGGAAGAATCCTCCAAACTCATCAAGCACATCATGGAAAATGTCGTAAAGCTCGACGTGCCTTTGGTGGCCGATGTCGGTTCGGGCAAAAGCTGGGCGTCAGCGCATTAACTAAGGCTTGTTGACAGAACCTGCGGCAACGATTTGTCCCGTACGGGCGTTTTGCGCGATGATGGCCACGCCGCCATTGGCAGGTTCGAACGACGCGTTGATGCCGCGCGCCATCGGCGTTCCGTCCCATGTTCCCAGATCTGTCATACGTGACACAACGTTATAATAGGTGACGGTTTTGCCCAGATTGTTTCCTTCTGTGATGGCCATGGATTTGGGCGCATCGAAAATGGCCATCCACAAATTCAAGGGATCGCCGCCAGAGGAAACTTGTGGCAAAGAAAAGCTGTAGGCGTCGCCGCCTGCAGATGTAATTTGAATGGCAAGAACTTTTTCCGCGCGGCCTTTCAATATGGCCGCGCTGACTTTCCCTGCCTCGTATCCGATCATATCCATGTGGCCGTTGACGACGAGTTGGGGCGTGTAGCGCGGTCCGTTTCCGATCTGGCGTTGATATTGCGCCTGACGCTGTGTGCAAAAAGATTTGCCGAGCGGATTTTTGCGCACCGAAAAGTAATCGACATGGCAGGAAAGTCCGATGACGGATTGCTGCTGGATCATCTGGCCCATCAATTCGTCGGCGGGGGGACAAAAAGCACATGCTTGGGATGTAAAAAGCTCCAACACCACCGGCGGGGGCTGCGGTGTGGCCGGACTCGGCGGCACGGAAACGGGCACAAGTGTTGCGTTTTGAGCGCTTGCGGAAAAAGGCCATAAAGCCAGCAAAAACAGTGCCGTCAGAAATCTGATCATGGACAACACTCTAAAGCCCCTTCCCTTTTTTGAAAAGGCGGGATATTGAATCTTTATGAATACCTACAGAAAAGATTTCCCCGTTTCGTGGGACGAAATGCACCGCAATTCCAAGGCCCTCGCATGGAAGCTACTCGACAAGGGCCCCCTCGCCGGAGGTAAATGGAAAGGCGTTTTAGCCATCACTCGCGGCGGACTGGTCCCCGCTTGTGTCGTGGCGCGTGAACTGGAAGTCCTCATAGTCGAGACTTTTTGCATTTCAAGCTATAACCACAAGGAACAGGGCGCGGCCAAAATCCTGAAAATGCCCGAAGCTATCACCGACAAAGGCGAAGGCTGGATTGTTATAGACGATCTGGTCGATACGGGCGGCACTTTCAAGCTCATCCGCGAACATTTCCCCAAAGCCCATTACGGCTGCATCTACGCCAAACCCAAAGGCATGCCGACGGTGGATACGTTCGTAACCGAAGTCTCGCAAGACACTTGGATCCACTTCCCTTGGGATCTTGAAATCCAGTATGCCGAGCCTTTGGCGCGTCACAACACCGACACCCATATAAAATGAAGCAGCAAGCCGCGACGATCGAATTACACAACGGCAACAAGCTTTATGCCGTTATGAGTTCGCCCGACGAGCGTTTGTTGGAAAATCGCGATAAAACGCTGGTCGTGATGATTCACGATATTCCCTATGGCGATTACCGCGAACATGAAGATTTGTTTTCCCATGCGCGTAGCGTGTTCGACAATCACGGCTATCAGACGTTGATGTTTGATTTTGAAAGCTGCGGTGAGTCCGACGGCAAACAGGAAGATTTCGATCTGGAAACCGCGCGCGGGAATTTGAAAGAAGTTCTGGTATGGGCGCAGATGCGCGGCTTTGAAAAATTCATCTTCGTGGCAAGCGGGGTCGCATCGGCTTTCGCACTGGAATTCACGAACGACAAAGTTGTCATGGTGTTTTTGTTCTGGCCGGTGGTAGATCTTGGCCTCCATGCGCGCGGGCTTTTTTATGACGGGCTGAACGAAGTGATCGCGCGGGGCCGCAAGATCGGCGGAAAGCTGATCGAACAGATGGAAAATTATGATCCCCAGCGCGCGATGAAATCCCTCAAAATCCCCATCCTCATCCAGTACGGGGCCGAGGACGAGGATGTGAGCCTGAGCCACACGGAATACATCAAAAACAACTTCAAAGCCCTGCGAATTGACGTAACATCCTATCAGGACGGGAAGAGCGGACTGACCGATCCCCGCCACCGCGCGATGATCACCCATCACATAGGGGCTTTTTTGGATAAATATTCTTGATTTCGCGCCTCAAAAGGCCTTATAACCCCTCATTCCTTGCGATCTGGCTAGAAATATCGGCTGCCTCGGTCGCATTTATGTAACTCTTTCAAGGAGATAGAAATGCCGAAAATGAAAACCAAAGGAAGCGCCAAAAAGCGTTTCCGCGTCACTGGCTCGGGCAAAGTTAAATTTGCACCTGCCAACAAAGGCCACCGCCTGATGCAAAAGCCCAAATCTGCAAAACGTAAAGCCCGCGGCACGTTCATCATGGCCAAAGGCGATGCGCACAAAGTATTGCAAAGCTTCATGCCCAATTCGAACGTGAAGAAAAAATCCACCAAGAAGAAAACCGGCCCGGTAAAGAAAACCGCCGCCGCTTCGACAGCGAAAGGAGCCTAACCCATGGCACGCGTCAAAGGGGGCCCACGCGCCCACGCAAGACACCGTAAAGTTGTCAAAGCTGCAAAAGGTCAATATGGACGCAGAAATTCCTGCTTCCGCGTTGCCAAGCAAGCCGTCGAAAAAGCAGGCCAGTATGCCTATATCGGCCGCAAGCAAAAGAAACGCAATTTCCGCGCATTGTGGATCCAGCGTATCAATGCTGCCGCCCGTTTGAACGGCGTGAACTACTCCACGTTCATGAACGGCCTGATCAAATCCGGCATCGAACTGGACCGCAAAGTCCTGTCCGAAATGGCAATCAGCAACCCCGAAGCCTTCGCAGCACTGGCGAAAGTATCGGCAGACGCTTTGAAAAAAGCCGCTTAATCGAAAACGAAAAATCTAATTTGAAAGCAGCCCTTCGCGGGGCTGTTTTTTCTTGCCTATGTTTTCTTTCGGTCTATATATTCGGGAAATAGATAAAGGAGTACCGCTATGGGCATCAAAAAGTTTCTTGGAGACATCTTCACGCCTCGTACCATGAACGAAGTCCCGAAGGGCGAAAAACTTCTTGGACCCAGCGGTAAATGGCAAAATTTGCATGATATGCTTACGGGTGCCAAAGATGGCCGCGATGATGTGCCGCCGCCGCCTCGGGCTTAAACGTTACCGAAATTCTTTTTTGCGCAGCCCCGATGGGGCTGTTTTCTTTTGACCAAAATACCGCTACAAAAGCGCATGACCTATCTCGCCGTATTCGACTGGAACAGCACCTTGCTCAATGACACGCTTGCCGTGCACGTGGCCACCAATGTGTGCCTGCGCACCTTCAACGTGCCCGAAATCACGGTCGAACATATGCAGGACACATTCACTTTTCCGCTGATCCATTTCTACGAAAAGCTAGGCGTGTCGGTGGATGATTATCTTGCGCGTGCAGAAGAAGAAGGCGAATTGTTCGTGCGCTCTTATGAAGAGGCAGCGGTCGATTGCAAGATCATGGACGGCGCGTTCGAACTCCTGCAATGGCTCAATGACAAGGACGTGCATTGCATGGTGCTCAGCAACCACCTGCAGCCGCATCTGGATGCCGATGTCGAACGTCTTGGCATCAATCCTTACATGAAAACGATTTCCGGCAATGCGGAGCGCGCGACCATCACCAAGGGGCTTTCCAAACAAATCCGCCTCGAGGCCTATATGAAGGAACATGGCTTCGCGCCCGAAAAAACCTTCATCATCGGGGATTCCCATGAAGAGCCCGAAGTAGCCCGCCATCTGGGGCTTTTGGGCATCAGCATTACGGGGGGCTTGCTTTCCCGCGAAAGGCTGGAGAAATATAAGGCGCATTACATCATCGACCGGCTTGAAGAAGTGCGCCCGATCATCGAAAAGCACTGGAAATTATAGGTTTTTTCGGGCTATAAAGATCGCCATGACACAGAATATCGCGCAATTGAAAGACGAGCTGACAGGCCTTATTTCCGCAGCCAATGACCTTGCCAAACTGGAAGAGGCGCGCGTGACCGCGCTCGGTAAAAAAGGCCGTATCACGGACCTTATGAAATCGCTCGGCGACATGGCCCCCGAGGACCGCAAGAATTTCGGCGCCGCCATCAACGCGCTTAAAGAAGAAGTTTCCGCGCTGATAGAAAAACAGGAATCGGGCCTCAAGAAACAGGCAATGTCGGAAAAGCTCGCCAACGAGACGATCGACATCACCCTGCCCCTGCGCCCCGAAGCACGCGGCACCATCCACCCGATTTCGCAAACGATGGACGAACTGATTTCCATCTTCGGTTCCATGGGTTTCGAGCTCGACGAAGGTCCGGATATCGAAGACGACTGGCATAATTTTACCGCGCTGAATTTTCCTGCGGGACACCCCGCGCGCGAGATGCACGATACGTTCTATTTGCCCGATGATACGGACGAGAAAGACGAAACACGCCGCAAGAAGGTTTTGCGCACGCACACTTCCACCGTGCAGATCCGTCATATGATGGGCAAACAGCCGCCTTTCCGCATGATCTGCATGGGACGCACATACCGGTCCGATTACGATATGACCCACACGCCTGTTTTCCACCAAATGGAAGGTCTCGTGATCGACAAAGACATCAATATGGGTCACCTCAAAGGATGCCTGCTCGATTTTTGCCGCGCCTATTTTGAAAAGCCCGATTTGAAAATCCGTCTTCGCCCAAGCTTCTTCCCATTCACGGAACCCAGCGCGGAAGTCGATATCGGTTGCTCGCGGAAAGGCGGCGAACTGAAGATCGGCGAAGGCGACGACTGGCTGGAAATTCTGGGCTGCGGCATGGTGCACCCGAATGTTTTGAAAAATTGCGGCATCGACCCGAACGAATATCAGGGCTTTGCATTCGGTATGGGCATCGAACGCATAGCCATGTTGAAATACGGCATTCCCGATCTGCGCACCTTCTTTGAATCGGATGTGCGCTGGCTCGAACATTACGGATTCGACGCGCTTGACCGTCCGAACCGCGCAACAGGCAGCAAATAGTCGATTTATTTCAATATGTTATTGACTAGGCTCGATTAGCAATTTCTTCACTGAATTTGCTATAATATCCCTCAAGGGGGATGTTATGGGGTCGGAGCAGGACCACGATCAGCAAGTAAGCAACGGCAACGGGCCAACCGCTGTTCGCATGTCCCAACGTACATATGACGAACTCGGCTGGATTGCCGACCGTATAGGTGCATGGACAAACGCGCCTTCGGTGGTCGTCATGTCAAAACACGATCTGGAACAACCCCAATCTTCCGTTACACGCCTGCCCCCACGACGCGCTGACAATTTGCGGGACGCGTTTCAACATATTGCAGGCGATAGTTTCTCCGCCCGTGATCTGGGCGATCTTGAGTCAAGAATCTATCGTGCGTTTAGTAAGCAAGCTTCTATTTTTTTTGAAGAAGATATGTTTTTTGCGCGTGCAGGATTTGGGAATGACAGCCCCGCCTTGATCGGCATAGCAACAGATGCAACGAGAAACAATATTGTAAGCGAAATGACGGGAATTCCAGAAAATCATTTGCGGAATCTGACGGGTGATGATCGTGATTGGCAGGCCGCTGTTATCATGCATGAAGCAAGACATACGGAGCATGATGCTTTTACCTCGGTATTTAGCCAGTACAGCAATGAGCTTCAGGGCGATAGGTTCATGATTGAACAGTATGCAAGGGAGCTGGCCTTGGGTAATGTCAGCGATACCAACGTCCCTGCAAATTTCATGCATGCACGAGCCATCGGCAGTTTTACAGGAAATTCGGATTTCGGCCACAATACAGGATATGCCATTCAAATGGGGAATGAAGCAGGGGTGCAGTTTGCGGAAACGCCCCATTCCATCAATGAAGATTTGATTCATGCTCAAATCATCACGATGCAGCGTATGGGGATGGATGTAAGCATGGATGGCTACATAGCAGATTTGTATATGGATTTCTTCGAGAAACGCAAGGAAGACGAACTCGCGGAACTATCGGGATTTTCACGTGAACAAATTTTACAAATGCGTGAAGGCCTGGAAGCAGGGGATTCAGAGACGGTTGCATTGCTGCATAATGCCGTTAGCGGAAGAAATCTAGGATTTGGTACGGAATTTGTGGGTATGCTTGCTAACGAGATAGCGGACGATCTCAGGGAAGAAGTCAGGGAAAATCCCGAAAACTTTTATGAAGCCACACGTATTTCCTATCTGAATGGCTCTTACGATGATCACCCTGCTGGAAAGCAATTCGCCTATGAGTATCTACAGGGGGTCAGGGCCCTAGCGCCGGAGTATTTCGGCGCCGATGTAAATGAGCTCATCCCCGCCCCCGAACCGCGTGAAAACGCCGCAAATCAGCCCGTTTTGGCTAACACCAATACTTTACAAAACGCCCCGAGCCGCTAATATCCCCCTGTAATAATTGCAGGAACGGAATTAATGAAATTCACATTCTCGTGGCTTAAAGAGCACATCGATACCAAAGCGCCTTTGGAAGAAATCACCACCCGCCTCACCGCGCTCGGCATGGAACTTGAAAGCGTAGAGGATCGCGCGAAGGTTTACGCCCCTTTCAAGGCTGCCTATGTCGTTTCTGCCGTCAAACATCCCGATGCGGACCGTTTGAAAGTTCTCGTCGTCGATACGGGCAAAGAAAAACTGCAGGTCGTTTGCGGCGCGCCAAACGCTCGCGAAGGCATGATGGGTATTTTCGCGCCCGACGGCTCGTACATTCCCGGCACGGGCATCACGCTGAAAAAAGGCGTTATCCGCGGACAAGAATCCAACGGCATGATGGTGTCTGCCAAAGAAATGGCGCTGTCCGAAGACGGCGAGGGCATTATAGAACTGCCCGCAGGTACGAAGATCGGTACGCCGATGGCTGATATTTACGGGCTTAACGATCCCGTCATCGATATTGCCGTAACGCCAAACCGCGCCGATTGCGCAGGCATTCACGGCGTAGCACGAGATTTGGCTGCTGCAGGTCTGGGCAAGCTGATCGAACCCGATACAAAACCCGTCAAAGGCGCGTTTAAAAACCCGGTCTCCGTAAAAATCGAAGACACGCAAGGCTGCCCGATTTTTCTGGGCCGATATATCCGCGGCGTCAAAAACGGTGTTTCCGATGAATGCGCGCAAAACAAATTGAAAGCCATCGGCCTGCGCCCGATTTCGACGCTGGTCGATATCACCAATTATTCCACTATCGATATGTGCCGCCCGCTGCACGTGTTCGATGCCGACAAACTCAAAGGCAACATAACCGTGCGTTCCGCCAAAAAAGGCGAGAAGCTCGAAGCGCTGAATGACAAGACATATGAATTATCCGAAGGCATGGTTGCCATATGCGATGATTCCGGCGTAATCGGCATCGGCGGCATCATGGGCGGTAAATCCACCGCCGTCGATGAAAACACGAAGAACGTGTATGTCGAATGCGCGTATTTCGATCCCACACGCACGGCGAAAACGGGGCGCGCGCTTGAAATCATTTCCGATGCGCGTTACCGCTTCGAACGCGGCGTCGACCCGGAATTTACCGTGCATGGCATGGAATACGCAACCAAATTGATCTTGCAACTGTGCGGCGGCGAAGCATCCGAAGTATTCGTTGCGGGCAAAATGCCCGAATGGAAACGCACCGTGGAATTTGATTCCGCCTACACCGAAAAACTTTCCGGCGTGAAAATCGAAGAAAAGAAACAGATAGAAATTCTGAAATCGCTCGGCTTCGACGTTAGCGGCAAGAAGGTAACTCCGCCTTCGTGGAGAGCGGATATTCAAGGCCGTGCCGATCTGGTGGAAGAAATCGTCCGCGTCAACGGATTCGATGCCATTCCCGCCATCTCTTTGCGTTCCCCGAACGCCATTTCGGATTCTGCAGAAACGGACAATTTCACCCGCTCACGCAAAGCACGCTCCGCCCTCGCCGCACGCGGTCTGTTCGAATGCGTGACGTGGTCGTTCATGAAAAGGGATATCGCGGCATTGTTTGGTTCCAACGACAATACGGGCCTTGCCCTGACCAACCCGATTTCTTCGGAACTGTCACAAATGCGACCGAGCATTTTGCCCAATCTGATCGAGGCGGCACAAAAGAATGCCGACCGCGGTTACAACAATACGGCTTTGTTCGAAGTCGGCCCCGCCTTCGCTTCCGTCAAAAAAGACGGACAGAAAACGGTGGCCGCAGGCGTGCGTTTCGCCGCACAAGGTTCCCGCCACTGGTCGGGTGCCGATGCGTCGCGCACTGTCGATGCGCTCGATGCCCGCGCGGATGCGATTGCGGCTTTGCAGGCTGCGGGCGCGCCCGTGGGAAATCTGCAGGTCAGCCGCGATGCGCCCTCTTATTACCATCCCGGCCGTTCGGGCTCTTTGCGCTTGGGCAATAACGTGTTGGCCTATTTCGGGGAAATCCATCCCGCCGTATTGCAGGATATGGGCGTGAAACATTCCGTCGCCGCGTTCGAAGCGTTTTTGAATGCCGCGCCCGCCGCCAAGAAAAAGGGCTCCGCCCGTTCGCTTCTGGCATTGTCCCAATTCCAGCCAGTACAGCGCGACTTCGCGTTCCTAGTGGATGACAAAGTCGAAGCGGATTCCATCATCCGCAGCGCACGCAGCGCCGACAAGATGATCGAGACCATCGAAGTATTCGATATTTACAAAGGCAAGGGCGTGGAACCCGGCAAAAAATCCGTCGCGATCAACGTCATCATCCAGCCCGTCGACAAGACTCTGGATGACAAGGAAATCGATGCCATTTCCAAAAAGATCATCGAAGCCGTGACCTCGAAATGCGGCGCATCGTTACGCGGCTAATGCTTCTTCGCCGTCTCTTCGGCGACGATGTCTTTGCGCGATAATTTGCCGATCATGGTTTTGGGCAGCGGCTTGTCACGGAATTCCACCTGTTTGGGCATTTCCATCGGCGAGATACGCGTTGATAAAAACTCTTTGAGTTTCTCGATGGTAACCGTTTCACCGGGTTTCAGTTTGATCCACGCCTTAACGATTTCGCCGCGGTTGGCATCGGGCAAGCCCGCCACGATGCATTCTTCCACCGCGTCGTGGGCATAGATGGCTTCCTCGACATTGCGCGGATAGACGTTATATCCGTTGGTGATAATCATGTCTTTCAAACGGTCGACGATGAAAATATAGCCTTCTTCATCCATGATGGCGATATCGCCCGTGTAGAGCAGTCCGTCTTTCAATACATTGGCGGTTTCTTCGGGTTTGTTCCAGTAGCCTTTCATCACCTGCGGGCCGCGCACGCACAGCTCGCCGCGTTCGCCTACCTTCATCGGTGTTTTCTTGTCATCCTTGTCGATGATTTCCACGATGGTGTTCGGGAATGGCAGGCCGATGGATCCTGCCTTGTTCACGCCCGTGAGCGGGTTGGCGCACACGACGGGTGAGCTTTCCGTCAAACCATATCCTTCCACCACCACACAGCCCGTGTTGCGCTCGAATGTTTTCTTGACCTCGACCGGCAGCGGCGCGCCGCCCGAGATACAAGCCTTCAAGGATTTCAAATTGAATTTCGAAAGTTTTTTGTGGTTGTTGATGGCATTGTAGATCGCGGGTACGGCCGGGAAACAAGTCGGCTTTTTCTTATGAATTAATTTGAGCGTCGCTTCTAACTCAAATCTGGGTAGTGCGATGATTTCGAGCGCGTTCAAAACCGAGAAATTCATCACCGCCGTCATGGCGAAGACGTGGAAAAACGGTATGACGCCCAACATGCGGTCTTGCCCCGGTGTCATGCCGGTCAGCCACATGGCGCATTGTTCTGCATTCGCCACGATATTCTGGTGTGTGAGCATCGCGCCCTTGGGCGTGCCCGTTGTACCGCCCGTGTATTGGAGCAAAGCCACGTCGTTGACGGGGTCGATGCTGACGGGTTTGGGGTCAAGATGATGATTGATCAAATCCTTGTACCACGAAACCGTGTCATCCTTGTCCACGATCGCCAGCTCCTTCTTCTTGACGATCTTGAACAAAACATTTTTCGGGAAGGGCAATATATCGGTAAAGGAACACACGACCAGATGTTCAAGGCAGGTGTGGCCGAACATCTTTTTCATTTTTCCGTGAAGCAATTCCAGATCTGCCGTGATCATCACGGATGTTCCGGAATCGTTGATCTGATGCATCAGTTCTTTTTCGGAATAGAGCGGATTGAAGTTGACGATGGTAGCGCCCGTGCGCGCGATGGCGTAGTAGCCGATCAGGAAGTAAGGACAGTTCGGCAAAAACAATCCGACCCTGCTGCCTTTTCCTATGCCGCGGTCCTGTAAAGATTTCGCAAGACGCAAAGATTGTTCATGGATGTCTTTCCAATCCATTTTGAATCCCAGAAAATCGAACGCGGGGCGATCGCCGAATTTTTTAACCGCATTGTCCAGCATGCCGTAAAGCGGATATACGGGGATGTGCGCATCCCATTTTATGTTTTTGGGATAGGATTTTTTGTAAAGCTCAGGGGAGGGAAAAATATCTGTCATGGGGATGGCCGTTTCTTCTTCCTCTACTGCGTTGAAACAAAAGACAAGTTACTGGTGTCAGTATAGCGCGGTCTTATTAAAATTTTACAGGCAATGCCCCCGCCCCGCCAAACCAAAAGCGCATGGTCACGACGATATTCTGTTTTGCATTACAGCAAATAATTTTGGGGGCTGGATAAGGGTTTGATTTTGATGGTATATTGAATGCGGAACTTATTCGCGTATTCTTACTTTCGTTTTGTGTAAGCACAATTCGTTTTCTGCAAGGATGTTTACTTGTCTCTGGTAGCAAAACCACTAATGCCTTCGAATGAACCGGAATCCGCTCCGGTTAAGTCGCGCCTGAAATGGTTCAACAGCACCAAAGGCTTTGGTTTTGTTGTACCCGAAGAAGATCCCTGCGACGCTTTCATTCATATCACCACGCTACAGGATGCAGGTATTCATGAGCTCGGCGAAGAAGCGCTGATCATGTGTTCCATCGTCAAAGGTCCCAAAGGCGCGCTGGTTACCTCCGTTACCGAACTCGTCGAACAGGGCCAAAATCCCGAACCGATTTCCTACCGCCTGCCCGGCGAAGAGGGCGAAGACCTCCATGTGATGGAAGGCACCGTAAAATGGTACAAGCCTGACAAAGGCTTCGGTTTCATCATTCCCGAAGACGGGCAAAAGGACGTGTTCGTCCACAAAACCTGCCTCGACAAGCACAGCTTGCCTATTCTTATCCCCGGCCAGAAGGTCAAAATGACGGTACGCACCGTAGCGAAAGGGCGGGAGGTTGCCGATTTCGATCTATTGGAAAACCATCAATAATCAGCCTCACCTTCCCATCCGATAAAAAAACCGCCCCGAAGGGCGGTTTTAAGTTTCTAGGACGGCTAACAACAAACGCTTAGGTAAAAACGTAAGGGTAAAGCTTAGCTCGCGTTGGCGGCTTTGATGTCGAAATCGGCAGGTGTGCCGGCATCGGCTTCGAAATCCTTGGCATCCAGCGTACGGGCGCGTGTGGGCACCTGATAAGCGGCGCGGCAGTGTGTGTCACAGTAAGGAAGACCGGCAACCGTCGTATGGCCGCAGAAGGAGAATTCTTCGCTCTGGGGGTCACCGTTAGGCCAGCGGCACATATTGGCTTCCAGATCCACCAGATTGAGGCTCTTGCCCTTGAACTCAGGCAATTTGACCATCGGTTTGGCCAGACGCGGGGCTTGTGCCTCGGTTTTGGGTTTCTTGGAGGTGTTCTGTTGGATCGGAGACAGGCGCGAAGACAATTTCAAACGGTGCGCTTTGCCGATGACGGCGTTACGGGTGATGCCGTCGCCCAGAACTTTGGCGATTTCGGCGGCGGTCTTGCCTTCGCCCCATAGCTGCTTCAGAAGGTTCACGCGCTCGTCAGTCCAGCTCATAATCTCACATCTCCCGCGGTTATGCCCCTTGGTTTTGAGGCGGTACGCGTCTTTGTTTTTCTTTGAAAGTAAGATGACGTTATCAAGCGCGAGAATCGGGCGCCAGAAATTCCGCGAATCGCGATTCCTTTATCCACATAAATCGGATATGCGAAAATAAGCTGTTGATTTGACTCTTAGAATTTGTCGGGAGCGGAGTCAGGATTGTGGGTAAGTCCCCATAATCTGTAGTGTTCGGAATCTTCGTCCCAGTTTTCGCGGACCTTGACAAACAATTTCAGGTGCACGCGGCGACCCATAATTTCTTCCAACTCAATTCGCGCCTGTGATCCAATTTTGCCGACCATCTCCCCGCCCTTGCCCAGAATAATTTTCTTCTGGCCTTCGCGTGCGACAAAAACAGTTTGATCGATTTTCACATCGCCGTTTTCAAACTCTTCCCAGTTTTCGGTTTCGACCGTGATGTCATAGGGGATTTCATCATGCACGGAGCGAAACAATTTTTCGCGCGTGATTTCGGCGGCGAGCAGGCGCAGGGGCATATCCGTCATCTGATCCGCGGGATAGTGGAAAGGTCCTTCAGGCATTTGTTTGACGACATATTTTACAAGGTCTTTCACGCCGTCATCATGCTTTGCGGATACCATGAACGTGGCTTCGAAATTCATGGCTGCATTCATCACGGTTGCAAGCTCCAACAGCTTCGGACGCGCGATGTCGTCCACCTTGTTGAGCACCAGAATATATTTTTTGCCCGCGACATCTTTCAGGCGGTCCATGATCGTGCGTACGGGTCGCGAGAAGCCTTTGGTGGAATCCACGACAAATAAAACGAGGTCGGATTCCCGCACACCCTCCCATGCCGCGTTGACGATCGATTTTTCCATGCGGTCGTTTCCGGGTTTGAAAAGGCCAGGCGTGTCGATGAAAATAATCTGCGTGTCGTCCTCGATCACAATCCCCAGAACGCGCGTTCTTGTCGTCTGGACTTTTGAGGACACGATGGAAATTTTTTCACCGACGATGGCGTTGATGAGAGTCGATTTTCCTGCGTTCGGCGCACCGATGATGGTCGCGAACCCGCATTTCGTTTTTTCATTCATGCTGTGCTTTTCAATCTGCTTAGCATACGCTGTGCTGCGGATTTTTCCGCCTTGCTGCGCGATGCGCCTTCGGCGGTAATCGGATCATATCCCTTTACACGCACTTCGACTTCGAATAACGGCGCGTGGTCGGGGCCGGAACGGTGGACGATTTCATATTCTGGCAGCGGCAGCCCCCGCGCCTGTACCCATTCCTGCAATTCTGTTTTGGGGTCCTGATGTGCCTCGGTGAGCGTCTGGATATTGTCGCCCCACAGTCGCAAAATCACTTCGCGGGCGGGTTCCAGTCCTCCATCCAGGAATATTGCACCCAAAGTCGCCTCAGTAGCGTCGGAAATAATGTTTTCGTTTTCGGCCCCGCCGCCTTGGCGTTCGGATTCCGACATGTTTACGTAATCACCGATATTGAGAACGCCGCCGATAATAAATAGCATCCTTCCCTGCACGAGGCCGGAATGGCGCTTGGCGAGGCTGCCTTCATTTTCATCGGGAAGTGTTTTGAAAAGATTCTCGGCCATGACGAGGTTCAAAACGCGGTCGCCCAGAAATTCAATACGTTCGTTGTTCGCGGATCCCGCTTTGCTGGAATGCGTCAAAGCCTGTTGCAGGAAGGCGCGGTTCTTAAAGCTGTAACCGAGTTTTGCTTCGAGGGACGAAAGATCCGGCTGCTTGCTCACAACTTTACCTCAGGCACTTCTTCTTCGCCGCCTTTGGGACGGATAGGCCCTATGCCATCGCCGATGCGGGAATAACGGATGGCGCCCGGCCATGTCCACGGACGGAAGATGTTTGCGGTTTCATCGATGGAAAAGAACAGAATGTCAGCACGGCCGACCAGCTTGTCTTCGGAAACATAGCCCACCATCTTTTGCACGCGGCTGTCTTGGGAATTGTCGCGGTTGTCGCCCATCAGAAAATAATGACCGTCAGGCACGAGGAATTCCTGCGTGTTGTCGAGCGCTTCGGAATCAGACTCCTCGTAAATCCGGTGCATAGAGCCGCCGGGCAAGGTTTCGATATATTCCATGATGTTTTCATGGCCGCCTTCGGGTTTGGGCACACGCTGCATGCCCACCGGCTCGCGGTCTACCATTTCACCGTTGATATAAAGACGGCCTTGCTTCACCTGAATTCGGTCGCCGGGGAGACCGATCAAACGTTTAATGTAATCGATAGATGGGTCGGGCGGAAACTTGAAAACTATAACATCGCCGCGTTTGGGTTCTTCTTCCAGCATGCGGCCTTCGAAATCCGCAAAGCCGAACGGGAAGGAATATTTGGAATAGCCGTATGATGTTTTTGATACGAACAGATAATCACCGATTTGTAACGTGGGGAGCATCGAACCCGAAGGAATGTTGAAGGGTTCGAAAAAGAACGTGCGGATGAAAAGCGCGAACAAAACCGCGAGCACCGCCGTTTTGAAAAATTCACCGGCGGATTCTTCTTCGTCTTCTTCGGGCCGTGCGGCAGGCGCGCGGCGTTTTTTCAAAATGTCTTCTTCTTGCTGTTGTTGTTCGCTCACGGGCTGATCCTTCAATAACAGCTTGTTTTAGCGGGTCTTAGGGGAAATTACCAGAGCGGGAATCTAGGTTTTCCTACACGGATTCAATGATCACGTGGGCATGAACCATGGGCGGCTCATCGGTTAAGGACAGGTGGATCAGAGCGGTCTGTCCTTGGGGGGTCAGGGATTTGAGTTTGGCCAGTGCCCCGCCCGTCAAAACGATGGAAGGTTTACCTGCGGCATCATTGACCACACCGATATCCTTTAAATAGACGCCTTGGGCAAAACCCGTACCCAAAGCTTTGGAGCAGGCTTCCTTGGCAGCGAAACGTTTGGCATATGTGGCGATATGCGTTCCGGCTTCGCGCCTTCTTTCCGCCTTCGCGCGTTCGGTTTCCGTGAAACAGCGTTTGATGAAACGCTCGCCATGCCGCTCCAGAACTTTGCCCAGACGATTGATATCCAATACGTCCGATCCCGTGCCGATGATCATTTGCTTTGACCTGTTACTTCAATTGCATCCTTGTGGACTATGCGCTGGATGCGTGCTTTGCGCGCCAGACGAGCGCCTTTTACCATATAGTAAAACGGATAATAGAACAGCGGGAACGTGGCCGCCCCCATGACATAGCCGCCCAAAAGCGTGGGCAGGAAAATCTTCATTTTTTCATTCATCAAAAGCTCGAATGTGATCGGATCATTCGTGTGTAAAACCATATCGCCGTTCCCTGTGGCTACAAAAAGCGCCTTGCCGACATGATAGGCGATGAGCATGAGCATCGGCGTCGTCCAAGGATTGCCGAAACCGGAGCCTATGAAAGACGCAATCCAGTTAGTGCGCGTGATCCAACAAAACAACGCGCATTGCAAAAGATGCGTGCCGAAAGTCGGTGTCCACGAAACCGCGCAACCGAAGGCAAGACCGGCGGCGATGGAATGTTCGCCTGCGGGAATGCGGATGGTTCTGTGCTTGTAATAATGGGCGAGCCGCTTCAGGCCCATTTTCGGCCAGACGATATTTCCGATTTTTTGCCAGTAGGATTGCGGCAAGCGGCGTTTGAAAAGCATTTATATATTCACGGACATTATAAAAATTGAGACAAAGATATAAAGGTCCCCGCGCGCCTTAGCAACCTTTCAAAAATGACATTTTAAAGGCTTTTATCGCCCTCTGGCGCGATCAACCGAGGCAATCTGCGGTGTGGCGCGCAGGGCGGCGATAATGTTGCTCAAATGCCGCGTATCATGAACATAGACATCCAAAAGCATGTCCCAGAAATCCATCGTACGGTTGGTGATTTTCAGGTTCGTGATATTACCGCCGTTTTTGCCGATGACGGTGGTAAGCGCGGCCAATGCACCGTTCTCATTGGTGATGGTGACTTCCAGACGCCCGACATGCGCTTCAGGTGAATCAGGACCTTCGCCCCATGACACATCGATCCAGCGTTCGGGCGTGTCTGCAAATGTTTCCAATGTTTCGCAATCGATCGTGTGGATGGTCACGCCTTTGCCTGTCGTGACGATACCGACGATGCGGTCGCCGGGCAGCGGGTGACAGCAACGTGCGAAGTGTACCGCCATACCGGGAATAAGTCCCTTGATCGGCATCGGCTTGCCGTCCGATGGGCGTTTTGCGTACGCGACTTTGTCGGGATCGTTTTGTGTGGTCGCGGCTGCAACAGCGGCTTCGGTTTTGTGTGCAGGAAAGATCGTGCGGAAAACGTCTTTTGCCACAAAATGGCCGGAGCCTATATTCGCAAAAATATCGTCGACTTCATCGACACGCATTTGCTGGACGATGCCTGCAACGGCTTTGTCGGTGTAATCATAACCTTCCTGCTGGAAGATTTTTTTGAGCATCGCCTGACCCAGCGTGATGTATTCGGTACGCTGTTGCAGACGGATATAGCGGCGGATATGTGAACGCGCTTTTCCCGTAACGACAAAACGTTCCCACGTGGGTGAAGGCGTTTGCGTTTTCGAGGTGATGATTTCAACCTGATCGCCGTTGTTCAGTTTCGTGTTGAGCGGCGCAATGCGTCCGTTGATTTTGGAACCCACGCATTTGTCGCCCACGCCCGAGTGTACGGCATAGGCAAAATCGACAGGCGTTGCGCCGTTGGGAAGTTCTATCAAATCGCCTTTGGGTGAGAAGACGTAAACCTGATCCGCGAACAATTCGAGCTTGGTGTTTTCGAGGAAATCTTCAGGCTTGGATTCCTGATCCATGATTTCGAGCAATTCGCGCAGCCAGCGGAATTTTTTCATGTCCTTGAAGTCCGCGCCGTTTGCGCCTTCTTTGTAAGACCAGTGTGCGGCGACGCCCATGTCGGCTTCGTAATGCATGTCGGCCGTTCTGATCTGGATTTCGATGCGCTGGTTTTCCGGACCGATCACAGTGGTGTGGATAGAGCGGTAGCCGTTGGGCTTGGGCGTCGAAATAAAATCTTTAAATCGTCCGGGCACAACCGGAAAGCTGGAGTGAACGATGCCGAGCACGTGATAACATTCTTCCAGCGATTTCACGACTACGCGGAATGCCATGATGTCGGACAATTGTTCAAACGCCACGTTTTTGCGCTGCATCTTCTTCCAGATGGAATAGCGCGTTTTTTCACGGCCAGTGACTTCGGCCTCTATGTTCGCATCCTTCATCAATCGCTGCAGCGTATCGATGATCTTCTTGACGATGTCGTTGCCTTCTTTGCGCAAAAAGTTCTGACGGGCGGCGATGGATTCACGCGCTTCGGGGTTCAGATAGCTGAACGACAGATCCTCCAGCTCTTCTTTGATCTTGTGCATGCCGATGCGTTCGGCGAGCGGCGCATAAATATCTATGGTTTCGCGTGCGATACGGCGTTGTTTTTCCGGTTTGTCGAAACCGCCCAGCGTGCGCATGTTGTGCAAACGGTCGGCGAGTTTTACGAGCAGCACGCGGATATCTTCGGACATGGCGAGCACGAGCTTGCGGAAATTTTCCGCCTGCTTGCCTTCGACCGTCTGGCTTTCGATTTTTGTCAGTTTGGAAACGCCGTTCACAAGGTCGGCCACTTCCTTGCCGAATTTGGATGACAATTCCTTATAAGTCGCGGGCGTATCTTCGAGCGTGTCGTGCAAAATAGCGGTCAGGATGGTCGCGGGGTCCATCTTCATATCGGCGAGGATGCCGGCAACCTCCAGCGGGTGCGTATAATACGGCTCCCCCGTCGCGCGGGTTTGTCCTTCATGCATCGTTTTGGCGAATTGCGCCGCCGTCTCAATGACGGAGCCATCGAAATCGGGATTGTAGTTTTTCACCTGAGCGAGAAGTTCGGGCGCCACGGACATGACGGGTTTGACAATCTTTCCTTAAAGGGTTGATTTCCTTAGTAATCTACCATGATATGACCCCAAAATCACGAATATTTCATTAAGATAGAGCGAGGCCAGACGCAAAAAAGGCCGGATTTACCGGCCTTTTGCATTCTGTTTTGAAGATTATTCTTCGACGGGAGCTTCCGCACCGGCCATGTCTTCCAGACCGGGTTCGGCGTCATCTTCTTCTTCGTCCTCATCGGAATTCATGTCGATGGTGCCTGCGCCGCGCGCCATGGCTTTCCATTCTTCTTCGCCTTCCATGGAGTCGACAACATCTTCGCCGTCGTCATCCATCGCGATGATGCGTTGTTTGCCGCGGATGATTTCTTCCTTCAGTTCTTCAATGTTTACAGTCTCTTCTGCGATTTCGCGCAAAGCCACAACGGGGTTTTTATCGTTGTCGCGGTCCAGCGTCAGAGCTGCACCGGAACCGATTTTGCGGGCGCGCTGTGCAGCGACCATAACGAGTTCAAAACGGTTGGGCAGTTTTTCTACGCAGTCTTCAACGGTAACGCGGGCCATGGAAATTCCTTTGCTTCGGTATATCTATCTGAGTGCGAAGATATAGGCAGTTTCAGCCCCCCACGCAAGATTTTTGTGGGATTTCGGGAACTTCCGCCCCTATGGGCCATTGGCAAAGCATAGATTGGATATATGCTTATACATAAGATAATACTAATATTACTTGTGCCTCCATAAACTTACCAAGAAACTTAGAAAAAACTTATAGGACACCCGTTATGCCAAAAAGCAAGAAAGACAGCGCGCAGCTTTTCTATCTCGAGGACAAAGTCGCTCTGTTCATTGACGGGTCGAATTTGTATGCCGCCGCCAAAAGCCTCGATTTCGATATAGATTACAGAAAGCTTCTGGCATGGGGCGCATCGTGCGGTCGTTTGGTGCGCGCCTTTTATTACACCGCGTTGATCGAAGATGCCGATTATTCGCCGATACGCCCGCTCGTCGACTGGCTCGATTATAATGGCTACACGATGGTTACAAAGCCGACGAAGGAATTTGTCGATTCCCAAGGCCGTCGCAAAATCAAAGGCAACATGGATATAGAGCTTGCGATTGACGTCATGGAAATGGCGGACAATGTAGATCACATCATTTTGTTTTCCGGCGACGGCGATTTCAGAAGATTGATCGAAGCCGTACAGCGTAAAGGCGTGCGCGTGACAGTCGTGAGCACCATTCAATCCAATCCTCCGATGGTGGCGGATGAACTGCGCCGTCAGGCTGATTATTTCCTCGATCTCGAAACGTTGCGTGTGGATATAGAGCGTGACGGCGGCGGGCACCGTGAAGTGGCACCGCCCGTCGATGACGGAGATCATCCCGCCAACCATACCCATTGAACACAAATTGAAAAAAAGCCCGCATAAAGCGGGCTTTTTTCACAGGCGGATGTGAAGGTATTATTCCGCCGCTATCTTGTATTCGGAAGGGCCTTTTTGCTGTGAACCGCTGCCTCTGATCTCGGCAAGGAAACTTCTGACCTGATCGCGAAGATCGTTGGAAAGATGCGATAGTTCTTCGGCCGCCTGCAAAACGGTCTTGGAAGATTCACCCGTTTGATAGGCGTTTTCCTGCACCGTGACGATGTTGTGCGAAACCTGCTGCGTACCGGTGGATGCTTCGGAAACATTGCGTCCGATTTCGCCCGTCGCGGCGTTTTGCTCTTCGACAGCGGCTGTAACCGATGTCGTCGCCTCGTCGATGCTTTTGACGTTCTTGATGATTTTGTCCATCGCCTGAACGGATGAATTGATCGCGCCCTGAATGCGGGTTACGCGCTCGTCGATCTCTTCGGTTTTCTGCGCTGTTTCGTTGGCGAGTTTCTTTACCTCATCCGCGACAACCGCAAATCCTTTGCNNAAGCCGCGCCCCGCCTCGCCCGCGCGTGCGGCTTCGATGGTGGCGTTCAGCGCGAGAAGATTGGTTTGTTCGGCAATCTCTTTGATTGCCCCGACAACTTCACCGATAGATACAGCCATTTCCTGCAGGTTTTTGACTTCCTTGCTGGTATTCTCGGCCTCGCTTGCGGCGTTGCCCGCCATATTGGCGACCATGTTGATCTGTTGCGAGATTTCAGATGCGGAGGCGGATAATTCTTCCGCGGCGGCGGCAACCGTCTGCACGTTGGCATCGGCCTGCGTCGCGGCGGCAGCAACCGCGCTGCTTATCTCCGAAGTGCGCTCGGAGGCGGAATTCATCTGTGTGGCGGTGGATTGCATCTGGGTAGCGGCCGCTGTCAGGGCCATGATGATGCTTGCCGTGCGTCCGTCGAAATCGTCGGCCAGTTTGTGCATTGCCGCTTTCTTGTCTTCTTCGGTGCGGATCTTGAGTTTTTCCGCTTCCGCCTCCATACGCTCCATCTCCAGCGCATTCTCTTTGAACACCTGTACGGCTTTGGCCATATCGCCGATCTCGTCCTGACGTTCCAGCGAGGGCACGGCCACTTTGTTATCACCGTCCGCAAGCTTTTTCATGGTTTCCACCATGCGCTTGATTTGATCGGTCAGTGCCTTGGAATACCAAACGCTGATCAGTGCAATCACCAAAAGAACCAGCAAGGATGCCGTGATGGAAATTTTCTTGATTTCCTTGAACTCGGTGAGCGTTTCGTCGACTTCTTTTTCGGTGATCAACGCCCAGTTCGTGCCGTGATACTGGATGGGCGCGTAGGCCATATAAACATCCTTGCCTTCGAAATCCTTGGTACGTTCGATGCCGTCTTGACCGCCCAGCGCCTGCTCCACGCCATGGGAACTGACTTGTCTTTTCAGGATCGCGGATTCTTTGTCGAAGCGGTAATCGGTGCGCAAAAGCTTGTCTATGCCGACCAGATAGGCGGCACCGGTTTCACCCAGACCTTCGGCATTATTCACCGTGCTGTTCAAACGCGCGACGGGCATCTGGAAGGCTATAACGCCGATAGGTTGCCCATTGTCGAAAACGGCGCGGGAAATAAACCCGGCGGGCGCATTGTTGCTTGGTGCATAGGGTTTGAAGTCATCGAATGCAATGAAATCAGGGTTTGCGTTGGTGCGGGCAGCTTGGAACACTCTGCTCAAACCCGTATCCTTGTACTGCCCCGACACCACGTTTGTGGCGTAGTCCTGCTCCTTGAACACCGTGTAAATAACGTTGCCTTCAAGGTCGAACAAGAAGATATCGTAATATTCGCGCGATTGCAGAAAGTGGCGTATCCACGGATGATATTTGGCATGTGCCATGGAATATAGCGAGCCGTCTTGTGCAGCGTCGAGTTTAAGCTTCTCACCTGCGGGATAGGGATTTTGCGCGATGTACAATTCTTGCAAAGGTTGGGTCGGCTCCGCGCCCAGCGCCTGCCACCCGGATGTGAGATCGCGGAGCGCGTTTTTAATTTCGCCGCTCGACGCCATGATGGACAAATCTTCATCGATGGATCTCAGATAAGATTCAATCTGGGTTTTTTTTGTGTGCTCGATTGTGGTGAGAAATTCTTCGGCGTTGTGAACCGTATTTTTCTCCATCAGGTTTTCCTGAAGCATCGTTACGGTAAACACATTGATCGCGGTCAGGACGATCATGATGAAAGGCAGTTTTTTTGAGATTTTCAGTTTTCTAAAAGCACCGACCATAGCTTCGCGTCCTGCAAAATTTTTATTGTTTATGAGATGTTAGGAAAGGTTAATATTAATTGGTTAAAATATGACTAAATATTAACCATTTCGCAATACCCCAAGGGTTGTGCATGTAAAAAAACCGGCCCGCATAGATCATGGAGCCGGTTTTTATTTTATTATGTCTAAACTTACGCCGCGTTTTCTGCAGGCTTTGTTTTGGCGCGTTTGGTCACGAGCTTGTTCAGCGCGTGAACATAGGCGCGTGCGGATGCGACCAGCGTATCGGCGTCTGTCCCCTGCCCGTTTACGGTCTTGCCGTTTTCCTGCAAACGTACGGTGACTTCGGCCTGCGCGTCGGTACCACCCGTCACCGCATGCACCTGATAAAGCTGCAGCGTCGCATCGTCGTGCGGAATGATGGCGCGGATGGCTTTGAAGATAGCATCGACGGGGCCGTTGCCTTCTACCTTTACGGTTTTCAACGCGCCGTTGACGGTGAGTTCTATTTCCGCCGTCTGCGGACCTTTGGAACCCGCGACAACCTGCAAGGTCTGGAAGCGGATGGCGTCGCCCTCGGTGCCGATTTCATCTTCGATCAATGCGATAATGTCGTCATCGAAGACTTGTTTCTTTTTGTCGGCGAGATCTTTGAAGCGTTTGAACAATTCGTTCAGCGCATTATCTCCGATCTCATACCCCAGTTCCGTCACGCGCGATTTCAACGCATGGCGTCCCGAATGTTTGCCCAGCACCAATTCCGAACGCGTTAGACCAACCGACTCAGGCGTCATGATTTCATATGTGGATGCGTTCTTCAAAACACCGTCCTGATGGATGCCGCTTTCATGCGCGAACGCATTCGCGCCGACGATGGCTTTGTTAGGTTGAACAGAAAATCCGATCGTCGCGGCCAACGTGCGTGATGCTTTCGTTATCATGGTCGTATCGACGCCGCATTCAAACGGCATTTTGTCGGCACGTGTTTTCAGCGCCATGACGATTTCTTCCAGCGCCGCATTTCCTGCACGCTCGCCGATACCGTTGATGGTGCATTCGATCTGGCGCGCACCCGCGGCTACGCCTGCCAGAGAATTTGCTACTGCCAGACCGAGATCGTTGTGGCAGTGCGTCGAGATAACGCATTTGTCGATGTTCGTGACCTTGTTACGGATGTAGGTAATGAGCTCACCGAATTCGGCGGGAATGGCATAACCCACAGTGTCAGGAATATTGATCGTGGTCGCGCCCGAACGGATGGCGGTATCGACCGCGCGACAGAGAAAATCCCAGTCCGATCTTGTCGCATCCATCGCGGACCATTCGACATTGTCCGTGTATTTGCGGGCGCGCGTGACGGATGCCGCAACAGATTCCAGAACCTGTTCTTCATCCATCTGCAACTGGTAACGCATATGTTGCGGTGACGTTGAAATGAAGGTGTGGATGCGGCGGTTGGCGCAGGGCTTCAGCGCTTCGCCCGCGACATCGATGTCGCGTTCAATGGCGCGGGACAATCCGCACACGGTCGCGTTTTTTATCACCTTGGCGATTTCATTGACGGCTTCGAAATCGCCAGGGCTTGCAATCGGGAACCCCGCCTCAATGACATCGACGCCCATTTCATCGAGCAGTTTTGCCATGCGCAGTTTTTCTTCGAGGTTCATCGAGCAGCCGGGCGACTGTTCACCGTCTCTCAGTGTCGTGTCGAAAATAATAACGCGGTCTTTTGTATTAGTGGTTGTTTGGGGGGTCATGGCCCGTCGTCCTTAAATCAAATTGTTTGCTGATATTTTGATTTCCCCTGAACGCAGGCGTTTTCGACGCCTCATGCCCGATCAGGGGCGATTAAGGAGCAGGGACAGGAGCAGAAGGTTTTGAGCAACTTTCTTCATACGGATAGCAATAAAGCGTAAAATTGTTGGTACGGCAAGGTCTTTTTCCCGAAAGGCACGGGCTACGGGCCGTCCTCCGGATCGGTTGGTCTTGTGCCTGCGCGCAATCTTGCCCATGCATGCGGCTCCAATTGCGGCGCCAGAGATATATCCAGACGCCCGAGGATCATGGCAAAAATTGCGCCCGATGATGCGTTCGGCTGGATATCCACCCAGTCAGACAATGCCTGCGAAAGGATATCCAATCGCTCTTCAATGGATACATCCGCACTCCGCCCCGCAATTTGGTCTGCAAAGCTTGTGAATACAGGGCGCATGGAAAGCACTTTGCGATCCAGCGTTTGACCTGTCGTAGATTGAATTTCAAAGTGAATGCCCAGATCGTTTTCGCGCACGCCTGTTTTGACGCCCAATATTTTAAGGCTGACTTTAAAAACATTCATGCCCGAAACGCTGCAGGGCATCGGATCCGTAAACTTAACGGGCTCAAGCGAATGGCCGGACATATCGACCATCTGCTGATCAAAAATAATTCCCAAAATACCGCCGGACATGGCCTGTTCCTTTCACGGCGGACTATAGGAATAGTTAATTATTATGTCAATGAATTTGTTTGACGCTATAAGAACGGAGGTTTATATTCGGGACAGGTGTGAACTACAAAAAAAATATAGAGGGTCATTCATGGAAAAATATACAGCGAACGCTGAACAAACCGCGTGGCTTACCAAACAATTCGGCGCGGTGCGCAAATTCAGTTTCACGGACCTTCACGAAACCGCATGGTTTGCAGATGAAGTAAAAATTTCCGATGGAACACATGAAAGATACGCCCGCGGTTATGGTCACGAATGGCACGATGCCGTCGGCGATCTGTTCGGTTTTGCGGCGCAAATAAAATCCGGCGAGTATTTCATTCAGAACGAAAGACGCGTCTATCCAGATCCCGCGCTTTTCAATGTGAATGTTGTGAAGTTCGAAGCCGCCTAAATTTTTCGGGCTTCGTCGATCAGCATGATCGGTATGCCATCGCGGATGGGATAGGCCAAACCCGCCTGATCGGAAATCAATTCCTGTTTAGAGGAATCATAGCGCAACGGTACCTTGGTCAAAGGGCAAACCAGAATTTCCAGCAGTTTGGGATCTATCGCGGCCATAGGAAATTTATAGCCCGCGGTAAAGTAACGCGCAACCGTGTTCTACGAAATGGAAGACGGCTCCAAGCCCGTATTCTGACATTCCTTCACCCTTAGTATGTTCTGCCTGAAAAAGAGGAAATCCCAGCCGTTCACTTCGAATGTGCACGTCATCCCAACAGCCGTTGCCAGATCTTTTTGCATTCTGGATGGCTCGCCATAGAATTTCCCCGCATATATATCCACTTCGTTACGAAGAACCGTGCGATTTCCATCTTCATCATGAATCCCCACACGATAATTCTTACCTATGGCGGATCTGCCCAGCATGCTTGTGTAAGGGCCATCAAGCACTCCGGTAAAATCATGTTTGGTCGCGTTTGAAAATAGTGCGGAAATCCCTATTGCGGCGGAAACGATGATCGCATGGGTTTTCCATCCGCCTACAGGTTGGTTTATCAAAGACACCTTGACCCTCTCATTCTTTTTTTTATTGAACGAAAGGGTAACAATAATTCTTTACTATGTCAAATAAAACAGCGTGGCGTCAATGCCTGCAGCCGCAATCGCCTTTGCATTCCATTTCCAGCAAGGTCATAAAAAGTTTCGCGCGGTCCTTGCAGCAGGGCGTTTCCAGCAACGCCTGTTTTTCCTTGGCATCGAACGGGCAGATCATGGCCAGCGAGGTGATGAGTTTTTCGTCCCCTGCCCCGTCCACCGCTTCCCAGCTGCAGGTCAAATCCTGTTTGGCAAAATAGCTTTTAAGAAGTTCTTTTAATTTGCCGCGGTCCATATCAAGACAGCCCATCGGTTGCAAATCGGTTGCAAAATTTTTCCAGTCCGCTTTCACACGGCGAAACCCGTCACGCTGTCCAAGTTCGGATTGTATCTTGAAACGGCACACGCCGTTTAAAACGATTTCGTATCGACCGTCACTGGTTTCATGATAGCTGACGATACGGCCCGCGCAGCCAACGTCGTATAAATTTCCGTCTTCGCGCGTTTGCATCATGCCGATCAGACGGTGAGATTTCATGGCCTCGTCCACCATCGCGATATAGCGCGGTTCGAAGATGTTCAGGGGGAGCTGCCCGCGGGGCAAAAGCAACACGCCCGTCAGAGGAAATATCGGCAACTCCTCAGGCAGGGTTTCAAGCGTGTATTTCGGGGCTGTGCGGGTCATGAGGATTTATATAAGCCGCTATTATTACGAGAACAGGAGGCGGGAAAGTTTTTTACGCCCCTCTACAGCCAATGGATCGGCAAAACCCAAAGCCTCGAAGAACCTTAACAATTCCTTGCGCGCGGCCTCTTCGTTCCATGCGCGGTCGCGGCGGATCAGCTCCAGTAGATTGTCGATGGCTTCGGCTTTTTGGCCGCTCGCAAATTGTGCCTGCGCCAAATCAAAGCGCGCCTGATAATCATCCGGTGTTTTTTCGAGTCTCTTCAAAAGAGCGGGCAAAGTCTTCGCTTGTTCTTTTGCCTTTACCGCCAGCTCGTACGCGGTTTTGGCCTGCGCGAAATTCGGGTTCTTGGTAATGCCTTCGGGTGCTTGCGCGATGTAATGCTCGGCGTGTTCGATGGCGCCTGCGGAAATCAACGCACGCACCATGCCGTTATAGGCTTCGATATGGTTGGGATCTTGTTGCAGGATTTGAATATAGGCTTCCTGTGCGAAACGCTCCTCACCGATCGCCATAGCATCGGCCGCTTGTTTGAGCAGCGTGGGAATATCCACGGCATCCGGTTTGGCGGAGCGCGACAGCTTTACCAGTTGCGCAATCAGGTTTTTTATTTCCGATGCAGGGCGCACGCCCGTGAAACCGGTCACAGGCTGGCCTTGAAAAAATGCCATCACGGTAGGAACGGATTGAATGCGTAAAGCCTGCGCCAGATCTGGGTTGTCATCAATATTGACTTTGGCGAGCAACACTTCTGTGCGCGCCGCTTCGACTTCGGCTTCAAGGACCGGCATCAATTGCTTGCAAGGGCCGCACCATGGCGCCCAAAAATCGACCAGCACAGGCACCTGCATAGATGCCTTCAACACACGTTCTTCGAATTCCGCGCTTGTAACATCATAGACCGCGCCGCTTTCGCTTTGCGTCGGTGCGACTTTCTTATCCGGTGTCAATCCAAACAGGCCCATTTCTACTCTCTTCTATCTCAGGTCGGGCGCAGCGGGCCCGAAGTCGACAATATGGGGCACATGCCCACAACTTTCAATGAAGGTAATGAGGCCTTGGGGTTTTACCCCGATAGTCATTGAATTTAACAAGGGGTGGAAATTCACGATTTCCGTTTCCATCATGGATTTATCGAGGCAGATTTTAACCTGATGCCCCGTGTCATTAATAACAGCATAAGGGCAAACAGACCCCGGGCGCACACCCAGATATTCCCACAGCCGTTCGGCGGACCCGAAAGACAGATTCTGGTGCGAGCCGATCAGGCCGGGAAGCTTTCTAATGTCCACGGCGGTTTCATGACGCAGGCATACGAGGAAATTGGATTTCTTCTTGTCACGCAGGAACAGGTTTCTGCAATGCGTGCCGGGAATGTCGGCGTCCACGCTCTGGCTTTCGGCCACGGTAAAAACGGGCGCATGGTGATGAAGCGTAAATTCCACGCCAAGGCCGCGCAAACGGTCCATCAACGCGTCTGGCGATGTGGGCATTTCTTGTGATTCGGCCAAGTTAGCGTTTTGGGTCATTTTCTAGCTATGGCCAAAAATCCCAATCTTTGCAAGGGCTAGCCTCATATCACCGTCCGCAATTTGTGCGGAGACAAAGCGATATGGCATGATTGGCTTAACAAATAAAAAGACTACAAAACGGGGAATCAAAGATGGGAATGAGAATACCTTTAGACGGTATACAATTTGTAAAACTGCAGGATCTCGACGTCAGCGGCGAGCCTTTCAACCTCACGGAATGCGGGTTGTCCAACCCCGCCCTTCCAAGAACATACGTAGACCCAAGACTTGATAAGAACACTTATTGGGGGCCCACGCTATGATAACACTCGGATACGCATTGGACGGCCGCCTCATACTGGGCTCCAACCAGCCCTTTCCCGCCGATATAAAACATGTCGAATATTACCGCGATCAACGTCTCTTCAACCTCGTGTTCGAAACGGAAGACGAGGAAACTTCCCTCATGCCGTGCGAACTGACGGAAAAGACGGACAATGTCGTGCGGTACAGCCCCAATATCATGGTGATAGCCTTGACGGGGTCGAAAGACGGCACGGAAAGCCCCTACGGATATACGGTTCCGCTCATCCAAATCGGGGTTTAAACCCCGATTTTCCGCCCCTAAGCCCCTTGAATCCTTTAGAGGAATTGAGGACTTGATTTTTAATCCGTAATCCTTATAAATACGCCCTGTTCGTTTGGCGCGCGGGTGTAGCTCAGGGGTAGAGCATAACCTTGCCAAGGTTAGGGTCGTGGGTTCGAATCCCATCGCCCGCTCCAAATTCCCAAAGGTTGGCAAGCCTTGGGAAACAAAGGGTCCTTCGGGGCCCTTTTTGTTTTGGCCTAGTCATCCTCGACAAACACTTCGGCGCGCTTGCGCCGGATGGCGGGCAACAGGGCAAAGATCACCGCCAGCAGCGCCAGACCGAGCAGCACCGCTGAAATCATCCGGGTGACGAAAACGCTGATATCGCCGCGCGAAATGATCATGGCGCGGCGGAAATGCTCTTCGAGCAAGGGCCCGAGCACGAAGCCGAGCAGCAGC
>DLGR01000003.1:23239-23418 GCA_002482805.1 Micavibrio sp. UBA7689 | reverse complement strand
CGCCCATTCCCGAACTGGAAAAATTCGTACCGCTTTTGCAAAATGATCCGGTGCTTTCGCATATGTGCATCCTGATGCAGGATGCGGACCTTCTTCCTTCGATAGGGCTGACAACGGATTGGGCGCAAACGCAGGATATGCGTCTAACCAAAGAATTCACCAAAGGCAAAAGCCACGTG
>DLGR01000003.1:4109-23209 GCA_002482805.1 Micavibrio sp. UBA7689 | reverse complement strand
GTGACGGCTATAGATCCGGAAAAAGCGCTTGGTTTCTACGAAAATGTCGCAGTGCTGAACAGTCAGGCGGGTCAGGAATTCCAGCCGAATTTCGACACCATCAAGGCTCACGCGCGCTCGCTTCTCACCGACATCAACGAATTCAATCGGGATAATTTCTAGAAACGGAAAAGCGCCGCGCCCCACGTGAGGCCGCCGCCCATCGCTTCGATCAACACCATCTGACCGCGCTTGATGCGTCCGTCGCGAACGGCTTCATCCAAAGCGAGGGGAATGCTTGCCGCAGATGTGTTTCCGTGGCGGTCGATCGTAACGACAACTTTTTCCATCGGCGTGCCTAGTTTTTTGGCGGTTGATTCGATGATGCGGATATTGGCCTGGTGAGGCACGAGCCAGTCGATTTGATCGGGATGAATTCTGTTATGCGCCAAAACTTCACCGACAATATCCGCCAGATACGTCACGGCGTATTTGAAAACTTCTTTGCCTTCCATCTTCAGCGTCTCGCCGCGGTTGCAGAACAACAAATCTTTCTGGTCGCCGTTGGCGTACAAATGCGTGGAATGCACGCCCTGCCCTTCGAGCCCCTCGTCTTCTTCCGCGTCGCGTGCCTCTAGAATCGCCGCGCCCGCACCGTCCGCGAACAATACGCATGTGGTCCGGTCGGTCCAATCGATGATGGATGACATTTTTTCCGCGCCTATCACCAAAACGCAGGATGCCAGACCCGTCTTGATGAACGCATCGGCCGTGGAGAATGCATAAACGAATCCAGTGCACACGGCCTGCACATCGAACGCGGGGCATGGCGGAATGCCGAGCGCGGATTGCACTTTTACGGCGACGGACGGAAAGGTTGAATCGGCTGTTGTCGTCGCAACGATCACGCCGTTGATCTGTTCCGCCGAAATGCCCGCGGATTCTATCGCGCGTTTTGCTGCCTTGATCGCCATGTCGGTGGTGGTTTCGTCTTTGGCGGCAATGCGGCGTTCCTTGATGCCGCTGCGCTGGACGATCCATTCATCCGTCGTGTCGACCATCTTTTCCAACTCTTTGTTGGTCAGGATTCTTTCAGGCAGGTACGAACCCGTGCCGGATATAAAGGACTTGATGGTCATGCTGCCGGTGCGCTTTCCGCTTTGGTGATGGTCGCCTGCGCCATGACTTCGGTCATTTCCGCGGCGACGCGTTTGTTGAATCCGTTATGGACCAGATCTGCGGCGACGAGAATCGCGTTCTCCGTGCCGTCTATGTTGGAACTCCCGTGGCTTTTCACCGCCACGCCGTCCAGTCCCAAAAACATCCCGCCGTTATATTTCGCGGGGTCGAGTTTGGATTTTAGTTTTTTCATCGCACCGCTTGCCAAAAAATAACCCAGCATGGCAAGCGGAGAAGATTTGAACGCGTCTTTCAGGAACTGGCCCGTAAGCTTGCCCACGCCTTCCGCGGTCTTGAGCGCGATATTGCCGGAGAATCCGTCCGTGACCACAACATCGACCGTGCCTTTGGTGATGTCGTTGCCTTCGACGAAGCCGTGATATTTGCCGTGGAATTTAACGGAGGAGAGAATCTGCGCGGCTTCGCGCACTTCCTCATGCCCCTTCATCTCTTCGGTGCCGACATTGAGAAGGCCCACGGTGGGGGTTTGAATGTTCCGCACCACACGCGCATATACCGCGCCGAGCAAGGCGAACTGGACGAGCACCTGCGCGTCGCATTCAAGGTTCGCACCAAGGTCAAGCACAACGCTCGATCCGTTCGCGTTGGGAATCAGGCTCGCAATCGCGGGGCGCTCGATACCGGGCAATGTTTTTAAAATCATTTTGGACAACGCCATGAGCGCGCCGGTGTTGCCCGCCGACACCACGCTGTGCGCCCGGCCGTCTTTCACCGCCTCGATGGCCAGCCGCATGGACGAATCCTTGCTCGCACGGATGGCGGCGGAAATGCCGTCGCTGCTCGAAATCTTCTTTTCGGTATGAACGATGCTGGAAACAGCTTTGAGTTTGGAATGCTTGGCCAGAACAGGGGCGATCTTTTTCTCGTCGCCGAAGAATATGAATTTGGTGCCTTCGATCTTTTCCAACGCCTGCGCCGCGCCCGGAACGATGACGTCGGGGCCGAAATCTCCGCCCATGGCATCGAGGGCAATCGTTTGATTGTAAGACATTGGAATGGCTAAAATAAAAACTGCGAGTTCCGGTTAATTTCGATCAACCAAAACTCGCAGTTTGAATGTTCTTTGTCAATTAGTCGCGGGCTTCGAGAACCTGACGGCCTTTGTAGGTGCCGGATTTCAGGTCGATATGGTGACGGCGAACCGGCTCACCCGACTTGGCGTCTTCGGCCCAGTTGGTAGCGGTCAGCGCGTGGTGCGAACGGCGCATGTTGCGCTTGGATTTGCTCGTTTTTCTCTTTGGTACGGCCATGGTCTTATTCCTTAATTTGAATTCGATGCCTGTGATACTGAAATTCGCCCCCGAGTGCAAGGAAAAGATTAAAAACTCCCAATTTCCGCCCTTTATGCTATACTTCCCGTATTAGGGGCGCATTCGCGCCTTTTTTATTGGGAAATTCGGTTCGCCGAAAAAAACACGCAAAACGAACTGAACAAAGGTTAACAACGCTGTTTTTTCCCAAATAAATCTTGCGTTTTATGCCGGTTTATATTATTCCCATAATCCATGACCGATCGCGCATTAAGAGAATTGCTAAGCAATACAATCAAGATAACCAGACCCGGAACCCCCGAGGCACAGGACCTGACCGCACGCCTGCTCACCCGTCACCCAGATATTCCCGAATTGTCCTTGAACTGGGCAGAAAAACTCATCCGCTGGGCGCCCAACGATAATGGCGGTACGGATGCCCTTAACCTGATTTTCAGCGCCGTTGCCAAAAGTGACAGCGACAAAAAGCCTGCCATCATTCTGGTCGGCGCGGCGAAATTGCTCCAAAGACAAAACCTGTTCGATAAAGCCGAAAGCGTTTACAAGCAGGCCATAGCGAAATTTCCGGACGACATGCACTTCAAGGCACAGCTGGGCAAGCTGTATCTGGATATGGGCAAACCCAAATCCGCCATCACGCTGCTCGAGCAGGCGCGCGGAAGATTCATGATTGATGACATCATGGTGTCCACCCTTGCCAATGCCTACATGCACGACGGCAAACCGCAGAACGCCGTTTCTCTCTTGCGCCCTATCTACGACAGAGGAAACCGTGATGCCATCATTTGCAACAATCTCGGCAATGCCCTCATCCGCACCGGCAATCCTGATTCTGCCATATCAATTTTAAAACCTCTGTATGAAAGCGGTAATGCCGACAAACATACGGTAACGACGCTGTCAAATGCCTACATACATGACGGCAGAAACAAAGCCGCCGTTGCCTTGCTGCGTCAGGTACATTTCAGCGCCGACAGCAACGAATACACTGCCGCCTTATTCGCGAATTCCTTGATTCACGACAACAAAGCTGATGAAGCCGTTCAGGTTCTGAAACCTCATTACAATGGTGGTGCAAGCGTACCTCTAATTGTAGGAGCTATGGCACGCGCTTGCGTCCATGCCGGTGATCGCCGCGCCTTCGATGAAGTCAGCCCTCATATACAAAACCCGATTTATCGCGATTATCTGGAGGCTATACTACTTCAGGCGGAACATAAGCCCGTCGCAGCGCTCGGAAAACTTACGCCCCATATTCAAGGCGAGATTGCGATCCTGCCGAAAAACGTGCTGACTTTATATGTATCAATTCTGGATGACGGTCAGGCCCGCGCCATACTCCCCCACCTGGAGCTTGCGCTCGGCAATCAAAGATATGATGAACTGATGGAATCACGCAGAATCTGGCAAAAAAATCCGCTCAACGCGGAACTTTACAACGACCGCACGGCCCAGATTGCAGGTGTACACGAAGTAGCAGGCGTGCATCTCGTCAAAGCTTCAGTCGCCCCGGGTTTTAGCCTGAAATAAACGTTACCGCTTTTCTTTCCAGTCCTTAAGCGCCTCGAACGGACTCTTTCGAATTTGCGCGCCTTCCTTGTCCGCGGGCGGCTCGATCAGGAATTCGCTCGCACCGCCGTCGGCACGCGGATACGGATCTAGCGCAAGCGAAAGATACTGCGTAGCCAATTCACCGATATCGATTTTACCGCCGATTATCGGCTCGGGGTCGGCACTTTCTTCCAGAATTTCTGTTTCGATATGCCCCTTCTTGGCTTCGCGCTCTGAACGCGCCTTGGCAAATGACACCGCGTTGGATGTCTTGTCGCCGTACCATCCTTCGAATTCGTCTTCTATATGTCCTTGCACAGGCGCTTGCGTGACGACACAGGCTTGCGTCACATCGGCATCGATCGTACCCATCGCGTGAAATATGTCGCCGCCTGCACGCTGGATGGTGATGCTCGCTTTGGCATATTGAATGGAAACGATGGAGAGACGACGTGCAATGTCCGTGCGCTGGCGTTCATCCGCCTCGAACGTAAAAATCTCCGGCTCGTCGCTCAGACGTTCGACGTCGACCAGATAGGACCATTCTGTTTTTTCGGACGCGGTGTAATTCTTAGGCATAGGCTTTACGGGGCTCTTCTGCAGCAGGTTCGGGGAATACGCCGTTGGCGTTGTAGAATTGTTCGTAAGAACAACTCTTGAAATATTCATGCACGGCCAGAATGTAATTGGTCAGGTCCTCGCTTCCAGGCGGAATTGCCTCACCTTCGCTGCGGTAGACATTCCTCGCGATGGCCAGCTGCAACGCCGCGGCATTGCCGGATTTCAACGCATCATGATACACGTGCGTGCGGCCATTAAATGCCTTCATCATTTTTTGCATGCGTTTGGGAATACCCACATCGCCCACGCCCATTTCGCGCAAGGTCAGATCCATCGTACGGAACATAGCATCGAACAATGCCTGCCCTAATGCCCGACCTTCCTTGCCCAGTTCGTTGAGCCGCTCGGTCGCCACATATATATGCAGGACCAGAACGTCGAAACGCCCGTCGAATGTGTCGGCCACACCCATCGCCCCGTAAAATTCAGGGCTTCTGGACTGGGCGGCGGCCATTTGGTAGAGTTTTTCGGCGGCCTGCCGGCGGGCGGAACGTTTCTTAAGCCAGTGGAAGATCATCATAATTTCTTCACAATAAAGCGGTTTATCGGGTATACAGACTATACATATAAGAACTTTGGCGGATTTACACAATATGATGAAGACCATCCGAAACGTTTTTTGCATAGCGCTGGCTTCCGCCGCGCTTTTGGCCTGCACCGCGACCGAAGCCACCCGCGGCAATATCGTGGAAGATTACCGCATGGCGGAGATCGTCCCGGGCGTCAGCACCAAAACCAATGTCCTCCAATCCTTGGGCTCCCCGTCTACCCAAGCGCCTTTCGATGAAAATGTCTGGTACTACATCGGCCAAAAAACCGAAAAAGTCGGTATTTTCGATCCGAAGGTCGTGGACAAGAAAGTCGTTGTCGTCGCCTTCAACCAGGAAGGCGTGGTCGACACGATTGAAAAACTGGATGCCGCGCAAATCGACGTTCCGCATGTTCGTCGCAAAACCCCTACCTCCGGAAACGAAATTACGGTGATGGAACAATTGCTGGGCAACGTAGGACGCTTCAACAAACCCAAAGAGAGCGCGACCGAAACCGCCGGCCCGTCGGGACGCTAGGTTCTTTCAAACACGCCGACAATTTCCGTGTGCGATGACCATATGAACTGGTCGACGAGCGTCAGCTTGTTCAAACTATATCCGCTATAAATCAAATCCGCGGCGTCCTTCGCAAAACTTTGTGGTGCGCAGGAAACATAAACGATTTTTTGCACGTTGCTTTCGGTAAGCATTCTCACTTGCGCGCTCGCACCCGCGCGCGGTGGATCCAAAATCACGCAATCACGATCTTCCAGATCGTAAGCCGTGTAAGGTTCCTTGAATAAATTGCGCACTTCCGCGCGCACGCCCGCTTTTTGCAAAGACGCAATCGCGTCGGGCGCGTTGTCGGCAGCCACGATATCGCGGTCCATCAACGGCCCCGTGAACGTGCCGTTGCCGCAGAACAAATCGGCGATCCGAATCGCGCCACCTGCACCGTCCATGACGCATTTCGTAAGGGCCAGCTCGCCCTCTTCGCTCGGTTGTAAAAATGCGCACGGCGCAAGATTTACCAAAAGTGAATCGAAACGTTTGAAATAAGGCTTCTCTTCAAGCAGCATTTCGTACGGTTCGAAATCCCGCGCGCGCATCGATATGCGCGACGCATTCATGGCGCGCAGAGCGTCACTGAGTGCCTGTTGCGCCTCCCAACCGGGTGCAATCTTGCCGGTGATTCCGATTTCGGTTTGCCCCTCGATGCATTGGATCATAATATCCGCCTTCTGCCCTTCGCCGATAATATCGGGAAGAAACGGGCGAAGCGCTTCCATCGCCGTGCGTAATTCTTCGGTAATCAACAAACAATCGGGCACGTTTCTGATGTTAGGGCTACGCCGTTCATGAAACCCGATAATGGCGTTGCCCTTAGTCACGCGGCAGGCAAAATTGGCACGGCGGCGCGTGCCGTGCGGAATGAAAATACTTTGAAAATCATGCGGCATCGCAACGCCGCATTTGGATAGCGCGGATGCAACCTGCCCGATCTTGAAATCCTGATAGGTATTTTGATTTATGTGTTGAAGAGCGCACCCGGCGCAAATTCCGAAATGCCTGCAGGGCGGCGTCATACGGTTCGGCGATTTCACCAGAATGGAATTGATCTTCGCGCGGTATTGTCCGTCCGTGTCTTTCGTTACATCGGCGAGCAGTAAGTCTCCCTTCGCCGCAAACGGGACGAACACAACCTCACCACCTTCGAGACGAGCTATGCCGTCGCCGTTGATGCCGATGTCGGTAATCTGAAGGGATTGTTCCATGGGGAATTATTTAACACAAAAAAACAAAAAACCCCGCTTCGTTTTGCGGAGCCTATCTGCAGCTCATAACCATGCTGGATTGACGCCCGCTGGTTGATTGCCCTTGCACAACGCCGGCTATACAATTCGGGCGGACATTGTTGGTCAACCTGATTTCCGGCGATTGAAATACTTCTTGCGGCGGTGAAGCTGGGCTTACCCCTTCCGGTTTCCCACAAGAGGCGGAAAGAAAAAGTGCGGAAGCAGTGATAGCAACTTTTCTTAACATTAACGTTCTTTCTTGAAATATATGTTCACATTAGAAGGTTGTGAAATTTGGTCAAGAAAAAACCCTCCTGCGTTACGGCAGGAGGGTTTTTCTCTAAGGTTTCTGCGGATTAACCGGCGATCAGTTTTGCCACGATGGCGACCAAAAGAATGGCCACGATGTTGGCGATTTTGATCAGCGGGTTCACTGCAGGGCCTGCCGTGTCC
The DNA here is from genome assembly GCA_002482805.1 of Micavibrio sp. UBA7689. Lineage (GTDB taxonomy): Bacteria > Pseudomonadota > Alphaproteobacteria > Micavibrionales > Micavibrionaceae > Micavibrio_A. The sequence continues at coordinate 15,808 of DLGR01000003.1, read as the reverse complement.
TTATAGGGGTCGCCCACTGTGTCGCCCGTTACGGCGGCTTTGTGGGTTTCGGTGCCCTTCAGGCCGCGTTCTTCGATCAACTTTTTCGCGTTGTCCCATGCGCCCCCGCCCGATGTCATCGAGATAGCAACGAACAGACCCGTCACGATCGTGCCGAGCAACATGGCACCCAGCGTTTGCAACGCTGCTTCCATGCCGCCGATTTTGTACACGATGCCGAACAGCGCAACGGGTGCAAGAACGGGAAGCAAGGACGGAATAATCATTTCCTTGATCGCGGCCTTAGTCAGAAGGTCAACCGCCTTGCCATATTCTGGCTTGGCCGTACCTTCCATGATGCCGGGGATTTCGCGGAACTGGCGACGCACTTCTATAACAACCGAAGCAGCAGCACGTCCCACGGCCGTCATCGACATCGCGCCGAACAGATACGGCAGCAAACCGCCGAGGAACAGACCGATCACGACAAACGGATTGGTCAGTTCGAACTGCACGTCGGCGAAGTCAGGCAGGTAGTGCTTGATCTCTTCCGTGTAGGCGGCAAAGAGAACCAATGCTGCCAGACCGGCGGAACCGATGGCATAGCCTTTGGTAACGGCTTTCGTCGTGTTGCCGACAGCGTCCAGAGCATCCGTGGTGACACGGACGTCTTTGGGCATTTCCGACATTTCGGCGATGCCGCCTGCGTTATCCGTTACCGGACCGTATGCGTCGAGCGCCACGACCATACCGGCCATGGAGAGCATCGTCGTTGCGGCGATAGCGATACCGAACAGACCCGCGAAGTTGAATGCCAGGAAGATGGCGATGCAAATCGCGATAACAGGCAATGCAGTTGCTTCCATGGAAACAGCCAGACCCTGAATCACGTTCGTGCCGTGGCCCGTTTCCGATGCCTTGGCGACGACCTGCACGGGGCGGTGGTTTGTGCCCGTGTAGTATTCGGTGATGTATACCAGAGCCGCCGTGAGGCCGAGACCTACCAGCGCACAGTAGTAAAGGGACAAAACAGAGATCGTACCTGCATCTTTTCCGCCTGCGAGTTCGAGAACCGTATCAAGGCCCAGAACATGCGGGTTGAAGAACAGACCGGATACCAGCACGAGCGAGAACAGCGCGCTTGCGATGAAGCCGCGGTACAGGGCGCCCATGATGTTTTTCTTTTTGCCCAGTTTGACGAAGTACACACCGGCAATGGAGCCGAGGATACACAACGCGCCGATGAGCAGAGGAAGGAACACGATACTCTCGACAACTTTTTCCGAGAATACCGAAGCGGCGATAAGCATCGTCGCGACGATCGTCACGGCATAGGTTTCGAAAAGGTCGGCGGCCATACCCGCGCAATCGCCCACGTTGTCGCCAACGTTATCTGCAATAACGGCTGGGTTTCTTGGGTCATCTTCGGGTATGCCGGCTTCGACTTTACCCACGAGGTCAGCGCCGACGTCTGCGCCTTTCGTAAAGATACCGCCGCCGAGACGCGCGAAGATGGAAATCAGGGATGCACCGAAGCCAAGAGCCACAAGGCCTTCGAGGCAAGGACGCATTTCGAGGCCTTGATGCTCTTTCAAGAACCAGTAGTAACCGGCAACACCGGCTAGGCCCAAACCGACAACGAGCAGACCCGTGATCGCACCCGAGCGGAACGCAACATTAAGTGCCGTTTCCAGACCTTGCGTCGCGGCTTGCGCCGTACGAACGTTTGCGCGAACGGAAACGAACATGCCGAGATATCCGGTAACGCCGGACAAAACCGCGCCGATGACAAATCCTAAAGCAACGTGCCAGCCGAGCAGGAAGTAAAGACCGACAGCCACAACAACGCCGACGAGGCCGATCGTTTGATATTGTCTGTTGAGGTAAGCTTTTGCGCCTTCTTGAATGGCAGCTGCAATCGCTTGCATGCGCTCATTCCCCGCGCTCATATTCATTACACCGCGTGTCCAGAGCTGCGCGAATACCAGCGCGGCCATGACACAGCAGGCTATCATCAGATAGTGTTGTTCCATTCGATAATTCCCCTTTGGGTTTGTTTAGTAGGTTACGATGAACGGGGTGTAACAGAGCCCCGTCTCTTAAGTGCGTGAAAGACTGCCCAATTTTGGCTGTTAATGCAAGGTGGCCAAGGTGATAACGCGCAAAATTAAAGGGCCTTTCGGGCCCTTTTTGTTTTCATAATTTTACTAGGAGCGTTGTATTAGCCGCATGTTTCCCACCCTGCTCGAAAACAGAACGCGCGGCGGTGTAGGCAATACGATACAGATTTTGGATGACATTATAACGATCTCTGTTGAACGACCTGAAGCAGAACCTCGTTCACCTTGCCAGGACCGAGCACTTTCTCGGTCAGTTTGTTCATACGGCCCTTGATAAGGTTTACTTTCAAAACACCATTTTCCATGGAATTCTTGCGGTTCAACACGCCGTACATATCCTGAATGAACGCGTCTTGAATGCGCGGCGAAAGACGTTTGACCTCATCCGCCGTGGCTTTGTCGGGCACTTCGAGCGTTACGACCATGCTGACAACCTGCGTCACGCCATGTTCGTCGATCACGGGCAAAATAAGCGCATCGAGTTGTACGAATTCTTGTGCGGGAACGGCCGCGCCTTCGGCGGCTTCTGCGGTTTTGGCATCATGCTCCGCCTTGGCGGCCTCATCCACAGGGCCGCCCGCGGCAATCGCAGGTTTGTCAAAATAGAAGTAAGCTCCGGCTGCACCGCCGCCCAAAAGAAGGACCGCTACCAAAGCTATGATTGCAACTTTCATTAGAAAAGGCCCCTACACCTTTGTCCCACCGTATCTTCTAATGTTACACCGCAACAGATTAACGAATGGTAATTTTCGGGGCTTTATTCACACTCTCGTGACTTTGCGGATGGAATCCAGAACGGCATTGATAAGGCCCGCCTCGGACCCGCTGAAAAAGGCTTTTGCGACATCGACATAGGATGAAATAATTATTGCAGAATCAATGTCTTGATGAGCCAAAAGTTCGAAAGTGCCGCAGAGCAATACCGCCTCAAGAAGTGGTTCATCGACCCGGATTTGGCCCTCTTTCAAGGGGCGGTTGGCGTTCACGATGCCCGCCAGATCCGCCTGTCTGTCCGCCACGCCCAAAACAATGGATTTAAACAGCGACTCGTCGGGCGCAACCAACTCATCCCCGTCCACGGCAATACCCGCGCGGATGGACATGTATTCGGCGACCACGAACGGTGCTTCCTTGTGGTTTACCGCCATTTGATAAACGGCCTGAACCGCCATTAAACGCGCGGAACTGCGCATGGCGTTGGCAGAGGCTTTTTGTGGGGCGGGCTCGTTCATGCCCCGTAAAGACCATGACTGCCCGCCCCTAAGCAAGGAATTTTTCGTTAAGCGGCTTTAGCCAGCGTTTTAAACGCACGCATATTTTCAAGCGTCTTGATACAAGCTGACGCTGCTTCGCGTCCCTTGACCTTGAAATGCTCGAAGAAGAACTTGTTATGCTCTTCGTGCTCGTGGAAATTCTGCGGCGTCAAAATCACCGACAGCACCGGCACTTCCGTATCCAGTGACACGCGCATGATCCCGTCGATGACGGCGGTCGTCACGAATTCATGACGGTAGATACCGCCGTTCACGATCAAACCCGTGCAAACGATAGCGTTATACTTGCCGGTCTTGGCCAGCAGTTGCGCCTGCAATGGAATTTCGAGCGAGCCCGGTGTCTGGAAGATATCGATATTCTTTTCGGGAAATCCCGCCTTCACCATATCTTCGATGAAAGTTTTTTTGCCTTGGTCGGTGATGTCTGTGTGCCATCCCGCCTGAATGAAGGCGATACGTTCGTTTTGGAAGGTCATAGTTTGGTTCTTTCCTTGGTTTTGGTTTTCACAAAATCAGGGAAAACATGAACGACGTGACCCGCGTATGAAACGCGGGAGATATCATTCACGTTCTCTTTCATCCGGACTATACCGTCGGCTCCGGCATTTCACCGGATCTGCTGACACTCTTTTGCAAGAGCCGCTCGCGGGCTCGTGACTCCAGATAAACTTGGTGCCACATACCGCCGGTGGGGAATTGCACCCCGCCCTGAGAACTGACCTATATATAAGGATGTTGGATAGAGAAGTCTAGAGTTTGCCGAGCTGGCGCGCCACGTAACGGGCCAGCATATCGGCCTCCATATTAAGTTTGTCACCCACTTTCTTCTCGCCGATCGTCGTCTGGATCCATGTATGCGGGATGATATTGATCCCGAAAACAGACCCTTCGACCTCGTTGACCGTGAGCGAAATACCATCCAGTGACACAGAACCCTTCGGCGCCACGAAGAGCGAAAGCGCGTCAGGTACGCGGATTTTAAGGCGGTGGGAATCGCCTTCGGGTGTGATGCTTTCGATGGTTGCCAAACCGTCCACATGACCGCTCACGATATGCCCGCCGATTTCATCGCCGATCTTCATGGAAGTTTCGAGATTGACCTTCGATCCCTCTTGCCATGAACCGATAATGGTTTTGGAAAGCGTCTCGCCCGACACATCGAACGCCATGCGGTCGTTTTCTTTTTTTATGACCGTAAGACAGCAACCCGAACATGCAACCGACGCGCCGATGGCGATGGGTTTCAAATCGAGCTTGGATTGGATGAAGATGCGCCAGTCGCCGCCGGATTTGTCGATATGGTCGATAGTCCCGACATGGGTGATGATGCCGGTGAACATTATTCGGCCACGCGTTTTTTCTTTTCGGTTTGCAGCGCTTGAATTTCCTGCACGAAAGCGTTGAAGTCTTCGGGTTCGCGGAAATCTTTGTAGACCGACGCATAACGGATGTATCCGACAATATCGAGTTCCACCAGCGCCTTCATCACCAGCGCGCCGATTTCAGACGCGGGAATTTCCGGCTCGCCGTAGCTCTCGAGTTGACGCACGATACCGTTCACGGCTTTTTCCACGCGTTCCGCATCGAGCGGGCGTTTGCGCAAAGCTATGTTCATGGAACGGATGATTTTTTCGCGGTCGAAAGGTTGTCGTCTGTCGCCGGACTTCACCACAACAAGATCGCGCAATTGAATGCGCTCAAAAGTCGTGAACCGCCCGCCGCAGGACTCGCAGGAACGCCGACGGCGAATTGAACCGCCGTCGTCGGAAGGACGGCTGTCCTTCACTTGCGTTTCTTCATGTCCACAAAACGGGCAGCGCATTCATTAAACCGAGATTGCATCACCGTAGATCGGGAAACGATCGCACAGTGCTTTCACTTTAACCCTCACGGCTTTTTCCACGGCGGCATTACCTTCTGCGCCGTTGGCTTTCAGACCATCGAGCACTTCGAGGATCAATTTGCCGATCTCTTTCCATTCAGCAGGGCCGAAACCGCGGGTCGTGCCCGCAGGCGTGCCGAGACGAACACCGGATGTCACCATCGGTTTTTCAGGGTCATTTGGAACCGCGTTCTTGTTGCAGGTGATGCCCGCATGCTCCAACGCAAGGTCTGCCGCTTTGCCCGTCAAACCTTTCGGACGAAGGTCAACCAGCATCATATGGCAATCCGTTCCGCCCGATACAATATCGAGACCGCCCGCTTTCAACGTTTCGGCCAGAATGCGTGCATTCGCAACCACATTATGTGCGTAGGTTTTGAATTCGGGTTTCAATGCCTCACCGAAAGCAACCGCCTTCGCCGCAATGACATGCTCCAGCGGTCCGCCTTGCAGCCCGGGGAAAACCGCGGAGTTGATCTTCTTCGCAAGGTCTTCGTCGTTGGTCATGATCGCACCGCCGCGGGGGCCGCGCAGAGTCTTATGCGTTGTAGTCGTAACAATGTGAGCATGCGGAAACGCATTCGGATACGCGCCGCCGACAATAAGACCCGCATAGTGCGCCACGTCGGCGAACAGAACAGCGCCAACCTTATCAGCGATTTCACGGAATTTTTTAAAGTCGATGACCCGCGCATAGGCCGACGCACCGGCTACGATCATCTTGGGTTTGTGTTCCAGCGCGAGTTTTTCCACTTGGTCGTAATCGATCACGCCTTGTTCGTTGATACCGTATGTCACGGCGTTGAACCATTTGCCCGAAAAGTTTACAGGGCATCCGTGGGTCAGGTGACCGCCATGACCAAGATCCATGCCAAGGAATGTTTCACCGGGTTTCAGAACGGCCATGAACACGGCTTGGTTCGCATTCGCGCCGGAGTGCGGCTGCACGTTCGAAAATTTGCATCCGAACAATTTGTTCAGGCGGTCGATCGCGATTTGCTCCGTGACATCCACGTGCTCGCAACCTTGGTAGTAGCGTTTGCCGGGGTAACCTTCGGCGTACTTGTTGGTAAGGACCGAACCTTGCGCCTGAAGAACCGCTTTTGACACGATGTTTTCTGATGCGATGAGTTCGATCTGGTCTTGTTGACGACCCAGTTCTTTTTGCATCGCGTTCAGAACTTCGGAATCCGCATCCTTTAAATCCGCACTGAAAAATTTATTGTCGCTCATATTCATCTTCTCCGCTGCATTACCCATATCGAACACCCTTTCGTTTTTAATTTAACAATTGCCGAGTTTTTCTACGCGGCCCGTGTGCCGGCCGCCCGCAAATTTCGTTTCTAAAAATGCCTTTAAAATATCCAGCGCGATTTCGGTGCCCGTGAGGCGCTGCCCCATGCATACGATATTGGCGTCGTTATGTTCTCTGGCAAGGCGGGCCATCGTGGAATCGGTGCACATCGCGGCACGCACTTTGGGATTTCTGTTACAGGCGATGGAGATTCCGATACCCGAACCGCAGATCGCGACGCCGAATTCCGCATGGCCTGCGGCCACCGCATCGGCCAGCTTTTTACCATAGTCGGGATAATCGACGGAATCGGTGGAATTTGTACCCAAATCTACCCATTCCACAGGCACAGCCTTGAAATTATCTTTTACATATTCTTTGAGCGGGAGACCCGCATGATCGCTTGCGACGGCCAGCTTGATTGTCATGCACTTTGTATAGGCGTTTTGGGTGCTGATAATCAATGCAAATAACGGCAAAAACACAGTTTTGGAGGGGTAAATGGATAACTATTTGACTTTACGGAACTAAGGTCTATAAAACCCTTATGTTTTCATAACCGCAAATAGATCAGGTGAGTATAATGACCGCAACAGTAGCTGCAACAAGCAATATCAATCTCGGCAATTTCGTATCCGGTGCCAACCGCGAGCGCGCAGCCGAGTTTTATGAGAAAAAGAAAATCGTGGCGCTTTGCGAAGCCGTCGCCGGTGCGGCGAAATTCCATACGAACAAGATCATGCACATGGCGACGACCCATGACGTCACCGCGACACGCCCTTTTCTTTCCAATATCGAAGATTTGAAATATTTCGTGGGACGCGATGAACAAGGCGTTTTGCGCGGCGGCAACCTGCACTGGGAATATCTGTTCAATCTTTGCGATTCCCGCGACACCGATGCCGTGAAATTCAAAAAACTCTGCCGTGAACTGGCGTGCCTGCCGAGCAACGTCGCCTTCGAATTCAAGGCGGCTCCCGATATGCGTGACGGCGACATCGTTCGCGCCGCCTTCCTGCGTGCGGGTTTCAGCAACATCTACAACAAGACATATCTGTATTTCGGCAATGTTGAAGACGGCGACCCGATTAAGAAAATCAAATCGGATTCCCGCACCAAGGTGAACTCCGCTAGACGAGACATGGAACTCACTACCATGAGCCTCAACGAGTTCTTTGCCTTTTATAACCGGAACCTGATCGCAGATAAGAAAGAAGCGCACTTCTTTTTGCAAATCGATGAAGAAGTCATCGCGAAAAGCACGAAGGTCGAAATCCTTGCCGCGCGTCGCAAGGGCCTGATGGAAGACGGCAATCCCTACCCGATCGAATCCGCCATGTGCTGCGGTTACGGCGACGACGGTTATTATAAATTGATGCGCATCACTTATGCCAGCGAAGGCACAGGCGTTATTCCGCACGCTCCGCACAAACACGCGTTAAAATTCCTCGTGGTTGAGGCGATGAGACGCTCTGCGGAACTCGGCATGATTCTGGATGTCGACGGCGCAACGGTAGGCGGCGGTACGCTTTACACCCGTTTCGGCGTTTTCGAAGAAGTGATGCGCGACCAGTACAAGCGCAAAACGGCGCAGACTTTCATCTGCAAATTCTGTAATCCGCTGAAACTGGAACGCATCGCAAAAGAGATGAGGCTCTGCCTGGGCCGACTTGCGGCGTTTACTGTATTAGCCCTTTTTTGCGCATAACGAACTCCAGCTTTTTCAGAGCTTCGCGCTGCAACAGCTTGTCCGGCGTGTTCGCGGGGCCCTGAAACGTGGCCTCCGCCATGGTCGCGACGTCCACGGCCGTAACTTTCACGGCATTCCCCAGCGTAAACATTTCGAATATGACTTCGCGATTTTTTAAAGGTTCTTCAGACATTTGTGGGTTATAATAGGGGAAGAACGAAAAAATCCAAGGAGCTTTTCCATGGCCGACCGCGCGCCTTTCGACTGGCAAGACCCCCTTCTCCTCAACGACCTTCTCACCGACGAAGAACGCATGGTGCGGGATTCCGCCCATGACTTCGCGCAAAGCCGCCTGATGCCGGGCATCATCGAGGCCAACCGCCATGAAAAATTCGATCCTGAAATCATGAAAGAAATGGGCAAACTCGGCCTGCTCGGCGCCACCATTCAAAGCTATGGCTGTTCGGGCGTGTCGCAAGTCGCCTATGGTTTGATCGCGCGTGAAATGGAACGCGTGGATTCCGGATACCGCTCCGCCCTTTCGGTTCAATCCTCGCTCGTGATGTATCCGATCTATTCTTTCGGATCGGAAGAACAACGCCAAAAATATCTCCCTGATCTGGCACTTGGAAAGAAAATCGGATGTTTCGGATTAACGGAACCCGATGGTGGTTCCGATCCGTCCGCGATGCGCACCACCGCGAAAAAGGTTCAGGGCGGTTACAAACTGAACGGCGCAAAGCAATGGATCACGAATTCACCTGTCGCCGATCTTTTTGTCGTATGGGCGAAAGATGATGGCGGCGATATTCGCGGTTTCATTCTCGAAAAGGGCATGAAAGGCCTCACAGCGCCCAAAATCGAAGGAAAATTCTCTTTGAGAGCAAGCGTTACGGGCGGAATTGCCATGGATGACGTGCTCGCGCCCGAAGAAAACGTGCTTTCCGCGTCAAAAGGCCTTAAATCTCCCATGATGTGCCTTAATTCCGCACGGTACGGCATCAGTTGGGGCGTGATGGGTGCCGCCGAAGCATGCTGGCATCAGGCGCGTCAATATACGATGGATCGCATCATCTTCGGCAAACCCTTGGCTGCGCAACAATTGATCCAAAAGAAACTCGCCGACATGCAAACAGAAATCACGCTGGGTCTTATTTCGGCATGGCGTCTGGGAAAATTGCGCGATGAAGACCGCGCCGCGCCCGAAGCGATTTCACTGATGAAACGTAACAACTGCGGCAAGGCGCTCGATATAGCAAGACAAGCGCGCGACATGCTGGGCGGAAACGGGATTGCGGATGAATACCACGTGATCCGCCATATGATGAACCTCGAGGCGGTCAACACGTACGAAGGCACGCACGACATTCACGCATTGATTTTAGGAAAAGCCCAAACGGGCCATCAGGCTTTCAGCTGATAAATTCTATTCGTCGTCGTCGAGGGACGCGAGGCCTGTGAACTGCGACTGTGAAGTCCAGAAGCGTTCGAACATTTTCATGGTCTTGATCGCTTCCAACATACGATCATCCGAAAGCTCTGTGCCTTTGATCTTGTCTTCATGCTTGTGGAACATGTCAGCCAGAAGCTTGTAGGTCTCTTTGCCCTTCGCGGAAAGCTTTACACGGATGGAGCGCTTGTCGTGAACAGAACGTTCCTGCTCGATATAACCGTTCTCGCCCATCTTTTTGACGTTGTACGAAACGTTCGAGCCAAGGTAATAACCGCGCAGCGTCAATTCGCCGACCGTCATTTCATCATGACCGATGTTGTAGAGGATCATCGCCTGCACGTTGTTGATATCCTGAATCCCTTTACGGTCTAGTTCCACCTTCACAACGTCCAGGAAATAACGGTGCAGGCGTTCGATCAATTGAATGGCATCAAAATACGGTGTAGACACGGGATTCTCCAGTTATGACAATAAGATATGCCGAATGGCATATCTGAGATTACATGCCAAAGCTTAACCAATCCTTGCCGTCACCGCAACTTGATATGGCCCAGAGAAAATATCACAGGGAAACTATACGGTTCTCGCCCATTTTTTCCGGCTCACCCGTCAAACGCGCTTTTATGTAACCGAACGCCTGAACCACCGTACTGGCGGGGCCNNGGTCCGTCCCAATATTCCGCTGACACGGGTGTGACGCATATCAGGGCCACATTCGGGTCATCCTTGCCTTCAGGCCACCAAGCTTTGAGGCCTTCAGACCAAAGCTCGTCGATTTTGGCGCGGTCTCGCACCACCTTTGCATCGCCGGTAATGGAAACATATGCATTTTTCGACGGCGCTGCATAGGAAACCAGCACATCGGGATTATTGGTAATTTCAGCCACTTTCGGCGAATCCAAAGACGTAAAAAACCATAGATTTTCATGTTCGTCAGGATCTTGCGCAACCATCGGACGGGCAAAATGGCGGCCATCTTCGCCCATCGTTACCAACATGGCGACTTTAATGTCCTTGATCAATTCCCAGACTTTTTCGCGCGCTTCGTCGCTGGTTTTCAATTTTGCGGTCATGATGTGCCTTCCATGGGTTGAATTGTGTGTGTTTTCCAACCCTTAAAAGGGGAATAGGTTCCGTAATCCTATTTACTTTGGCCGCAAAAAGGCATAATCAATCAAAAAACAAACAGGCTTTACTTATGAGCGATTCAAAGACCATCAAAGACCTCAAGAATTCCATCGTGGAAACAGCACCGGCCGAACAAAAAGGCCACACGCATTTCGACATGATGAAATTGCACAGCCTGTCTTCCGATAGATTTCCGCATGTCCGCATGCGCCGCCTCCGCACCAACGAAGGTATCCGCGATCTCGTCCGCGAAAACGCCGTTCAGGCAAACGACCTGATCGTTCCGATTTTTGTCGAGGAAGATATTACCGAAAGAACGCCGCTCGCTTCCATGCCCGGCCTGTTTCGTGAATCCGAAAAATCACTCGAAGCACGCGTCAAAGATATCGCGGCTTCCGGCGTGCGCGGCATCATGCTGTTCGGCGTGTCTCATAATAAAGACCATATCGGCTCCGACTCTCTCGACCCGAACGGTCTTTTGGCCCGAATGATCTCGCGTTCCAAAAACGCCGCGCCGGAATTATCCGTCATCGCCGATGTCTGCTTTTGTGAATACACGGACCACGGTCATTGCGGCCCGCTGTGCAAGAGCGGCGATGTAGACAACGACCGCACGGTTGAGAATATCGCCATGCAATCGGTCATCGCCTGCGAAGCGGGTGCGGATATGATTGCACCTTCAGGCATGATGGACGGGCAAGTCTCTGCCATACGTCACGCGCTCGATGTCACGGGATTTTCGAACACACCGATCATGGCCTATGCCGCGAAATTCGCGTCCTGCTTCTACGGCCCGTTCCGTGACGCTGCTGGTTGCGCGCTCGGTCAGACGCCGAATGTCCGCAAAGACCGTAAATCCTACCAACTCGACCCCGCCAA
>DLGR01000003.1:0-4032 GCA_002482805.1 Micavibrio sp. UBA7689 | reverse complement strand
GCCGACATGCTGATGGTCAAACCGGGCATGGCGTATCTCGATATCCTTGCCAAACTCCGCGAACAATCCGATCTGCCGCTGGCCGCCTATCAGGTAAGCGGTGAGTACGCCATGCTTCGCTACGCGGCGCAGGCCGGCGCGCTCAACTGGCAGGATGCGATGATGGAATCGCTGCTGGCCTTCAAACGCGCAGGGGCGGATATGATTCTGACCTATGCTGGCGCCGAAGTGGCACGTTACGTCAAGCAAGGCACGCCCTTCTCCCTCTAATCCGATTCGTTCAGACCTCTTTTGGCTTAAGCCGACCTGAAGGCTTGATAAGTCATGGGAAAACGGCGACAATCGGAAGCGCTGGTAACCTTCTGTTTACCACTTTCCGTGTATTCTAATCTTCTGAAGTACCCCTCTTTATCAAGGAATTCCCTCTGCCATGAAATACGCGGGTCTGGCCCTAGTCTTTGTTTGTACGTTCGGCGGTCTTATGGTCGCTGCGGGCGTGGACAAGGGCATCAAACTGATTACCCACGCCATTCTCCCCGCCATGCCGGGCGAGATCATCATCATTTTTGGCTGCGCCGTCTGCGCCTTCATCATTTCCAACACCCCCGCCTCCGTCAAACACACGCTGAGCTATTTCAAGGCTTTGAAAAAAGGCGTCGCTTACACCAAGGATGACTACATCGAATTGCTGTCGATGCTCTACACCGTGTTCAAACTGGCACGCACCAAGGGCTGGCTGGCAATGGAACAACACATCGAAAACCCGCATGACTCGGAACTCTTCAAACAATTTCCCAGCTTCTATAACAATCACCACGCGCAAATCTTCCTGTGCGATTACTTGCGCATCATTTCTTTGGGCAATGAAAACCCGCTGACGATCGAAGCTTTGATGGATGAAGAGATCGAAACCATCAACCAACACACACAACATCCCGGCCACGCTATGCAAACCATGGCAGACGGTATTCCGGCTTTGGGTATCGTGGCCGCCGTTCTGGGTGTTATCAAAACCATGTCGTCCATTTCCGAACCGCCCGAAATTCTGGGTAAGATGATCGCCGGTGCTCTCGTTGGAACATTCCTCGGCGTGTGGCTCGGCTACACCATGATCGGCCCTATCGCGGGCGCCATGACCGAATACGGCAAGTCCGAGGTCATGTACTACCGCGCATTGAAAGTCGGCGTTATCGCTTTCTTGAACGGTTGTGCCCCTCAGGTCGCTGTTGAATTCAGCCGTAAGTTTTTGCCGCACGACGTGCAGCCGACCTTCATGGAACTCGCAGAAAAACTGAACGCTTTGCCCAGCCCTTCCGCATAAGGATAGTCATCCATGGCAAAAGGCGGCGGAAAACAGGACGAACTCAGACCGATCATCGTCAAGAAGATCAAAAAGAGCGGCGGCGGACACCACGGCGGCGCTTGGAAAGTGGCTTATGCCGACTTCGTGACGGCCATGATGGCGTTCTTCCTTTTGTTGTGGCTTTTAAACGTTACGACCGAAGAACAAAAGGCAGGCATCGCCGACTTCTTCGACCCGAACCCAAAAATTTCTGAAAACATCAGCGGCGCGGGCGGAATGCTCGGCGGCCTTACGGTTTCACCCGACGGCGCGATGGTCACGGACCGTCAGCCTGTCCAACCCCAACAACAAAACCAAGCAGCTTTGCGCCCAGGCTCCGAACAAAAGATCACGGACGAACAGTTCAAGGAAGAACAGCGCAAGCGTGAGGAAGAAAATTTCAAGAAGGCCGAAACCGCCATCAAGTCCGCCATGCAATCCACTCAGGAACTCAAAGAACTTGAGAAAAACCTGAAGATGGATATGACGCCCGAAGGTTTGCGCATTCAAATTGTCGATCAGGACGGCAAACCGATGTTCCCGTCTGGCTCCGCTGCCATGTATGAGCGCACGGAAAAAATGCTTCAAAAAGTTTCCGAAGTCATCCGCAAAATGCCGAACGAAATTTCCGTCCGAGGCCATACGGATGGCGTGCCCTATTCCAAAGGCAATGATTACACCAACTGGGAACTGTCCGCTGACCGCGCCAATGCTTCGCGCCGCGTGATCGTGGGCGCAGGATTCCCCGAAGATAAGGTCAACAACGTTTTAGGCAAAGCCGACAAAGATCATTTAATAACAGACAAACCGACGGACGCGCAAAACCGCCGTATCAGCATAATTCTGCTTCGTGAAGAACTCGTCACGCAGGTTGGCGCGAACATGAGCACGAAGGCCGTTCAGGAACAAGAACGCGCTGCCAAAGATCCGCTTTATCGCAGAAGCTCCGGCTCCGTCGACTTCCCGTAAGGGTTAGCCTTATTTATCAGGAAAATTTATTGCTCTTGGGAAAACCGTTCGGCGGCAATTTGCCTGCGTCCGCACGGTTGCCTTTCCATTCCTTCACGTTGCCGACGGTGGTTTCGCCGGTGCCGTATTTGAAGGTCAGGCCCTCTTTCCAGTTGAAGGTTTTCAAATCCGACAATCCGCCGTCTTTGTATTTTTGCAAAGCCACGCCCTTGCCGCGCGCCATTTCGGGCAAGCCTTCGAGCGGGAAAACAAGGAATTTGCGGTTGCGGCCGATTACCGCGATATGGTCGTGGTTTGCACCGACGATGCGGCAAAGCTTCGCTTCGTCTTTACCGTCCACATTCAAAACCTGCTTGCCCTTTTTCGTCTGCGCCAAAACATCATCCATCTTCACGATAAACCCGCGGCCAGCATCGGACGCCACGATCATTTTGACATCGGGCTTGAACACTTCCATGTCCACAATGTCGGCATCATTGGGGAGATCGACCAGCAAGCGCAAAGGTTCCCCGAAACCGCGTCCGGGAGGAAGCTTGTCGCCGCCAATCGTATAGAACACGCCGTTGGTGCCGAATATTAAAATCTTGTCGTTCGTCATGGCTGGGAACACGAACAGACCGCTGTCGCCATCTTTATATTTGAGTTCCTTGGCGTCGATCTCGTGCCCCTTCATGGCACGAATCCATCCTTTGGCGGAACAGATAACCGTGATCGGCTCTTTTTCTACCAGCATCTCTTCGAGATTCTCGATGACGGGCGCGATGGCGGCTTTGCCGACTATCGTACGGCGTTTGCCAAGCACGGTGCCCTTGCCGAACAGCGTTTGAATATTTTCGATCTGCTTTTTGATTCTGGTCCACTGGCGCGCTTCGGACTTGATAAGTTTTTCCAACTCGTCCTTTTCTTCCATCAGCTTATCATTCTCGCGCTTGATCTCGATTTCCTCAAGCTTCGCGAGCGAGCGCAGGCGGATGTTCAAAATCGCTTCAGCCTGAATTTCCGTCAGTTTGAATTTCTTGATCAACGCAGGCTTCGGCTCGTCCGAGTTGCGGATGATCTTGATGACTTCGTCGATGTTGAGGAATGCAATCAAGTAACCGGCGAGAACCTCCAAACGGTGGATGACTTTATCGAGGCGGTGCTGTGATCTTCGGACCAGAACTTCCTGCTGGTGGTTGAGCCAGCTTTGCAAAACATCGCGCAACGGCATGACCTTTGGTACCAGCCCACCGTCCAGCACGTTCATGTTCATGGAAAACTTGGTTTCGAGGTCCGAATTGCGGAACAGCATCTCCATAAGGAGTTCGGGTTCGATATTGCGCGATTTCGGCACCAGCACGATACGGATATCCTCGGTGGATTCATCGCGCACATCATCGAGCTGCGCCACTTTCTTCTCGGTAATCAATTCGGCCAAGCGTTCGATCAGTTTGGATTTTTGTACCTGATACGGAATTTCAGTGACGATGATCTGGTACGATCCGCCCTTGAGTTCCTCTTTTTCCCATTTGGCACGCAAACGGAAAGAGCCTTTGCCCGTGCGGAAAGATTCGGAAACGCTTTCTTTGCTCTCGACCATAATTCCGCCCGTCGGGAAATCGGGGCCGGGTATATATTTCACCAGTTCCTTATCCGAAACCGGGCCATCGAGCATTGCGGTCATGGCGTCGCACAGTTCGGCGACATTGAAGGGTGGAATGTTGGTGGCCATACCCACCGCG
>DLGR01000041.1 GCA_002482805.1 Micavibrio sp. UBA7689 | reverse complement strand
ATACAGACGGCAAGTATCAGCGCTTTGCGCATTTTTGAAAGAAGCGAGCACGAAATTCGCGGCGGAGGGCCAGACTTTCAAACCCATTTTTTCGAGCTCGGTTTTCGTCCATTCGCGCCATTGCGTATTGTGCGTAACGGAGCGTTCGATAAAGGCATCATCGTTCAGAGCGGCAACGCCCGCGATTTGCGCAGGAATGGAAACATTGAACGGCGCGCGGATGCGGTTCAGCACATCTGTGATTTCGGCGGGCGCATACGCGTAACCGATGCGCAAACCCGCAAGGCCGTAAATTTTGGAGAAGGTGCGCAAGACGACTGTATCGTCGCGGTCTTGGGCAAGCGCGTATCCGTTTTCGTAGCCTTTAGATGCGGCAGCGTATTCTGCATAAGCATCATCGAGGACGAGCAGAATATCACCGCGGAGCTTTTCACGGAAAGCTTTGATGTCCGCAGGCGGATTGAAAGACCCCGTCGGGTTGTTCGGGTTGGTCAGGAAAACGATTTTGGTTTTCGGCGTGACGGCGGCGAGCATTGCGTCCAGATCGGGCACCAGATCAATTTCCGGCGTTTCGACAGGCTTCGCGCCGCAGGCTTTGGAAAAGATGCTGTACATCAAAAACGCGTGCGTGCCGTAGATGACCTCATCGCCCGAGGACAGATACGCTTTGCAGAGCAGGCCCAAAATTTCATCGGAACCAGCGCCGCAGAACACGCGGTTTTCGGGGAAGTTATGTTTCTTTGCTATCGCTTTGCGCAGTTCGGGCCAGTCGCCATCAGGATATTTTTCCAGATGCAGATCGCGGCTCAAAGCCTCTAGTGCCTTCGGGTTCGCACCGAACGGGTTTTCGTTGCTCGACAGCTTGATGATGCGCGCGGCGCCTTCGGCCTTGCTCTCCCCGCCCACATAAGCGGCGATATCCATGATACCGGCGTTCGGTTTGATGGTCATGCGCTGGCCTTTGCGGGCTCCGCTTCCGGCGATTTCACGCTGCGGGCATAGGATGGCGGAACGGGATAGCCGCCGACACATAGAATGGATGCGCCGGAATCTTCAAGACCTTTTCTGAATTCTTCCACGCGCGGATCTTTGTCCGTCACATAATCCTGCACTTCCATCAGATGCACGGGCGATGCGCCGCGTTTCGAGGAAAGATTGAGCGCGGTCAGCCCTGCCTTCTTCGCCGTGTCAATGAGGCGCGCGCGGGAGATTGCGGGATCGCATTGAATGAGCAAAAAGGAATTGTCCTGACCTGAATCATCGAAACCCGATTTCGACACGATGAGGGCGCGGTGGTCGGGGTTGGGATTGGCGGGGTCTTCGCCGTATGGCAGGGCCATGACGATTTTCATACGTTCGTCGGAGGCACCCTGTGTCAGGAACGTCCACCAGGGTTGTTCGTCTTCGGAGAGCGGGCGCGGCACAACCGCAAAAGTTACCTTGTCATCCTTTAACACCGAAATGGCGGTCATAGGCGTCGCGGCCTTTTGCATGGGAAGACAGGAACCGAAATAATCGCGGGCGAGGTCCCAATATTCATGTTGGCCTTCCGGAACTGCGACCACGGCCTTCAAACCCGTTTGAAGAAGCGAGACCGCGCCGACCAGTTCACGCCAGATGCGCACCACGGCCATTTGCGGCAGAACGCCCTTGTGACGTTCCAGCAGGCGGCGGATCATTCGCGCTTCGCGTGCGGGTTGAACGATCTGGATATTGTTCCTGCGTTTTTCCTCACCGACCTTCAAGACCAGCTCGGCGCGTTCCATCAATGTGTCGTGGATGCGGTTGTCTAGTTCATCGATCTTTTGACGGATGGCATCCAGTTCGGGGGAATTATAAGGCTTCGCCTGCGCGGGGGCCGTTTTCTTCTTATCGGGCATAAAATCTTTCTACTTCAAAGGGGTTATTTGTACAGGGCTTAAGGGTGGAAATCAATTAACTGCAGATTTTTATTGACGGAATCACGAAACCTCGCCTAAAATCCCCCCGTTACCGACTTTCATCCGGTTGGTGACCGCGGGTTTTGACTGGGGCAGCTTGCACCGCGTGAACAAAGCTAAAGAGCGCCACGGCTCGTTGGATATGCTGTGGTCCCGTACTTAACGGACTTGGCAGGATTCCATGAAGGGCCCAAATTCCCCTCATCACTCCTCGTCAAATCTATAACAAAAACAACCGCGCAAGCGGACAAAAACGTATGGAGAAAAATATGAGCGATAATGTACAAGCGGGTGTGAACAACACGTATCTTGATGTCAATTACATTCCCGGCGGGCACCGCCAGCACAGCCGTGTGGATTGTTGGGGAATCGTAAAGAAAACCCTGAGCCCAGAATTCGAAAGAGCCTCGGAAGAATTTATCGTCGGCATTCCCCAAAACAAAGGGTATGGCGCCGTTGTCAGTGAACTCCAAGCTTTGTCAAAAAAGCACGGATATTCTATCCATCCTAGAGCATTGGAAGCGTAAGCAACCATTAGCCAAAGGCGGTGCAGCATGCCCCTGATCAAAAATTCCACGCTGCCTACCTTCGATCGCTTGAAGGGGGACGGTTGGCTCGTGCTCGACCCCGAGCGCGCAAGCCATCAAGATATCCGCGAACTGCATATCGGGTTTTTGAACCTGATGCCGGACGCCGCACTGGAAGCGACGGAGCGGCAGTTTTTTCGCCTGATCGGGGAATCAAACAGCATCGCGCAGATTCACGTGCATCCGTTCACCCTGCCTATCATCGAACGCGGTGAGGCGGCGGCGAAGCATATCGCAGAAAATTACGAAAGCTTCGAGAAGCTGAAGGAAGAAGGTCTGGACGCATTGGTTGTAACGGGCGCCAACACAGCCGTGACACCGCCGATTTCCGACCAGAAATTCTGGCAGCCGATGATCGACGTTCTGGAATGGGCGAAGCACAACACCACATCGACGTTGTGTTCCTGTTACGCCACCCATGTCGCAATGACGTATAATTACGGGCAAAAGCCGCAAAGGCAGAATGATAAAATATGGGGCGTGTATCGCCACCGCGTGATGGAACCATCGCACCCGATCGTGCGCGGCATGAACACCGTGTTCGACGTTCCGCATTCAAGGTTCAACGATGTAAGCCGCGTCCAATTCGAGAAAGCCGGTATGCGCGTTCTGGTCGAAAGCAAGGTCGGCGTTCACATGGCCGCAAGCACGGACGGTTTCCGCCTGATATGTTTCCAAGGACATCCCGAATACGATATTTTCAGTTTGCTGAAAGAATATGCGCGCGAGGTGGAGAATTTCAAAACAGGCAAGCGCGCCGATTACCCGCCCTTCCCCGCGCAATATTTCAATGATGATTGCGTCAAGGTTGCTGAGGCCTATCAAAAAGAAGTTCAAGCGGGCAATAAAACCAAAGCATTTCCCGAGAAGGAAATTCTGCCTTTGCTCGACAACACATGGGCGGATTCAGCGCGTTCTATCATGGCGAACTGGGTCGGGCTCGTCTATCAAGTCACCAACATGGACCGCAAAAAACAATTTATGGATGGGATCGACCCGAACGATCCGCTGGGGCTTTACACAGGTTCCGGCGCGGAGGCGGTGTCTTTGAGGGCATAGGCAGTGTGGTGTTTCACACCTTTACCCGCGTAAATTTGTTTCGATGCTTCGACGAACACAAGGCCGCCCATCGCAGGGCAAATTTTTTGCCCGATTTTTTCCCACAAAGCGGCAGAGCGCAGAAATGTCGTGCTTTCGAACGGCGGAACGAACAAGGCGCGTTCCGTGCGTTCGGGGATGAACAAATTTTCCCGCAGGAATTCTTCAACCTGACCCGATGTATAGGGCGTCCCGCGCCCGAAGGGTGTTTTGGCGGCGCGCGCCCACAATCCTATGCGGTTCGGCACCACCACGATGATGCGCCCGTTGCTTTTGAGGATGCGCCACATTTCTTCGAACGCGGGTTTTAAAAACCCCGTGAATTCGAGCGAGTGAATCAAAAGTATGCGATCCACCGAATTGGTTTCGAAGGGTAAATCCGCTTCATCGCACAGACACGCGGCGTTGTGGGAATTGTCAGGCCAGTGGTGCACGCCCTGCCCTTTGAACATCACGCACACGGTGCGTTCGGAACCATGCGCGAAATTATCGAGATACGGCGCGGCATAGCCCCCGCCGAGCACACGCAATTGATGCGCGGATGGCCAGAGAGATTTTATTTTGTCTTCTATGAGGTCGTGGACGATGCGTCCACCGAAGCTTTTGTAGAAATCGCGGAGCTGATAGGCGGACGGGATCATGATTTATAGCCGCTCCGATAATTGCGCGACGAGCGGTATGTCGGCTTCGGGCATCGGCAGAGAAAAAAGCTCCTGCACCTTCGCCCATTTCAGATTTTGGCCTTCACGCGGCGCAGGCGTTCCCTTCCACATGCGGCAAACATAGAGCGGCATCAGCAGATGGAATTTTTCGTAGGCGTGGCTAGCGAACGCAATCGGCGTGAAACAGCATTCGCGCACATCGATGCCGAGTTCTTCTTCGAGTTCGCGGCAGAGTGCGAATTCCGGCGTTTCACCCGCGTGGATTTTACCGCCGGGAAATTCCCAGAGGCCCGCCATGTCTTTTCCTTCGGGGCG
>DLGR01000039.1 GCA_002482805.1 Micavibrio sp. UBA7689 | reverse complement strand
CTGTCGCCTGGTATGATACTGCTGGGGCTGCTCGTGATGTTGCCTTCGCACAAGACCCCGAACAGGTCGCCATCGCCCCGCGCGAAACAGCCAAAGCCTACGGCCTCGAAGTCATCGCTGAAAATGTTCAGGACATTAATCCGAACGAAACAAGATTTGTGGTTCTTTCACGCGATGAATTCGAATACAGCCAGAACGATCAACGGAAATTCCGCACTGCTTTGCTGATTAAGGCTAAAAATTCAGGCGAAATGGCCTATGAACACGAAGCCAGATTGACACTGGAATTCGGCAAGGCCGGCCACCGCGTGCGCGAACGTCAGGCTTTCATTGGAAAATATTTCACAACCCCGACATTCTATTATGAAGTCCGTGGCCGCATGAATGAAAGCCTGCGCACAACGCTGAGACATGCCAAAGATTTCGTCACCGATTATAAAGTTATCGGCTGCTTCCCAGAACACGAAAAGAGATTGGGTTAATTAAACAAACCGCCCCTGTTTGATCGCCGCGTCAATGAATGACACGAACAGCGGGTGTGGATCGAATGGTTTGGATTTCAGTTCGGGGTGATATTGAACGCCGATAAACCACGGGTGGTCGTTGCGCTCCGCAATCTCCGGCAATTTTCCATCGGGGGACACGCCCGAAAAGACCAGCCCCTTTTCTTCCAGTTGCTCACGGTAATTCATGTTCACTTCATAACGATGACGGTGGCGTTCGGAAATAGAGACAGAACCATAAATTTCTGCAACCTTCGAACCTTTGGCCAGCGTGGCTGGATAAGCCCCAAGACGCATTGTTCCGCCGAGATCGTCATTGGCTTTGCGTTCTTCCTTGGCGTTGCCTTTGACCCATTCGGTCATCATACCGACCAATGGGACGTCGCATTTACCAAACTCCGTCGAACCCGCCCCTTTGATACCGGCGGTATTGCGCGCAGCTTCGATGACGGCCATTTGCAATCCGAAACATATGCCGAAATACGGCACACCACGTTCACGCGCGAATTTTGCGGCCTTGATCTTGCCTTCCGCGCCGCGTTCGCCGAAACCGCCGGCGACCAGAATGCCGTTGACGCCTTCCAGTTCATGGATGATGCCGTCATTGTCATCGAACTTGGACGATTCGACGAACTTGATATGAACCTTGTTCTTGTTGGCAATACCGCCATGGATCAACGCTTCGTTCAGGGATTTATAGGAATCCGCAAGGTTGGTGTATTTGCCGACCAACGCGATGGTGACTTCGCCTTCGG
Organism: Micavibrio sp. UBA7689; assembly: GCA_002482805.1. Lineage (GTDB taxonomy): Bacteria > Pseudomonadota > Alphaproteobacteria > Micavibrionales > Micavibrionaceae > Micavibrio_A. The sequence continues at coordinate 20,763 of DLGR01000039.1, read as the reverse complement.
GATTTTTGATGCGGCGAACGATCTCTTCCCACTTGGAAAGATCGGGCGCGGCGGCTTCGATCCCGAAATAGTCCAGCACCTGCGTGTCGAGCCCGACCTTGTGGTACGACAGCGGCACTTCGTAAATTGTTTTCACATCCAATGCGGGTATAACGTTTTTCTCCGCGATGTTACAGAACAAACCGATCTTGCGCAGTTCATCCTGTTCGATCTCGCGGTCCGCACGGCAGAGCAAAATACCCGGCGAAATCCCGACGCTCATGAGTTCCTTCACGCTGTGTTGCGTGGGCTTGGTTTTCAATTCACCCGCCGCGGCGATATAGGGCAGCAACGTTACATGCACGAACAACGCGCGGTCGCGTCCCACCTCGTTGCCGAACTGGCGGATGGACTCAAGAAACGGCAATGATTCAATGTCGCCCACCGTACCGCCGATTTCGACGAGGACGAAATCCGCCGTCTTGTCTTTTTCACGGATGAAGTTTTTGATCTCGTCCGTGATATGCGGAATAACCTGCACTGTCGCGCCGAGATAATCGCCCCTGCGCTCGCGCTGCAGGACGTTCATATAGATTTTGCCGGTGGTGATGTTGTCGTCTTTGCACGCGGGGTTGCCGGTGAAGCGCTCGTAGTGGCCGAGGTCGAGGTCCGTTTCCGCGCCGTCATCGGTCACGTAAACTTCGCCGTGCTGGAACGGGCTCATCGTACCGGGATCGATGTTGAGATAAGGGTCCATCTTGCACAGGCGGACTTTGAATCCTCTGGCTTGCAGCAACGCGCCAAGGGCTGCGGAGCCGAGGCCTTTCCCCAAAGAGGAGACCACGCCGCCCGTGATGAAAATAAAACGCGTCATTTAATTTTTAACCCATTAAAACTACAAACCCCTCTTGCAAGGGGTTCGGTTTTTTATTCAGAAATCGGTGCGGAAGGAGCCCCGGATTGCGGCTTCGGTTTGTCCGATGCCTTCGGGGTTTCTTTATCGCTTGCATCTGCTTTCGTGTCAACAACTGCAGGCGGGTTATCCAAAGAATCCAGCATGCTGCCCGATTTGTTGTGCGTTCCTGCCAGAATGGCGAGAATGATGCTGGTGGCGAAGAAGGCCGCGGCGCAGATAGCCGTCGTTCTGGTTAACGCGTTGGCCGTCTGACCGGCTGTAGCCAGCCCGCCCATGCCGCCGCCTCCGATACCGAGGCCACCGCCTTCGGAACGTTGGAGCAGAATAAGCCCGATCAGGGACAGGGCGAGGAGCAAATGTATGATGAGAACGACGTTTTCCATGGCCTCTTTTATAGTGCCTGAAACGGGAATGTCACGTGGTTTTCGTCGGAAAACCGCCCCTATTTCCCGTCAAAAATGAAAAATCTTGCCTGTTTTCATAACTTTGGGCATATTGCCTGCGAAATCAGGAGTACCGCTATGACAGCCGCACAAGACGAACTGAAGAAACTGGGCCGCAAGAGAAATTTCACGAGCGACGACGTCTCGAGAATTTATGAACTGGCAGATTCAAAAGCCACCCTTCAGCCTGCCATCGCCATTCTCAAAAAAATCGAAGGCAACGCGGCATCGCACGCCCTGTACAAACTCGGGACCGATTTCCTTTCCTATGAAGATTCCTTGAAATTGCTGAAAGACCGTCATGATAAAGCGGCCGTGGACGGCATTGGAAGACACGCGCAGGACACAAAAAGAGGCGCGGACCAACTTCTCGCGCTTGAATATTTAAAAGATATGAAGGCAGATAATATTAGCGAAGTAATTGGCCAAATCGGGGCACGCTATGCCAAAAACATCGAAGTTTCCGAAAGAGCCCTCGATATTTTGTCCGATATGAATACGCCTGAATCTTCCCAGGCCATCGGCTCCATCGGCTGGGAACATGCCAAGGTAAGAAACCGCGCACTGGAAATACTGGAAATACGCTCGCCCGAAGAAAAGCGTGACATGACCATCAAGGATCTTTTGCACAAAATAGAAAGAACCATGAAGTCGCCCGTTGACCTGCTCGATGCTTTTACACGCGTAAGCAAGGAAACCGTCAAGGATCTGGGAATTACAAAAAAACTTGAATCCGTGGTGGAAAAAACCCTCCACCTTCCCACGCTGGTGGAATCGGCTTTGAAATATCCGGACAAATTGCGCGACGTCATGTCCCGCGCCACTGAAAAATTCCCGAATGTTGTATCGCCAAAGGCTCCCGTGGCCGTGGAACAGGCCATTGCGCTGGCGAAAAGCTATAGCGAATTATTTCTGGACTGATTAAGCCGCCGCGGCCGCTATCCCGAGAAAATCTTCGGCTTTAAGTGACGCGCCGCCGATGAGTGCGCCGTCTACGTTTTCTACCGCGAAAATCTCTTTCGCGTTGGCGGGTTTAACCGAACCGCCGTAAAGAATACGCATATCCTTCCCGCCCTTCACTTTTTCGGACAGGCGCTCACGGATAAACGCATGCATGGCGCGGATGTCTTCCGCCGTCGCGGTTTTGCCCGTGCCGATCGCCCAGACGGGTTCATATGCGATCACCGTGTTCTCGGCATCCGCACACTCGGGAATGGATTGATGAAGCTGTTCTTCGACCACATCGTTTTGCTGTCCGCGCTCGCGCTGGATTTCGGTTTCGCCGACACAGATGATGGTGATCAGGTCCGCACGGTGTGCGGCAACGGCCTTGGAATTGATCAGATCGTCGCCCTCTCCGTGATATTGCCTGCGCTCAGAATGGCCGAGAATCACATAAGTCGCGCCGATATCCTTGAGCATCTCGGCGGAAATATCGCCCGTAAACGCGCCGTTTCCTTTTTCGGAAACATCCTGACCGCCCAGATCGCAATATTTCAAGGCGGCTTTGACGGCCCCGATATGCAGAAAAGGCGGACAAACCACGAAATCACAATTGCTTAAGATTCCGCTGGTGGCCGTAATTTTGTTCTCCACCTCGGTGATAAGGGCCACGGCTCCGGCCGCGTTCCCGTTCATTTTCCAGTTGCCTGCAATCAGCTTTTTCATGGACTTACCCTATTGCTCCCGTTTTCCTCCCTCCTTATAGTGCTTGGCACGTTAAATGAAAAGAGAGGATGTCCATGCTTATATGGATGCGCAACAGCTCCTTTGCCGGAGTTTTCAAATATATCTTTCTGGGTCTGATGGTTCTGGCCGTCGGCGGGCTCGTCCTGATGGATGTCGGCGGATTTTTTACCGGCAACATGTCCTCCAATACCGTGGTCAAGGGCGGCGGCGTGAATATCGGCGTTATCGAATTCGACCGCACCCTGCGCCGTGCTTTGTCCTCGCAAGGCATCCCTCCCGCCGAAGCCATGAAGCTCGGTTTAGTGGACCAGATTTTAAATTCGGAAATCCAGAACCGCTTATTCACGAGCGAAGCGCGCAGCTTCGGTCTGGAAATCAGTGATGAATCCGTTAAACGCCAGATCTCCAAGCTGGCCGAACCTCTGGCCGCAGGCGGTGCCACGAAAAAAGAAGCGCTCCAGCAGATCTTGAGAACACAAGGCATCTCGGAAGCCGAATTCGTCGGCTCGATCCGCCAGGAAATGGCGAACACGCTGCTCCGCGCCGCGCTCTCTCCGCCCGCCACCCTCTCTTCCCCGTTGATGGCAAAAGAATTGTACCGCTACGACAATGAAAAACGCTCCGCAAAAATCATCGTCTTCAAAAGCGCGAACATTACGGATGCAAAACTTGCCGATGATGAACAGCTGAAAAAATTCTACGAAACCAACAAACAGGATTTCCTGATTCCGGAATCCCGCACCATCACCATGGCAACGCTCAAAACCGACATGCTGGCCAAAAACGTGAAAATCACGGATGAACAGTTGAAAGCCGACTACGACAAGAACATCGCTACTTTCACCAAACCGCAGCGCCGCAAGGTTGAGCAGGCCCTGTTCAACACCGAAGAAGAAGCCAAAGCGGGCCGCGTGGAAGCCGAAGCCGGCAAGAAAATGAAAGATTCCGTCACGCAGGATTATGATGAAGCGGGTCTTCTGCCCGACATCGCAGGTCCCGTCTTCAACGCCGACAAAGGCACCATTGTAGGTCCCGTCAAAACCTCGCTCGGCTGGCACGTCATCAAGGTCGTGGATATTCTGCCCGAAGAAGTCATCCCCTTCGCGGAAGTCAAAGACAAGTTGCGCAAAGAAATGCAGTCCATCGCCGTCACCGAAGAACTCTTCAATGTCGGCAACACGATCGAAGACCGCGTCGCAGGCGGCGAGAGCCTTGAAAACCTCGTGCAGGAATACGGCATGACCACCGAAATCATCGGACCCTTCCGTCAGAACGGCTACAGCAAGGATGGCGCCGATCTGTTCAAATCCTATGCCACCGACCGCGCAAAGCTGATTCAATCCGCCTATGATTACGAGGAAAAGGAAATCGCGCCCGTCGTCGAAACTGCGGACGGCCAGTTCCATCTGGTCCGCATCGATCAGGTCATCCCCGACAGCTACAAACCCTTTGATGTGGTGAAGGCCGACCTGCAAAAACGCTGGATCGCCGAACAGCAAAGACTGTCCGCGAAAGCCAAAGCCGAAAAATCCTTGGAAGAAATCGAAGGCGGCGCAAAGCTTGAAGAAGTCGCCTCGAAAAACGGCGGCTCCGTCCAAACCGTCACAGGCGTGAACCGCAAGGAAAAACCGGCCGCACCTTTGACGCCCGTATCCGCCGCGCAAATCTTTGCCACCGACAAAGACAAAAGCTTTTCGGGCGAAATTCAGGACGGCTATATCGTCGGCGTGGTGGAGAGCATCTCCCTGCCCTCGTCCGATGTGAAACCCGATGCAAAAGAATTGTCGGATCTGCAAGACCTCACGGGCCGCTCGTTGTCGCAAGACATCTTGGGTGAATATGTCGCGGGCCTCAGCAAGGACAAAAAAATCAAGATCAACAAAGCACGTCTCGAAGAAGTTTACCTCGCTCCGCAGGAACAACAGTAACCTATGGATGCGCTGCCCTCGTTTGATGAATTCAAAAAGAATTTGGACGCGGGCAAAACGCAGCTGGTCTGGACGTGGGTATCGGCCGATCTCGAAACGCCCGTTTCCACCTACATCAAACTGACGGGTGATTCCAAAAACACGTTTCTTTTGGAATCTGTCGAGGGCGGCGCGAATTTGGGCCGCTATTCCGCCATCGGCATGGAACCGGATCTGATCTGGGAATACAAAACCAATTCCGAAAAAACCCCGCTCGAAACTTTGCGCAAACATGTGCGGGAATCGCGCATCGATGTAGTGGCCCCAGAAATCCCGCCCATGGGTCCTTCGGGTCTGTTCGGGTTCATGGGTTACGGCATGATAAAGCTCGTGGAAAACATTCCCGACGCCAATCCCGATGAAATCGGTATCCCCGATTCCATCATGATCCGCCCGACCGTCATGGTTATCTTTGACAACGTGCAATCGCGCATTTGTGTCGTGACCACCGTGCGCGAAACGAAAGGCGACGCCCGAAAAATTTACGATGCCGCCACACGCAGGCTCGAAAAAACCGTCGATCTGCTTTTAAACCCGCTGCCCACCACGGCACAAAACTACAACACCGCGCTCAAAGGCCCCTTGTCCGTCCAATCAAACACCACCAAGGAAAAATTCTTCTCCATGGTCGGGCGCGCCATGGAATATATCAAGGCGGGCGATATTTTTCAGGTCGTGATCGGCCAGTCCTTTTCCGTGCCGTTCGATTTGTCGGGCTTTGCGCTCTACCGTTCCTTGCGCCGCCTGAATCCCTCGCCGTTTTTGTTTTATTTCAATTTCGGTAACTTCCAACTCGTCGGCTCTTCGCCTGAAATCCTCGTGCGCGTCAGAAACCGCCGCGTCACCATCCGCCCTATTGCGGGCACACGCAAACGCGGCAAAGACGCCGCCGAAGATGAAAAACTATCCGCCGAATTGCTAGCCGATCCGAAAGAACGCGCCGAACATCTGATGCTGCTCGATCTGGGAAGAAATGACGTGGGCCGCGTTTCCAAAATCGGCTCCGTCAAAGTCACCGAAAGCTTCGTCATCGAAAAATATTCTCACGTCCAACATATCGTCTCGAATGTTGAAGGGGAATTGCGCGATGATCTGGATTCATTTGATGCTTTGTTCGCGGGCTTCCCTGCCGGCACTGTCTCTGGCGCGCCCAAAATCCGCGCCATGGAAATTATCGACGAACTGGAATCTTCCCGCCGCGCTTATTACGGCGGCTGCGTCGGTTATTTTGACGGGAATGACAATCTGGACACCTGCATCGCGCTCCGCACCGCGCTGGTGAAGGATGGAAAGGTCCATGTCCGTTCCGGCGCGGGTATCGTGGCGGATTCAAATCCTGAATCCGAACACAATGAATGCATCATCAAGGCGAAGGCGATTGTTCAGGCGGCAGATGATTCTGTGGCTCAGGCGCAGGCTCTCGGCTCTCAACGCGCTTCCCACTGAGCAATTCGCTCACGGGCACAATCTCGATGCCCTTTTCCTTCAATGTCGGAATCCACGCTTTCAACGCCGCAATGGTATGGTCTTTCGGATGGCCGATGGCTATGGCATGACCGCGCCGCGCCGCAAGTTTTTCGGTTTTGGCGAGCGCGCCCTGCACAAATGCTGCTGTGTCTTCATGGTCTAAAAACACATCGCGGCTGGCATAGGGCACGGCGGCGCGCGCCGCGGCATCCGTCGCCACAGAATCATCGCTGGTTTTGGAATCCACGAAAAACAATCCGCGGGACGCGAGCATACCCATCAACCGCGTCATCGCCGCATCGTCCTGCGTCAACCGGCTTCCCATATGGTTGTTGATGCCGACATACCCATCGAAACTGCCGAGCATCGTTCCGAACGCGTTGGTGAATTCTTCGGCTGTCATCGCTTGCTTCAATCCGCCGGGTCCGATGTTTTGGGTGCCGTCCATCGCTTCCATGGGCACGTGGATAATCATCTCGTGCCCTTTGGCCGCGCCCTCGTCCGCAATCTCGCGCACGCGCGGTGCATACGGTAACAAAGCGAGCGTCACAGGCGCGGGCAAATCCACAACCTCGCGGCTACGCTTCACATCCATGCCCAGGTCGTCGATGATGATGGCAATCTTCGCCCCGTCCACGGGTTTGATGAACGGCGCGGGCGGAACGGGCGTGTCGGGCACTTTCTTGATATCGGGGTCTTCATAAAACACTGTGGCTTCGGGCGGTGCTTCAAAATATTCCTTGCCGTCGGGCGGCTCGACTTTGGTCGGCGGCGGAACGGGCGCGGTCTGGACAAGTGTTTCGAGGTTTCTGGCCTCGCCTTGGATTTTCGCGTCTTCTATATAGGCGCGCTTCCCGTCAAACACGTAATGGTCGATGAGCAGCATGAAAACCACCGCAATCGCGATGAATTTTAACGTTCCGGGCTGTGCGGTCCTGAGCGGCATGGCCGCAATCCTAGCAATCCTCTGGACATCCGTCCACGGGCGCGGCATAAAGTATTATGATTATTCTGATAGATAATTACGACAGTTTTACTTACAACCTCGTCCAGTATCTGGGCGATCTGGGCGTGTCTGCGGACGTGCACAGAAACGATAAAATCACGGTCGATGAAGTCGTGAACGCGAAACCCAAAGCCATCGTTATTTCGCCGGGCCCCTGTTCTCCGGCAGAGGCGGGCATTTGCATTCCCCTCATTCAGGACGCCGCAAAAAAAGACATTCCCGTGTTCGGCGTTTGTCTGGGCTTTCAATCCATGGCCGCCGCGTTCGGTGGGAAAATCGTCCGCGCGCCCAAACCTATGCACGGCAAAACATCCGCCATTTATCACAACGGCAAATCCGTTTTCAAAAATATGCCCCAACCGTTCGAAGCCACGCGCTATCACTCGCTCATCGCGGAACGCGAAAGCTTCCCCGATGAATTCGAAGAAACGGCAAAAACCGACGACGGCATTATCATGGGACTGGCCCACAAAACCAAACCCATCCACGGTGTATTGTTCCACCCCGAAAGCATTGCCACGCAAAACGGCCATGACATCATCGGATCCTTTCTGAAAATCATCTAGCCATGCCCAAGTTTGAAAAATTTCTCAACGGTGCCCTGCACGACCAAACCTTCACCGAAGAAGAAATGGAAGACTGCATTTCTTTCATCATGTCCGGCGAAGCAAAACCGGACAAAACGGGCTTGTTCCTGCTCGCCTTGCACAAACGCGGCGAAACCGCGGCGGAAATCGCAGGCGCGGCGCGCGCCCTGCGCAAATTCGCCTCTACTATTTCCGCGCCCGAAGGCACCATCGATTGTTGCGGCACGGGCGGCGACGGCACGCACACATACAATATTTCTACCGCCGTTGCTTTGGTCGCGGCTTCCTGCGGCGCTAAAATCGCCAAACACGGCAACCGCGCCTCCACATCCAAATCGGGTGCCGCCGACGTGCTCGAAAAACTCGGCGTGAACTTGTCGCCCGCCAAAGACAAACTGGAATCCGCGCTCTCCGACATCGGCTTTTGCTTTTTGATGGCGCCCAACCACCACGCCGCCATGAAACATGTTTCGCCCGTGCGCAAAATGCTCGGCTCGCGCACCATATTCAATCTCCTCGGCCCTCTCGCCAATCCTGCAGGCGCGAAAAAACAACTGGTCGGCGTCTTCGCCAAAAAATGGGTAATGCCGATGGCACAAGCGCTCAAAAGCCTCGGCGCGACATCCGCGCTTGTGGTGCACGGTGAAGACGGCCTCGATGAAATCACGCTGACATCCACGACCGACGCCGCCCTGTTGATGGAAGACAAAGTTACCCACATGACGCTCACACCCGAACAATTCGGCTTACCGCGCACGGTGCCTGCAAAACTCGTCGGCGGCGATGCGGAATATAACGCTGCCGCGCTCTCGGAACTTCTCGGCGGCAAAAGATCCGCCTACCGCGATATGGTCCTCGCCAACACGGCGGGCGTGTTGTATCTTCATGACGGCCGCGAACTCAAAAAAGCTGTGGCCGATGCCACCGCCGCCATTGATAGCGGCGCGGCGAACGATCTTCTGGAACGCTATAAGGCACATGTGGCATGAGCACCGTCCTCGACAAAATCTGCGACGACAAACGCCGCCACATCGAACGCAAAAAAGCCTATATTCCCCTTTCCGATCTTAAATCAAAATCTCAAGATCAATCACCAACACGCGGATTCATAAGAACTTTAAAGTCCCACGATCCGGCCCTGATCGCCGAGGTAAAAAAAGCCTCTCCGTCCAAAGGAATCATCCGCCAAGATTTCGACCCCGTCGCCATCGCCAAAACCTACGCCTCCAACGGCGCGGCGTGTCTGTCTGTGCTCACGGATGAGCCCTACTTTCAAGGCCATGACGACTACCTTGTTGCCATTCGTGCGGCGGTGAATATTCCGATCCTGAGAAAAGACTTCATGCTCGATGCCTATCAGCTCTACGAAGCGCGCGCGATGGGTGCGGATTGCATCCTGCTTATTATGGCGGCACTGGAAGATACGCAAGCCGCGGAATTGTACGACCTCGCCACATCGCTCGAAATGGACACACTTTTTGAAGTGCACGATGAAAACGAACTGGAACGCTGCCTCGCCCTCGCCCCCAAAATGGTCGGCGTGAACAACCGGAATTTGAAAACGCTGGAAGTCGATCTCGCGACAGGCATGAATCTCGCCTTATCTATGCCGCAGGATGTCGTGCGCGTCGCCGAAAGCGGTATCAATGATTATGAAACGGTGGAAACATTCGCCGCCGCGGGCTTCAATGCGTTTTTGATCGGCGAAAGCCTGATGCGCGAATCCGATATCGGCCACGCCACGCGCAAAATTCTGGGAAAATAATTACCAGCGAAAAATTTCCGGCAAATTGGACTTGGCTTCGCTCAAACCGGGAAAGGCTTTCGGGTTCGCTCGAACTTCGCGCACCGCATCTTCTACCGTAATCGACAATTCCGAAAACTGCTCGGTCAGAATTTTTACCTGTTTCAATTTTGGCTTGAGGAAATCGCACGCATCGGCGCAACTGCTTACGAAATGCCGCAAAAGATCGGCGCGCAAATCATTGCTCGCGTTCGTGCCGTTAAAAGGCATCGGGCTCAGTTCCGGAATAACTTCATCTCTGCCATCGAGATAGACAAAATGTTTGGCCATGTGCACACCCTTATTTTTGGGCAAAATAGAATTTTAAATATGGAAAGTCAAGGAAATTGAGGGCGTCGATTGACACAAAGCAAGAACAAGAGTAGAACGGTAAAAGAACATAACGGAATCAACCCGTTCCAGAAGGAAAACCGCCCATGTTAACCAAGAAGCAAAAAGACCTGCTCCTCTTCATCCATGACCGCATGTCCGAAGGCGACATCGCTCCCTCTTTCGATGAAATGCGCGAAGCGCTCAAATTGAAATCCAAATCGGGCATTCACCGTTTGATCACGGGCTTGGTCGAACGCGGTTATCTCGAACGTCTGCCGCACCGTGCCCGCGCGCTTGAAGTGAAAAAACTTCCCGAAGGCTACAGCCCCAAAACAAATGACAACACCCGCGCCGCAACGCAAACGCGCGAAATCTCCGCCGTCATCGCACACGCCGCAAACATGCGCTCATTGCCCATGCACGGACGCATCGCTGCCGGTACGCCGATAGAGGCTATTCGTGATGACAATACGACAGTCGAAATTCCAAACGGAATGGTCGGCTCCGGCAAACACTACGCGCTTGAGATTGACGGTGACTCCATGATCAAGGCAGGCATCAATGACGGCGACACCGTCATCATCAAGGAATGCAACACCGCCAATGACGGCGAAATTGTTGTCGCTCTGGTGGATGGTGAGGAAGTCACGCTCAAACGCCTGAAACGCGCGAAGGGCAAAGTCATCCTCATCCCTGAAAACGACAAATACGAACCGCGCGAATTTGAAGCGGACCGTGTGCAGATTCAGGGCAAACTAGTGTCCCTTATGCGGACGTATCACTGATTTCGTCCACGGCCTGTTTCCGGCCACATCCTTAACCGATGTAATTTCGATGCCATGGCGTAAATTTACGCCATGCGCACCCTTGTCCTTGAAATCGTACAAATTCAAAACCCGCGCATCGGGGCATTCTTTTTTCTTCAAGGGAATGGGCGAAACAATCACATCCGCCCAACCGCAATCTTCGGCATAGGCTTTCAAAGTCTTGGCCAGCAAAACATTCTGCCCGTACATCACGATGCGACAACCGTCATCGTCGCAAGCAATATCGGGCGCATCCTTGAATGTTTTGGCTTTCTTCTCCCCGCTGCCGTTCAAACGCAACCAGTTCTCGGCGGCGAATTTCTCCCCGCGCCCGCTGGATACATAAACTTCGCCGCCCTGCCGCACGCCCACCAATTTGCCCGTGCCTGATATCATCACATCGTACGGCGTATGAAACGCGGCAAACACCAAACCAACACCGACCAACAAAACAGCCACGCCTTTGCCCGCCCATCCGCGCCACAACAAAAACAACACCACGCCCATCGCGATAAACGCGAACGTCACTTGCGGCCATTGGCTTACGCGCAAAACCGCACCGTCCAATCCCGCCGTCCAGTGCGCGATGGCGACCATCCAGAGCGTCCCCCATTCCATGAGATCGAGTGCGAAACCCTCCGCCCCGAACGGCATCAATATCAACGACACGATGGCGGCAGGCATGATAATAAACCCCGTGAGCGGCACGGCGATCATATTGGCCAGCACGCCGTATAATGAAAACGCCTGAAAATGATACAGGCTGAACAACCCCGTCATGCCCCCCGCGATCAGGGATGTCAGAAGCGTCGCAATCAAATACATCATGGATTTTCGCACGAACCCCGCGCGGCTATACCATTTCATCCACCACGGGCGGATGGAATCGAAAAAACAAATCAATGCCGCTACGGCCGCGAACGACATTTGAAAACTCACGCCGATCAAACTGTGCGGCGCGAGGAGCAACACAATCAACGCCGCAAATGCGATAAGGCGCAATGAAAACGGCGAACGGTCCAACATGATGGCCGCCATGATAAGGCCCGTCATCATCAGGGCACGCACCGCGGGCACTTCCGCCCCTGCCAGAAACACGTAAAACGCCGCGCCCGCCAATGCCGCGCCCGCCGCGATCTTCTTGATAGGCCAATGCAATGCAACCCAAGGCGAAAGCGCGAGGAATAACCGCACGAAGAAAAACAAAACCCCGGCCACCATGCACACATGCGTCCCCGAAATGGATAAAAGGTGATAAAGGCCGGAATCCCGCATCGCCTCTTCATCCTCATCGGCAATTGCCCCGCGCTGTCCCGTGATAAGCGCGCTCATAATCCCCGAAGTCACAGGTCCCGCCCGTGCAATAATCTTGGAATCGATCCATGTGCGCAGATTTTCAAAAAACAAATCATTCGCTGGCTTGCTGTCGATAATCTCCGCGCCCGAATACGCGAACCCTACCCCGCCGATACCGTCGAAAAACAAATGCCGGCGAAAATCATATGCGTAAGGCAGAACCGCCATCGACGGCGAATCAAGGGACACGAGTGCGGAAATCGTATCCCCCGCTTTCAAATTTTCATCCTTGCGGAATTTCACGCGTATTTTCTTGGGCGCACGCTCCACGCGTTCCAAACTTACATTCCGCAGAACGATGCGCGATCCCTCGTTGCCGCCGAGCTTTTCGATATGTTCGATCTGCCCCACCACGCGCACGGGTCCGATTTTTTTCTCCAGAATGGGCGTGCCATAAAATCCCGTACCCGCCTGCGCCGCCGTGAATCCGCACGCGGCGAGGAAAATTGCGGCGCTCAACAGATACGCGATGAAATGCGCGGCATCGTCATGCTGTTTTTTGTGATAATGCGAAACGAAAGGAAGAACGGCGGCGATGCCTGCAAACCCCGCCCAATACACTGGCTCCGCCATCAACGCGAAATACAAAACTATGCCGAGCCCGAAACAAACAGGCACCCACAGGAACAAACGCTCCTTCTGGGCCGCAATTTCGGCGGATATCGACACAGAAAACCCCACGAAAACCCCTTGTTTAATAAGGTATTTCCCCTGTAAATTAGGACGAATTTCAAAGGAACACCATATAATATGTCCGTCGTCACCCGTTTTCCCCCGTCTCCAACAGGCCTCATGCATATCGGCACGGCCCGCACACTGCTTTACAACTGGCTGTATGCGAGGAAACACGGCGGCAAGGTCGTCTTCCGCATCGAAGACACGGACCGCGAACGTTACGATCCCGCGCATGTTCAGGCACTTATCAATGGCGTGAAATGGATCGGCCTCGACTACGACGGCGAAATCGTTTCCCAATTCGAACGCCGCGCCCGCCACGCCGAAGTCGCTCAGGAATTATTGAAGGCGGGAAAAGCTTACTACTGCTACTGCTCACCCGAAGAACTCGACGCCATGCGCGAAAAGGCGAAGGCCGAAGGCAAACCCACTTTCTATGACCGCCGTTGGCGCGACAGCAAGGAAACACCGCCCGCGGGCGTCAAACCCGTTATCCGTATCAAAGCACCCATCGATGGCGCAACGACTGTGCCCGATCACGTGCAAGGCGATGTCACGGTCAACAACGAACAACTCGATGACATGATCATTCTGCGTTCGGACGGCACCCCCGTCTACATGCTCGCCGTTGTGGTGGACGATCACGATATGGGCGTCACGCATGTCATCCGCGGGGACGACCACCTCAACAACACCTTCCGCCAGAATTTGATTTACGATGCGATGGGCTGGAAGAAACCCGAATACGCGCACCTGCCGCTTATCCTTGGCCCCGATGGTTCAAAAATGTCCAAACGTCACGGCGCCGCAAGCGTGGAAGAATACCGCGACATGGGCTACCTCCCCGAAGCGATGCGGAATTATCTTCTGCGCCTCGGCTGGTCGCACGGCGATGACGAAATCATTTCCGATGCGCAGGCGCTCGAATGGTTCAATCTGGAACATGTCGTGCGCTCCCCCGCACGCTGGGATTTCGACAAGCTCAACCACCTGAACGCGCATTACATCAAACTCGCCGATGACAAACGCCTGCTCGAACTCATCAAACCGTTCCTGCCCGCACAAAACGACACGCGTATCCTCGCCATGATGCCGGAATTGAAATCCCGCGCCGTCACATTGATACAGCTCGCCGAAGAAGCCGCGTTTTTGGCAAAATCGGTCCCGCTCGATTTCACGCCCGAAGCGCAAAAGCTTCTCGATGCGGACGGAAAATCCGCGCTCGGTCACATCGCCGCGAAATTCGAAACGTTGGAATCGTTCACGCACGACAAAATCGAAGAATCCTGCCGCGCGTTGGCGACCGAACAAAATCTTAAACTCGGCAAAATCATGATGCCGCTGCGCGCCGCGCTGACGGGACGGGATAAATCGCCTTCGCTCTTCCACGCCATGGAAATTCTGGGCAAGGAAGAAACGCTCGCGCGTTTGAAGGCGGTGGCATAATGCGCTGGCAAAATCTTCGCCGTTCCTCGAATGTATCAGACCGCCGCGGCATGGGCGGCAAAGCTGTCGGCGGCGCGGGCGGAATTTTCGCGCTCGCCCTCGTCGTTTATCTTCTGGGCGGCAACCCCGCCTCGCTCATCATGGAGGGCGTCAACCGCACAATTCAATCCTCGGCGTCCCGTCCTTCCAAAATCTCTCCCGAACAACAGGCGGAACAGGCAGACTTCGCCGCCGCGGTTCTCGGCTCCACCGAAGATGTGTGGTCGCAATTCGTCGCGAACGGTTCCTACCCGCCCGCCCGCATGGTGCTGTTCGCGGGCGCTACGGATACGGCCTGCGGTACGGGCCAATCCGCCATGGGTCCGTTCTATTGCCCGAACGATCGATCCGTTTATCTCGACCTCGATTTCTTTTATGAACTCGATGCCAAACTCGGCGCGCCGGGTGATTTCGCGCGGGCCTATGTGATAGCGCACGAAGTCGGCCACCATATCCAGAATTTGCAAGGCAACCTCGCCAAACGCAAAGACAACGCCTCGTCCGTGAAAACGGAATTGCAGGCGGATTGTTATGCGGGCGTCTGGGCACACCATGTTGCCGAATTCGGCGCGCTGGAAGACGGCGATCTGGCCGAGGCCATCCGCGCAGCCGGGCAAGTCGGTGATGACAAGATGCAGGAAAAGGCCCAAGGCTACGCCGTGCCGGACAGTTTCACGCACGGCTCCGCGCAACAACGCATGCAATGGTTCAAAACAGGTTTCGATAGCGGCGAACCCGCGAAATGTGACACGTTCGGAAAATAAAATGAAAGAAATCGCGCTTATTTACACAACCTTCGCCTCGCACGACGATGCGCTTGGCGCGATTCAAACCTTGATCGAAGAAAACCTCGCCGCCTGCGGCAATATCTCCGCACCCCACACGGCCGTCTATCCGTGGAAAGGCGAATTGAAACAGGATGAAGAATTTGCCGCGTTGATAAAGGCCCCGTTTGATAAAAAAGACAAACTCGTCAAACGCCTGCAAAAAATCCATCCGTATGAACTGCCCTGCATCCTCGAAATCGATGCCGCCGCCATTCCCGAATACGCGAAGTGGTTGAAGAAGCCTTGATAAAATGAAAAAATTAGAAGGTACTGCAGAAGAAGGCCTCTGGAACTTTTACGGTGATAAGGGAAAGCTCGACAAGACTGACTCTGTTTTCTCTTTATTTACCGTAGAAAATCACGTTTATACATTTATAGGCACAGGGTTTTATATCTCGGCACAAGGCCTTTTCATGACCGCAGGACACAACGTCATGGCGGTTTGTAATGAATATGGACAGCCCATAACGCCCCTCATAATAATACATTTGCATGAAAACGACTTCATCATAAGACGGCCAGTAGCAAGTTGTTGGAACAGCAAAGAAGCTGATATATCAATTGGGGTTGCCGAACCTATGATTAATACAAACACGGGTGAATTTCTAAAAAATAGATTTTTAACTCTTACGGATAAATGCCCTTCGATCGGTGATCACATCGCATCTTATGCTTTCCCAAATTTTGAGAGAAAAGAAGAGGAAAATGTTCACAAAATTTATCTAGTGCCTGATTTTTATGATGGCACCATTACAGACATTCATAAAAAAGCCTTGGGTGGGCCTTGCTATCAGACAGATATGCACATTCACGGTGGAGCAAGCGGTGGACCCGTTATAAGCAATAAAAACGGATGTGTGTTTGGTATTAACTCAAATAGCTTAAGTACCGATACGAATATTTCGTTTGTTGCGCCCATAACGCCTGCTTTAAAAGCAACGATAGAGAAAGTAAAAATAGAAGGCTTTGATGAACCTACAAAAATGGAAGATCTAATTAAATTTGGCCACGTAATAGTCAAATGAAATGACTGAAGAAGCCGTCTTAATCTTTCGCCAAGCGATATAACTGCACGGATTCACGCGTAAGCCTGCGTCTTTCGAGCAAACGCTCTTTGTCTTCATCGTTCAGACCGCGCAACGCCAAGTCTTTCGCCGCGGGCAAATCAAGCGTATCGGGCAAACCATGTTTGGAAACCATCACCAACAGGCGCGTGTATAATGCATCATCCACTTTGGCGATGTCCGCCTGCACCAACGGGCGCCCCGCCGCTTTGGCTTTTTCAATCCACGGCCCATACACTTCTTGAATGAACCCGAAAAAGTCGGGGTATCTTTTATATCCGCGCTCCATGCGCGTGCGCCACTGGTTCGCGGCCGCGTGCGCGGCGAATGCGTCCCAATCAAATCCCGCCTGCGCATCAAACTCTTGCGACAATTTTGTATTCGCGGTGACGCGCTTTTGTAATTTTTCCACGCGCGTGAGCGTTTCATCGGAAGCTGTTTCCAGCCATTCCGAAATAAGGGCGATCCTTTCCGCGCGTGTCTTCTTTGCCATGCGCGTGCTATCGCATTATATTATGTAATTGTCAATTTTCTTGACATTATAGGAATTAATGCCTATACTCCCGCATGAGCTATCTTACCGACGCCGCGGATTTCGTCGCCGCACAAAGGCTCGAGCTTGCGGCCCGCAACCTCAGCCACATCCTTAAAATTCAAGAAGAACAGGTGACCTTGGAAAAGGTCACGGAATCTTTGCAATCCACCATGGTCGATGCCCACGCCAACAACCCCGTCGATCTGTGCGACATGATGGTCACACAGGCACGTCTTCTCGACGGGCTGTTTCACTTTTATCTCGATGAATCCAAAGGCCGTTATACCGAACACGACAAAATCGCCACGGCGATGAAGGCGAACGCGCAAACCGTGCGCACGGTGCACGCGTGGAAAAAACTGAAAGAAGAACACTACATCAAACGCAAAATCATTGAATATTCCCGCCCCGAAGAAAAAACGGCGCAAAACGAACTGAACAAAAATCTTGCCTAGATGGACGCCACAATCACGGGCAAAACAGGCAGAAAGCGCCCGCCACCAAAAACCGTGGCAAAAATCCACGGGTCCCCGTACGGCCGCGGGCAAATCACGCTCGAAATGGAACGCCTACAAACACGGCTGTACGTCCGCCGCCGCCCTGAAACTCCGTCATATAATGAGGGTGCAATCGCTGTGGCTGGCGGAATGCCTTGCGCTTCACTGCAACAATACGGAAACTCGAGCGAATTCAATATCTTGTAAATTGATCTTTAACCATTCGGGGCGTATTTTTAACAGGCAGAATTCTTCTGCGTTCAAAATCATCAAGAACGGGACCGATCATGACCGAAGCCAAAAAAGCCGCCGAAGCCACCAACAGCCAAGCAACCTATACGTTGAAAAACGATTCCACAGGCAAAGAAACCAAACTGCCTGTTTTGTCGGGAACGATGGGTCCGGATGTTATCGACGTCCGCAAACTCTACGCGGAAACGGGCAATTTCACGTTCGACCCGTCTTATACGTCAACGGCGTCTTGCAAATCGCGCATCACCTTTATCGACGGCGACGAAGGCCTGCTGGCCCACCGCGGTTACAACATCAAGGAACTGGCGCGCAAATCCAATTACATGGAAACATGCTACCTGCTGCTGAACGGCGATCTGCCGAACCAGACGGAATTGGAAGAATTCACGAAATCGATCACGTACCACACCATGGTTCACGATCAGATGAACTATTTCTACCGCGGTTTCCGCCGCGACGCGCACCCGATGGCCGTTATGGTCGGCGTGGTCGGCGCAATGGCCGCGTTCTATCACGACTCTTTGGACATCTACGATCCGAAACAACGCGAAATATCGGCGCACCGTTTGATCGCGAAATTACCGACGCTGGCCGCCATGACCTACAAATATTCGATCGGCCAGCCCTTCATGTATCCGCGCAACGATCTGAACTATGCGGAAAACTTCCTCTATCAATGTTTCGCCGTGCCCGCCGAACCGTACAAGGTAAATCCGGTGTTGGCAAAGGCAATGGACCGCATCTTGATCTTGCATGCTGACCACGAACAAAACGCATCGACTTCTACCGTGCGCATCGCCGGTTCTTCCCAAGCGAACCCGTTCGCCTGTATCGCTGCCGGTATCGCCTGTTTGTGGGGCCCTGCCCACGGCGGCGCGAACCAGGAAGTTTTGGAAATGCTCGCCGAAATCGGTTCTGTGGACCGCATCCCCGAATACATCAAGAAAGCAAAAGACAAGGACGACCCGTTCCGCCTCATGGGTTTTGGTCACCGCGTATACAAAAACCTCGACCCGCGCGCCGAAATCATGCGCGAGTCATGCCACGAAGTTTTGGACGAGCTCGGCCTGCGCGACAATCCCACGCTCAAACTGGCGATGGAACTGGAACGTATTGCTCTGGAGGACGAATATTTTATCTCCCGCAAATTGTTCCCGAACGTCGACTTCTACTCGGGCATCATTTTGAAGGCCATGGGCTTCCCGACCTCGATGTTTACGGTACTCTTCGCCGTATCGCGTACGGTCGGCTGGATTTCCCAATGGAAAGAAATGATCGAAGAACCCGAACTGCGTATCGGCCGCCCGCGTCAGCTGTACACGGGCCCCGCCTTGCGCGAATACGTAGACATCAAGAAACGCAAATAAACGTTACTTCGCGAAAGACAACACAAACGCCGCCGCTTTTTGCGACGGCGTTTCTTTTTGACCCGCACCCAAACGTGCGGCAATATCCGCAAACGCATGCTTCTGCTGGTCCGGGCTCATGAGTAAGTTGAACGCGGTGTCGGCGATATCGTGTACTTTGCAATCGCCTTGGATAAACTCAGGAACGATTTCGCGATCCGCCATAATGTTTGCGAGGTGCGCATACTTGACTTTTACCAACCTTTTGATAAAATGAAACGTAACTGGATTCATGCGATACGCGATAATATGCGGTATCTGAAGCATCGCCAGCTCCAATCCGACTGTGCCCGAACACGCCAACGCGACGTCCATGGATTTGAACGCGTTCCATTTTTGGTTCGGCTCGGTGATTATATGCACTTCTCCGCGGTAGTCTTTGAGGATTTCGTGCACGTCTTTCCTCAAATGCGGCAAGGTCGGCGCCACAATCTGTGGCAACGTCGCCAATCTGTCCGCCACGTTGAACGCCGCATCCCGCAGGATTTTGCCTGTGCGTTTCAATTCCCCTTTGCGCGAACCGAACAATAAACCGATAACGGTTTCACTGCTGGGAATGCCGTTATCTTCGCGGAACACCGCACCGTCGGCTTTAAGCGCATCGCCCTCCACCATCGGATGCCCTGCGGCAATCGTCGGAAATTCAAAATAGGGCGGCTCGAAATCGAACAAACAAATAAGCCCATCCAGAAACGCCTTGATCTTGTCAGCACGACTCGAGCGCCACGCCCAAACCGTAGGCGCGGCATAATGGACAATTTTGGGCGCATCAGATTTCATTTCCTGTTTTACAGCTTTCGCCACGCGGAAGCAGAAATCAGGGGAATCAATCGTCACCACCACATCGGGTTTGGTTTCCTTGATATGGTTTATCGTCTGGCGAATGCGCGCCAAAATACCGATCAGTTTCGGCGCAATCTCCGCTACACCCATAACGGCCAATTCTTCGTATGGAAATATAGAAGGCTGCCCCGCGCGCATCATCAACGGACCACCGACGCCGCTGAATTCCGCAACGGTTTGGGCTTTTAAAGCCTCGATAAGTTTGGAGCCGAGGAAATCGCCCGACGGTTCGCCTGCGATCACACAAATCTTCATGGCGTGACACCCATCAAAAACAAACCGGCTTTATCCGCAGCGGCTATGCATTCTGCTTTGTCGACAATGATCGACGCACCGGCTTCTGTCGCAATACCCGAAAATCCCCGTTCCGCGCACAATTTGATGGTTTCTATACCGATGGTCGGCAGATCGAGTTTGCGGTCTTGCTGGGGTTTGCAGGTTTTCACCAGAATGCCGCCGTGGCAACGCTTGATCAGTGCGTTCGTGCCTTTGGAATCTTCGGTACCGATAACCTTACCGCCTGATACGACGACCGATTGGCCGATATCCTTGGCACCCAAATCTTTCGCGGCCACATAACCGAGCGCAATATCATCAAGTTGCGCCTTTGTAGGCGACATAGAACCGAGCAATCCGTCGGGCATCAGAAAATCGGGCATGATTTCGTGAATGCCGTGCAGTTTGAAACCCTCTTCTTTCAACTGCGCATGAATAGCCTGAAGCAATCCGTCATCGCCAAGCGCTTTGAAACCAAGTTTTCGGAAGAAATTCATCGTGTAAAGATCGGGACGCATTTCCCAAAGATTGGGACGCCTTACAGAGCCGATCACCACGAGATCTTTAAACC